>CAZKNH010000061.1:0-23043 GCA_964553875.1 uncultured Gammaproteobacteria bacterium | reverse complement strand
CGCAGCACGACGAAGCCGCGCAGCAGGTGGAGCATCCGCGGCACGCCGATCGACCGCAGCGTGTCGAGAACGTGCACGGCTCCGATCATGCGGATCATGCGACGGCCGGCCACGACGCAGAGCCCGTCGTCCCGCCGATCACGGCCGCGCAGCGCGCGGCCGCCTTTCCGGATCTCGGCGACGTGCGCCACGGTCACGGGCTCGAGGATCCGTTCAACACGTTCGTGCTGATCGACCGTCTCGAGGCCGCGGAGCTCGACGCATCGGAACGGCTCGACTGGGAGGTCCGAGCGTGGGCGGGACGAAGCCTTCGCCGCATATGGCTCCGCAGCGAAGGCGAGCGCGTGAGCGGCGACACGTCGCACGCCGACGTCGAGCTTCTCGCGGGCATCGCGATCGCGCGCTGGTGGGAGCTGGTCGCCGGCGCACGGCATGACTTCGAGCCCGGGCCGGGCCGGACGTGGGCCGCATTCGGCGCTCAGGGCGTCGCGCCGTACGGCTTCGAGCTCGAGGCGACGGCGTATCTCGGCGACGGCGGCCGCGCGGCTGCACGCGTCGATGCCGGCCACGAGCTCGCGATCACGCCGCGGCTGATCCTCGAGCCCGAGATCGAGCTCGACTGGTACGGCAGCGCAGACCGCGAGCGGGGCCTCGGACGGGGGCTTGCGCGAGTCGAGCTCGCGCTCAGGCTCCGCTACGAGATAAGGCGCGAGATCGCCCCTTACGTCGGCGTCGTTCGCGAGAAAGCGTTCGGCGACACGGCGGATCTGCGGCGCGCGGCGGGCCGGGATCCGGACGACACGCGGCTCGTCGCCGGCGTCCGCCTCTGGTTCTGAGCGGTCCCAACCGCTGCGCCCCGTAGAACGCCGTGGCGACGCCCGTGTCGTTGCCTGGCCGTCGCGCCGACGGGTAGTATGCCGGCATCGCACGACGAGGGGGAACGCGCGTGCAAGGCCGCCCTGAGAAGAGGTCAGAACACGAGGCGCGGATCGATCGGTCGGGAACGGGGGACGGACGTCGCAACGTCGACGCGAGGCTCGCAGCCTTCGCGGCGTTCGCGGTGGGCGCGCTCGTTGCCAGTCCTTTCGCGGCCGCCCAGCATCAAACGGCATACGACGTCGAGGACGGCGCACGGGCCTATCAGGCCGTGTGCGCGAACTGTCACGGCCCGGACGGCGATCTGATCGCCGGCATCCACTTCGGCCGCGGGATCTTCCGCCGCCCGCTGACCGACGACGAGATCGTCCAGATCATCTTCAACGGTATCCCGAACACGCCGATGCCGCCGACACCGAACATGTCGGAGCAGCAGGCGAGGGAAATCGTCGCTTACCTGCGCTCGATGCCGAGCGGGCAGACGGCGCTCGAAGGCGATCCGATCCGCGGCCAGGCGCTGTTTGAAGGGAAGGGCGAGTGTCTCGACTGCCACCAGGTCGCCGGCCGCGGCTCGCGGCTCGGCCCGAACCTGTCCGCGATCGGTGCGGTGCGGCGTGCCGCCGAGCTCGAGCGCTCGCTGCTCGATCCGCAGGCGGAGGTGCTGCCGCAGAACCGTTTCTACAGGGTCACGCCGAAGGGCGGCGAGCCGATCACCGGCCGTCTGCTGAATCACGATTCGTTCACCGTGCAGATCATGGATCAGGACGAGCGGCTGCGGTCGTTCGACAAGGCGGATCTCGTCGAGCACGGTTTCGCCGAATCGCCGATGCCTTCCTACCAGGACAAGCTGACCGCTCAGGAGATCGCCGATCTCGTGAGCTACCTTGCAAGCCTTACCGGCGGAGCGACGCAATGAGAGCCTTCACTTCCGTGCACCAGACGATCGTTCTCGCGGCCGGCATCGTCGCGTCCGTTCCGTTGCCGGCGGAGGTGACGTTCGAGCGGATCCTGAACGCCGACGCCGAGCCGCACAACTGGCTCACTTACTCGCGGACGCTCTCCAACCAGCGTTACAGCCCGCTCGATCAGATCAATACCGAGAACGTCAAAGATCTCGAGATCGCGTGGATCTGGCAGGCGCGCTCGCTCGAGAAATTCGAAGCGACGGCGCTTGTCGTCGACGGCGTGCTCTATACCGTGCAGGCGCCGAACGACGTCGTCGCGCTCGACGCCGAGACGGGACGCGTCTTCTGGACGTACCACCACGAGCCGTCCCCCGACGCGCGGCTCTGCTGCGGTCGCGTGAACCGCGGGCTCGCGATCCTCGGCGACACGCTGTACATGGGCACGATCGACGCTTACCTGCTCGCGATCGACGCGAAGAGCGGCACGCTCGTCTGGAAAACGAAGGTCGCCGAGGCGGCGGACCGTTTCTCGATCACGATGTCGCCGAACGTGATCAAGGACAAGGTGATCGTCGGGACCGCGGGCGGAGACATGGGCATCCGCGCGCACATCTCCGCGTTCGATGCGAAGACCGGCGAGGAAGTCTGGCGCTTCTATACGATTCCGGGGCCGGGTGAGCCCGGCAACGAGACGTGGTCCGGGGATTCGTGGAAGACCGGCGGCGCCGCGGTGTGGAACGCCGGGGCCTACGACCCTGAGACGAATCTCGCGTTCTGGGGCACCGGCAATCCGGCGCCGGACTGGGACGGCAGCGTGCGGCTCGGCGACAACCTCTACAGCGACGCGGTCGTCGCGCTCGACGCGGATACCGGCGAGCTCAAGTGGTACTACCAGTTCACGCCGCACGACGAGCTCGACTACGACGCGACGCAGGTGCCGGTCCTCGCGGACATCGAGTGGCGCGGCGAGCCTCGCAAGGTGATGCTCTGGGCGAACCGCAATGGGCTGATGTACGTGCTCGACCGCGTCACCGGCGAGTTCCTGGACGGCAAGCCGTACGTCGTCCACAACTGGTGGGCCGGCTTCGACGAGAAAGGCCGCCTGATCCGGAAGCCCGACATGGAGGTGACGAGGGAACCGAAAGTCTTCTACCCGCACGTCCACGGCGCGATCAACTGGCAGCCGCCGTCGTTCAGCCCGAAAACCGGGCTCTACTACGTGTCGCACTGGGAGAACTCGTCCATCGTCGGCATCGAGGGGCAGTTCCCGCAGCCGAACGGCGTGAACCGCCGGCAGACCGCGATGGGGCAGGTCAACCTCGAGCCGTTCTTCAACACGGAGGACGAGGCCTATGGCGTGATCCGCGCGTACGATCCGAATACGCTCGATCCGGTCTGGGAGCACCGCATGGCCGACATCACGTGGGCCGGCGTGCTGTCGACGGCGGGCGACCTTGTATTCGGCGGCGGACGCGAGGGCTACTTCCTCGCGCTCGACGCGCGCACGGGCGAGCTCTTGTGGCGGCAATCGCTCGGGGGACAGATCAACGCGGGTCCGATGACCTATGCCGTCAACGGCCGCCAGTACGTGACGATCGCGGCCGGCAGCGCGCTCTTCGCGTTCCGCCTCCGCGACTAAAGTCGTGAAATCGGGGTCAGACCCCGTTTCCTGGGCAGATCGGGGGCAGCGTGAAATTGGGGTCAGACCCCGTGCGATATGGCGACGCGCCTCGCCGAGCACGGCTATTCGGTGCTCGTCGTGAACCCGTACTACCGCAGACACCGGGGACAGGTGCTCCCGGACAACACGGATCCGCGGCAGGGTAACGCGATGTCCGTGCTCGGGCCGCTGCTCGCGGATCTGTCGCCCGAGACCGAGCGCACCGATGCGATCGCCGCGCTCGAGTGGCTCGACGCGCACGAGAAGATCGCGGACGACCGCAAGATGGGCACGATCGGCTTCTGTCTCGGCGGTCCCGCAACGTTCCGCACGGCCGCGGAGTTTCCGGAGCGCGTCGGCGCGGCGGCCTCCTTCCATGGCGTTCGGCTCGTGACCGATCAGCCAACGAGCCCGCATTTGCTCGTGCCGCGTCTGAAAGCGCAATTCCTGATCGCGATCGCGCAGGACGACGACGCACGCGAGCCCGAAGCGAAGAACGTGCTGCGTGCCGCGTTCGACGACGCGGGCGTGCCGGCGGAGATCGATGTGTATCCGGCGAATCACTCGTGGATGACGGTCGATTCGGCCGTGCACGACGCCGCGCAGGCCGAGCGCGCCTGGAATCGCATGCTCGCGCTGTTCGCCTACGCGCTCGCCGGGTAACCGCGCTCGGGGCGCAGTAACCGAACGCGCCGGGCCCCGCGGGGAGCCGCGTCGACGGCACTGACCGACGCCGGACACTTCCGCGGAGCGCGGCAGACTCGCGCCGTATACTTCCTGCCAAGACATTCCGATATCCGAGGGCGGACGCCGTTTCGCCGCGCGAACGAGGCTTCCGCGGCATGGGGATCAGCACGTGGCAAGGTACATCGGCGCAATCGACCAAGGCACGACGAGCAGCCGCTTCATACTGTTCGACGAGCGCGGCCGCATCGTCGCGCTCGCACAGAAGGAGCACGCGCAAATCTGTCCGCGCCCCGGCTGGGTCGAGCACGATCCGGCCGAGATCTGGCGCAACACGAGCGGGGTCATCGCACGCGCGCTCGCGGAAGCCAACGCGAAAGCCGCCGACGTCGCGGCGGTCGGAATCACGAACCAGCGCGAGACGATCGTATTGTGGGACTCGCGGACCGGCGAGCCGCTCGGGAACGCGCTGGTCTGGCAGGATACGCGCGTCGCGGACGACGTCCGGCGCTTCGCCGAGGAAGGCGGGCAGGACCGCTTCCGCGCGAAGACGGGACTGCCGCTCGCGACTTACTTCAGCGCGCTGAAGCTCCGCTGGCTTCTGGAGCACGTCGACGGCGCGCGCGAGCGGGTCGAAGCCGGCACGGCGCTCGCGGGCACGATGGACGCATGGATCGCGTGGAACCTGACAGGCGGCCCGCGCGGCGGGCTGCACGTGACGGACGTGACGAACGCGAGCCGCACGCAGCTGATGAACCTCGCGACGCTTCGCTGGGACGACGAGCTGCTCGAGGCCTTCGGGATTCCGCGTGCGATCCTGCCCGAGATCGTATCGTCGAGCGACGTCTACGGATCGATTGCCGCGCCGTCCCCGCTCGCCGGAGTGCCGTTCGCCGGCATGCTCGGCGATCAGCAGGCGGCGCTCGTCGGACAGGTGTGCTTCGAGCCTGGCGACGCGAAGAACACGTACGGCACCGGATGCTTCCTGCTGATGAACACGGGCACGACGCCCGTGCCGTCCTCGGCCGGGCTGATCACGACGGTCGCGTATCGCCTAGGCAGAGCGCCTGCGGCGTATGCGCTCGAAGGCTCGATCGCGGCCGCAGGCTCCGTCGTGCAGTGGCTCCGCGACAATCTGGGCCTGATCGAACGGAGCCGCGACGTCGAGTCGCTCGCGTCGAGCGTCGACGACAACGGCGACGTATACTTCGTGCCCGCGTTCTCGGGGCTCTTCGCGCCGCACTGGGATCCGAGCGCGCGCGGCGCGATCGTCGGCTTGACGCGCTATTCGAATCGCGGCCACATCGCGCGCGCCGCGCTCGAAGCGACGGCCTATCAGACGCGAGAGGTCGTCGAGGCGATGGAGCAGGACGCGGGCATCGCGCTCAAGACGCTACGCGTCGATGGCGGCATGGTCGAGAATGACCTTCTGATGCAGTTTCAGGCCGACATCCTCGGCGTGCCGGTCACGCGGGCCGAGGTCCTCGAGACGACGGCGCTCGGCGCCGCATACGCCGCGGGGCTCGCGGTAGGCTTTTGGCCGGACGTCGGCACGCTGCGCCGAAACCGGCGCGACGGCGAGCGCTGGGAACCGCGGATGCCGGAGGCCGAGCGGGCCCGCCTTTACGCGTGCTGGCGGAAGGCCGTCGAGCGATCGCGGAACTGGGCCTAGGGCGCCGGCCCGAATGCCAGGGCGCCGCGCCGCGGCGGCGAATGATCATGAAAGGCTGGCGTCACGGACGGCGCCGCCGGCAACGACGAGGACGATCGAGCATGATGGATCTTCAGACGGCGATCGAAGAGCGGTTCCGCACCGCGCTCGCGAAGGCCTTCGGCGACGCGCACCGCGATACGGATCCGCTCGTGCGTCCGTCGACGGATGCACGCTTCGGCGACTATCAGGCAAACGTCGCGATGAGCCTCGCGAAGAGGCTGAAGCAGAAGCCGCGCGACGTCGCGGAGCGGATCGTCGCCGCGCTCGACGCGCAGGATCTGTTCGAGCGCGTCGAGATCGCGGGTCCCGGCTTCATCAACACGACTGTCGCTGCGTCGGCGCTCGTCGAGCGCATCGCGGCGATGCACGCCGACGAGCGGCTCGGCATGCCGAAGACCGATACGCCGAAGAAGGTCGTCGTCGACTACTCGGGCCCGAACGTCGCGAAGGAAATGCACGTCGGGCACCTCCGCTCGACGTGCATCGGTGATGCGATCGCGCGCGTCCTGCGTTTCATCGGGCACGACGTGATCGGCCAGAACCATCTCGGCGACTGGGGCACGCAGTTCGGGATGCTGATCCAGCACCTGACCGAGACCGGCGGCATCGAGCGCCGCGAGATCGCGGATCTGAACGCGTTTTATCAGGAAGCGAAGCGGCGGTTCGACGAGGATCCCGATTTCGCCGATCGCGCGCGTCTCCGCGTCGTCGCGCTGCAACGGGGCGACGAGGCGACGCTCGCCGCGTGGCGCGAGCTCGTCGCGCTGTCGAAGCGGTATTTCGATACGCTCTACGAGCGCCTCGACATCGATCGGACGCTGCTCGAGTACCGCGGCGAGAGCGCATACAACGACGATCTCGACGCGGTCATCGAGGAGCTCGACGAGGCGGGACTCCTCGAGGAAAGCGAGGGCGCGCTCGTCGTATTTCCCGACGGCTTCAAGGGCCGCGACGGCGAGCCGCTGCCGATGATCGTGCGCAAGCGCGACGCAGGGTATCTCTACGCGACAACGGATCTCGCGGCCGCGCGCTATCGGCTACGGGTGCTCGGCGCGCAGTGGATCATCTACGTCACGGACGCGCGGCAGGCGCAGCATTTCGCGATGGTCTTTCAGACGTTGCGGCAGGCCGGCTGGGCGGACGAATCCGTGCGCCTCGATCACGTGCCGTTCGGCACGATCCTCGGTCCGGACCGAAAGCCCTTCAAGACACGCGAAGGCGGCGTCGTCCGGCTCGGCGACGTGATCGACGAGGCGGAGGAGCGCGCGTACGCGATCGTGCACTCGAAGAGCCCAGACCGGCCCGAGGACGAGAAGCGGCGCATCGCGCACGTCATCGGTGTCGGCGCGCTGAAGTACGCCGACCTTTCGAGCGAGCGCATCCGTGACTACGTATTCGACTGGGATCGGATGCTCGCGCTCGAAGGCAACACGGCGCCGTATCTGCAAAACGCGTACGTGCGCATCCGCTCGATGTTCCGCAAGGCCGGCGAGGAGGGGATCGACGCGGCCGGTCCGGCCGAGATCGTGATCGAGGAGGATGCGGAGCGAGCGCTTGCGCTCGAGCTCGTCAGGTTCCCGCAGGTCGTTCGCGCGATCGGCGAATCGCTCGAGCCGCACCGGCTCTGCAATTACCTCTACGAGCTTGCATCGGCCTTCCACCGCTTCTACGAGCGCTGCCCGGTGCTCTCCGCGCCCGACGTGCGTCTGCGCGACAGCCGGCTCCGTCTCGCCGACGTCACCGCGCGCACGCTGCGTGTGGGGCTCGGGCTCCTCGGAATCGGCACGGTCGAGCAGATGTAGGCGAGGCGGCGTTCGTCTACGGGCGCTCCTCGATCAGCGCGAGCACGCGTGTGAGGAGCGCAGGCTCCCGATCGACGATGTCGTTGACCTCTTCGTACTTCGCTTCGCTCCAGCCGCGCCGCTCGATCTGCTCCCGCGTCTCGCGCGCTCGCCGGGCGCGCAGGAGCCGTGCTTCCTGCTCGCTCTCGGCGCGCGCGAGCTCCATCTCGTAGCGGATCGAGATCTTTTCCACGTCGACGAAGATGTCGGCGAACGTTTCGAGGTCGTCGGCGGAGACGCCGTACGCGCGCGGATCGAGCAGAGCGACCGTCGTGTCGTCCTGCGCAGGACTCTGGCTCGACCAGAGCACGGACGCGGCGAATGCGAACCCGGCGAGCTTGACGTGCCGTTTCATCCGCTCCTCTCCGTGGCGGCTGACGGCGTGCGGACCTGCAAGGCGCATGCCACGCGTCCGCGCGGTATGCGGTCAACGAGGCGGGCAGATTCCGGAGCGCCCGTCGAGCGCGGTCTCAGCGAACGGCGGCTCGCCGGAGGGGCCGACGAGCTGCACGTTCGTCGACAGCATGTACGGGCCGGTCTCCCCGTCGAACAACGCTTCCGCGAACAAGGCCGTGAAATGCCCGGGCACCGGCTCGATCGTCGCGACGAAGCGATCGCCATCCCGCTCGGCTTCGCGCGGCGCGAAGCGCTCGTCGCGAAAATCCGTGTCCTCACTGACCGCTGACCACAACGTGACGGCGATCGGCTCAGGCTCGGCACGCACGCAAAGCCGCCCGGCGCCGCTGTCCCGCGAGAGCTCCCATTCGAGCTCGGGCAACGGCATGCCGGACGCCGCATGCCGGTGCACGGCCGCGATCGCCGGGATCAGCCTCGCGAAGTCGTTCGCATCGTGCCCCTGATTCGGCAGGTAGAGCACGTGCTTCGGCGCGGGCAGATCCTCCCAGTAAAGGTTCAGCGAATCGAGCGGGAAGTACGCGTCGTTCGTGCCGAGGACGATCAGCTTCGGCTGCGTCAGCGTCTCCCGATAACTGTAGGGGTCGACGATCTGGCGAAGCGGCGCACCTCTTTCGCTCTCGAAGACATCGTCGAGCCCGCGACGCGTGTACGGCGCGATCTGCTCGGACGGCGCACCCCAGGCGGCGCGCTGGTGCGGGATGTGCTCTGCGATGTTCAGCACGTCGATGACGAGCGGCACGAGCGTCGCGGCGCGCGCGTCCACGGCGCCCGTGAGCCACGTCGTCCAGCCGCGCTTCGAGCCGCCGGCGACCGTGAAGCGAGCGAGATCGACCTGCCACGCGTCGCGCGCGAATGCCTGCGTCGCATCCATCGCCCGGACGGCCGCCTTTACCATCGGTAAGAGCAGCGGCCACTCGGCGTCGCCGGATTCGAGGTACTCGACGAACGTGTATGCGATCAAATCGTCCTCGCGCAGATCGAAGATCGGCTGGAACGGGACCTGACCGACGACTGCCACGACGGTGCCGAGGCGGCGGGCAAGCTCGACGAAGATCGCGGCATCGTCGGGCAGCACGGTTTCCGTTTGCGTGTCGTAGCTGTCGCGCCAGCGGCCGCCGCCGATGAAGAGGAACCCTTGCTGCGCGCCCGCTTCGAGCGTGTCGGGCCTCACGAGATGCAGGCGGTGCTTCCACTCGATGCCGCGCCACGTCTGCGAGATCAACCTGAGCTCGACGACTTCGGCACCGGGCACCGTGTGACGCGCGTGCACGCGCCACGCGTACGTCGGATCGGGCTTTGCGACGTAGTCGGCGAGCGCGCGCTCGGGCGGACTGTCGGGCGCCGCGAGCGCCGCGGACACGTCCGCGAGCGCAAGGCCCGCCGCGAGCAGCGCCGGCGCGAGCGCTTTCAAACTCCTCTTCATAAATCGGAACCTCCGTGTCGTTTCTCGCTGCATGCAATCCGCAGCGACTCGAGCTCCTGCTCGCTCAGTTCAGGGCGGAAGTAGCGCACGCGGTCGATCACGTCGGCAGTGCCGAAGTACTCCGACGCGCAACCGGCATGGATGAAGCCCGAAGGCTCGAACCGGTACTCCTCGAAATACACGAGCGCGAGCCGCCAGGAGCCGCGCTCGATCGTCTGCCGACAGCACCGGCAGCGCGCGCGCCCCGTGGGCGCCCGCTCGGCGCCGTGGAGCCGCGGCAGCCGGCGGTGCTCGATCCCGGCTCGCGCGGCAGCCGCCAGCGCCTCCGCGTCGGCGACGTCGCTTTCGTGCGCAGGCAGCGTCTCGAGGAACGGCTCGGGACGCTTGTATGCCGCGCAGCGCAGATGGAACCACAGCGTCGTTTCGCCGTCGCCGAACATGTTCGGCACGCGCTCGCCGAAGCGGATATCACCCTTCTCGATCCGTCGATCGCATCCGCGGCACTTTGCGCGGGCGGTCTTCGCGCTCTCCATCACGTGGGCCATCAGCGTGCGCTCAGAAGTCGTGCCAGTCGATCGAGCGCGGCCGGCAGATCCGCGGCTTCGCGCAGCACCCCGGCGAGCGGATCCGCCTTCTGTTTCGCGAGCAGCCGCGGGACCGTCTTGATCGTATAGCGCCGCATGTCGAGCCGCGACGTCACCTGTTCCCAGCGTAGCGGCATCGAGACCGTCGCGCCACGGACCGGTCGTGCGCTGTACGGAGCGACGAGCAGCCGTCCATGCCCGTTCTGCAGATAGTCGATATAGACCTTACCGTCGCGCGATTGCACCTGACGTCTGATCGTCGCGATATCGGGAAGCCTACGTACGACCCACCGCGCGAGAAGCTCCGCCATCGAACGGCTCTGCTCGTGCGTGTACCGTGCACCGAGCGGGATCAGCACGTGGAGGCCGGTCGACCCGCTCGTCTTCGGGTAGCTCGGCAATCCGATCTCGTCGCAGAGCGCGCGGATCTCGCGCGCGATGCGCACGACATGCTCGAACGGCGCGCCCTTCGGGTCGAGGTCGAGAATGCACCAGTCGGGCCGCTCGAGGCTCCCGATCCGGCTCGACCAGACGTGCAGCGGGATCGACGCCATGTTCGCGACGTACGCGAGCCCGGCGTCGTTCTCGATCACGAAGTAGCGGATGTCGCGCTCCGAGCCTTCGCTCCACAGGGTCTCGAGCCGCAGCCAGTCCGGGACGAACTCCGGCGCGTCTTTCTGGAAGAAGGATTTGCCGTCGATGCCGTCCGGATAGCGCGTCAGCACGAGCGGCCGGTCCGCGAGATACGGCAGCAGGAACGGAGCGATCGCGACGTAGTAGTCGACGAGATCGCCTTTCGTGTAGCCGTCGTCGCTCCAGAAAAGCTTGTCGCGGTTCGTGACCTTGACCGTGCGGCGCCGCCGTGCGTCAGCAGGCGCTTCCGGCGGGTCGAGCGCAGTCTCGGGCGGCTCGTCGTCCAGCGGCGCGCGGCAGTCCTCGGGCGTCTTGTCGTCGCGCAGCGCGATGAATACCGGCTGGCGAAGCCGGCCGTTCGCGCCGCGTGACTTGAAGCGCACCTCGACGACGGCGCACGGGGCGAGCCAGCGTGCATCGCGCGGCTCGTCCTCGGCGCCTGCGGGCGGCGGCGCGGGCGCCGCCTCGGCGAGTATCGGAGAGAGCCGTGCGAAGTCGCGCGCCGAGAAGCCGCTGCCGACGCGGCCCGCGTAGCGCCAGCCGTCGGCGGCGCGTTGCGCGAGGAGGAGCGCGCCGAAGGGCTGGCTGCCCGACTTCGGCGGCAAGAAGCCCACGACCGCGAAGTCGTCGCGGGTTCGCGTGCTGATCTTGATCCAGTCGGCGGAGCGCCGGCCGACGTAAGGCGAGTCTGCGCGCTTGCCGACGATGCCCTCGAGGCCGAGCCTCGCGGCCTCGGCGAACATCCGTTCGCCGTCGGCCGGGATGTGCTCGGAGAACCGGATCGCGCCGACGCTCGGCAGCACGCTCTGGAGCAGGCGCTTGCGCTCGACGAGAGGCAGCGGCCTCAAGTCGTATCCCGCGGCGAGCGGCAGGTCGAACGCGTAGAGCGTCGCCGGGAGCCGCACGGCCGCGCGAGCGATGTCGGCGCGGCGCGTGAGGAGCCCGCGTTGCTGCAGCAAGGCGAAGCTCGGCAGCCCGTCCGGTCCGTGCACGACGACTTCGCCGTCGAGGAGCAGGTCGTCTATGGGCAGCGCGGCGACCGCCTCGGCGACGTCCGGAAACACGTCGGTCAAGTCGCGTCCGCTGCGCGACAAGAGACGCGCGCGCCCGGCCTCCTTGCCGGCGAGGAGACGATATCCGTCGTACTTGATCTCGAAGACCCAGTCGGGGGCGGTGAACGGTTTCCCCGGCGTCGCGAGCATCGGGCGCACGTCCGTCATGCGGACCCTGGCCGGTTTCGCGCCGGCGGCTCGGCACGCGTCGGCGAGCGCCTTCGTGTCGTCGACGCCGCTCGCGACGTGCTCGACGGTACGGCCGGACAGCACGGAGTCATCAGGCAAGCGTGCCGCGTCGCCCTGCCGGGCATACGCGTCGCGCTCCTTGATCAGCAGCCAGTCTTTCGCGCCTCGCTTCGTCTTCACGAGGGTCCAGCGGCCGCGGAGCTTGTGCCCGTAGAGGTCGAAGAGCAGCTTCCCGGACTCGAGGCCCGCGTCGAAGTCGCTCGCCGGCTCGAAGCGGCCGCGGTCCCAGACGATCACTGCGCCCGCGCCGTAGTTGCCTTCCGGGATTACGCCCTCGAAGTCGACGTAATCGAGCGGATGATCCTCGACGCGGACCGCGAGACGCTTGTCCGCCGGGTCGAGCGACGGACCCTTCGGGACGGCCCACGACAGCAAGACGCCCGCGTGCTCGAGACGGAAGTCATAATGCCGCGCACGGGCGGCATGGAGCTGCACGACGAAGCGGGACGCGGGCGGCTTCGTGGCTCCGAACGGCTCCGGAGTTGAGCCCGGATTTCGCTTCTCCCGATAAGTCGCTAATCCGCTTTCGTTTTTTGTTGCGGCCATCGATCCGAGCATATATGATCCGCGAATGGCTGCGCGAGCCCTCGGATCCGCGACGATCGCATTTGGACTGGTATCGATCCCAGTCAAGCTCTATTCGGCCGCGGAAACGTCGGTCGCCATCCGCTTCAACCAGATCGACCGGCGCGACGGCTCGCGCGTGAAGCAGCAGCTCGTATCGGCCCGTACCGGCGAGGTCGTCCCGAAAGAGGAGATCGTCAAGGGCTACGAGTTCGCGAAGGATCAATACGTGCTCTTCACGCAGGAGGAGCTGAAGGCGCTCGAGGCGGCGAGCACGCATTCGATCGACATCGACGAATTCCTGCCGGCCGACAGCGTCGACCGGATCTACTTCGACAAGGCCTACTACCTCGGCCCCGACAAGGGCGGGGCGCGCGCCTACCGGCTCCTTTCGCAGGCGCTTGAGGACACGAAGCGCATCGCGATCGGGCGCTATGCGGCACGCGGCCGCATGCACGTCGTCGCAATCAGGCCGATCGGCGAGGGGCTTCTGCTCGAGCAGCTTCACTTCGCCGACGAGATCCGCTCGTTCGACGAGGTGCCGCTCGAGCCCGTGGAGCTCCGCGAAGCCGAGCTCGACCTCGCGAAGGCGCTGATCGCGCAGGGCGCCGGCGAGAAGTTCGAGCCGACCCGCTATCGGGACGAGGTGCGCGATCGGATGCTCGAGCTGATCAACCGCAAGGTCGAAGGCGAGGACATCTCGAGCGCGGCCGCGGCGCCGGAGGCCGAGCACAAGATCATCGATCTGATGGAAGCGCTGAAGGCGAGCCTGCGTGCGCCGGCCGACAAAGCGGCCGCGTCGGCGTCGCCGAAGAAGGCGTCGAAGAAAAAGCGCGGCGGCGGCCGCCAGGCGGCGAGCGCGTAGCGGAAGCGCGCGTCAGCGTCTTTCCGCGCTTTCCTGCATCTGCTCGGCGAGCTTCGGTCCTATCCCCTCGTCCTCGTGCTTGAAGAACACGAACGCGCGCTCGAAACCGGCGCACGCGTCGAGCCACCGCTCGAGAGACGCCGGCACGTAGCCGGGCGCGCGGAGCCTCAAGTACGTAAAGCTCGCCGTGCGCGGCAGCGAGCCCGGCTCCGCATCTTCGTCATCGACGGTGACCCACGCCGCGCCTCTCGATGTGAGCACGTCGAAGACCGCCGGATCCTGCCACGACGCGTGCCGAAACTCGAACGCCGCGGGCACGCGCTCCGGTACGAGCTCGAGAAAACGTTCGAGCCGCTCGACGTCGATGCGGAAGTGCGGCGGAAGCTGCACGAGCACACAGCCCAAGCGCTCGCCGAGCACGTCGACCGCGCCGAAGAACGCTTTCGCCTCGTCGTCGCAGTTCTCGAGCCGTTTGACGTGCGTGATCCGGCGGCTCGTCTTGACCGCGAAGCGGAAGCCCTCGGGAACCTGATCCCGCCAGCGCTCGAGCAGCGCGCGGCTCGGCAGGCGATAGAACGTGTTATTGATCTCGACGGCCGACAGACGCGACGCGTAGTACGCGAGCATCTCGTCGGCCTTGAGCCCGGCCGGATAGAACGGACCTTTCCAGGCGTTGTACGAGAAACCGCTGGTGCCGCAATAAAGTCGCATCGGCATCATCGCGCCGCGGGGCGTCCGGTGCAGTCGCCCCGCGGCGCGAACGTCATTTCGCGGGCTCGATGCGCAGCACCGCGCCTTCGTCCTCGTCGGTCACGACGTAGAGGAGGCCATCCGGCCCCTGCGCGACGTCGCGGATCCGCTGGCGCAGCTCGACGAGCAGGCTCTCGCGGCGCAGCTCCTCGAAGTTCCGATTGAGCAGGACCCGGTCGAGGCGGCCCGTGCCCGGGATCTCGCCGTAACGCAAACCGCCGACGAACAGATCGCCTTTCCACTTCGGGAGCGCATCGCCGGTATAGAACGTGAGACCGGACACGGCGATGGCCGGCATCCAGTAGATCACCGGCGGCTCGTAGCCCGCGTGGGTCGGCCCGGCATCGCGGGCCTGCCACGGGCCGGGATACGTGCGGCCGAGGCTCACGAGCGGCCAGCCGTAGTTGCGGCCGGCTCGAATCACGTTGATCTCGTCGCCGCCGTTCGGACCGTTCTCGCTCTGCCAGATCTCGCCGGTCGTCGGGTGCACCGTCAAGCCGAGCGAATTGCGGTGGCCGAGCGTGTAGATCTCGGGCAGGTAGCCTTCCCGGCCGATGAACGGATTGTCGTCCGGGACGCTCCCGTCGTCCCGAAGACGCAGCACCTTGCCGCCGTGATTCATCGGGTCCTGCGCGTCGCCGCCGCTCGTCGCGACGTACAGCATGCCGTCATGGCCGAACACGAACGGCGTCGGCCCTCCGGCCCCCGCGGACGCGACGAAAATGTCCTCGAAGTCGTTCAGCGCGCGCCCGTCCCAGACGCCGCGGCCGACGGCGACCGTCCTGCGGTCGTCCGGCAACGGCTTCGTGTAGCTCAAGTAGATCCAGCGGTTCGTCTCGAAGTCCGGATGGAGCGCGAGGTTCATGTAGCCGTGGATCGCGCCGGGAAGGCCGGACTCGCCCGCGTGGAACGACGGCGGGCCGCCGGGCACGGGCTCGGCCTGCAGCTTGCCGTCGCGGATCACGCGGAGCCGTCCGACGCGCTCGGTCACGAGCATCGTGCCGTCCGGCAGGAACTCGAGCGCGTACGGGAACTCGAGCTCCTTCGTGATGACGACGACACGGATGTCCATGTCTTCGCCGGTCGGAAACACGAGCGGCCCGTCGGGCAGCGGCTTATTCGCGAGGCCTTCCGGCGCGAGCGGGATGCCGCCGCGGAACGGGACGTCCTGCTGAGCGAGCGCCGCACCGGCGACCGCGAGGGCGCCGGCGACGATCGGCGTGAGCACGAACCGGCGGAGCCGCGCGGAGCTTGCGCGGTGCAGAATTTGTTTTGAGTTCATGGGGTCGATCCTCCTCCGTGGCCCGAGTATAGAGCCCCGGCCCGTGGCGTAGAACCTCGACCGGCGTGGCATACAAATTGCTATTGCTTGATCGGGGGAGCAGGAGGAGAGCCATGTCCCACGGAAACCGAGCGGTCGCGCGAGTCCGCAGGCCCTCGATGTCGCAATGGTCAGAGGTCGAGCGCCGTGCGGATCGCACAAGTCGCCCCGCTCTATGAGTGCGTCCCCCCGAGACTGTACGGAGGCACCGAACGCGTCGTCGCGTACCTGACGGACGAGCTGGTTCGGCAAGGGCACGAGGTCACGCTCTTCGCGAGCGGCGACTCGAAGACGGCCGCCGAGCACGTGCCGATCGGACGCTGCGCGACACGCCTCGATCCCGATTGCCGCGATCCGCTCGCTCGGCACATCGTGCTGCTCGAGCGTGTGTTCTCGAGGGTCGCCGAGTTCGATGTCGTGCACTTCCACATCGATTACCTGCATTTCCCGCTGACGCGCCGCTACCGCGAGTCGAACCTGACGACACTGCACGGGCGTCTCGACATTCCCGATCTTGCGTACTTGTACGACGAGTACACCGAGATGCCGGTCGTGTCGATCTCGAATTCGCAGCGTGCGCCGCTGCCGCATCTGAACTGGCTCGGCACGGTGCACCACGGGCTGCCGCTCGACCTCTACTCGTTCCGGGAGCGGCCGGAAGGCTATCTCGCGTTCTGCGGACGCATCTCCCCGGAGAAGCGGCCTGACCGCGCGATCCGCATCGCCGAGCGGGCGGGCGTGAAGCTCTTGATGGCTGCGAAGGTCGATGCGGCCGACCGGGAGTACTTCGAGGACGTGATCCGCCCGATGCTCGACAGCCCGTGGGTCGAGTACGTCGGGGAGATCGGCGAGGCGGAGAAGACCGACTTCCTCGGCAACGCGCGGGCGCTGCTCTTCCCGATCGACTGGCCCGAGCCGTTCGGGCTCGTGATGATCGAGGCGCTCGCATGCGGAACGCCGACGATCGCGTACGCGCGAGGCTCGGTCCCCGAGGTGCTCGAGCACGGTGTCACCGGATTCATCGTGCACGATCGGGACGAGGCGGTTCGCGCCGTCGATCTCGTGCCGTCGCTCGATCGACGGCGTTGCCGGGATGTCTTCGAGCGGCGCTTCTCGGCGGAACGCATGACCGCCGATTACCTTGCCCTCTACGAGCGCGTGATCGAGCGTGCCTTGGACGGCACCGCCGGACAAACGGCGACGGTCGGCAGAGCGAGAGATGAGCGCGTCGCGTGATCTCGTCTACGTAGACGACGAGTACTACATTCATGCGACATCGTCGCGCGTCGACGACCGCAAACGAGTCCTGAAGCAAGGCGACTCGTTCGCGGTCTTCGACCGGCTCGGGGACATTCATCCGTACGGCCACGGCGGACACGGGCTCTACTACAGCGACACGCGCTTTCTGTCGCGGCTCGAGCTGTCGATCGGCGGGCGGCGGCCGCTGCTGCTGAACTCGGGCGTCACGCACGACACGGCGATCTTCGCGGTGGATCTCGCGAACGTCGACCTCTATGACGGCGACCGGCTCGCTACGCCGAGCGGGGAGATCCACGTTTTCCGGGGCACGCTCCTTTGGGAGCGGCAGTGTTTCCAGCAGATTCGCGTGACGAACTTCGGACAGGACGAGGTGCGGCTGCCGATCGCGATCGAGTTCGCCGCGGACTACGCCGACATCTTCGAGGTGCGGGGACTCGCGCGAGCCCGCAGGGGGCGGACGCTGCCCGCCGACGTCGGCGTGCAGGAGGTCGTGCTCGCGTACGAAGGCGTCGACGGCGTGCTCCGGCGCACGCGGCTCCACTCGACGCTGCGGCCGTCCGTGATCTCCGCGGACAGGATGGGCTTCGATGTCACATTGAGCCCGGGGGCCGAGGTGACGCTCGCGCTCACGATCTCGTGCGAGGTCGGACCCGCGAAGCTCGAGCCCCGCGTGACCTACGAGCAGGCGGAGCGGCAGAACAGGAAGTCACTCGAGACGATCGCGAGCGACGAGTGTCGCATCGAGACCGGGAACGAGCAGTTCAACGACTGGCTTTGCCGTTCCCTTGCCGACCTGCGGATGCTGATCACGCGTACCGACGCCGGCATCTATCCGTATGCCGGCGTGCCGTGGTACAGCACGATCTTCGGCCGGGACGGGCTCGTCACCGGCCTGCAGACCCTCTGGGTCAACCCGAACATCGCGCGGGGAGTCCTCGATGTGCTCGCGGCGAGACAGGCCGACGCGCTCGATCCGGAGCGGGACGCGGAACCGGGCAAGATCGTGCACGAGGTGCGGCGCGGCGAGATGGCAGCCTGCCACGAGGTGCCGTTCGGCCTCTACTACGGCACCATCGACGCGACGCCGCTGTTCGTGATGCTCGCGGCCCGGTACTTCGAGCAGACGCGCGACCTCGAGCACCTGCGCACGCTGTGGCCGCACATCGAGCGGGCGCTCGCGTGGATCGACGAGTACGGCGATCAGGACGGCGACGGCTTCGTCGAATACTGCCGGAAGACGTCCCGAGGTCTCGCGAACCAGGGCTGGAAGGACTCGTTCGACAGCGTATCGCACGCCGACGGCACGCTCGCGCAGGGCGCGATAGCGCTCTGCGAAGTGCAGGGCTACGTCTACGACGCGAAGCGGGGAGCGGCAAAGCTCGCGCGGGCGCTCGGCAAGGTCGCGCTCGCCGGCAAGCTCCTCGCCGAGGCCGAGACGCTTCGGGAGCGCTTCAACGACGCCTTCTGGTGCGACGATCTCGGCACGTACGCGATCGCGCTCGACGGCGAGAAGCGCCCGTGCAAGACGCGCGCGTCGAACGCGGGGCACACGCTCTATACGGGGATCGCCACACCCGCACGGGCACGTCACACCGCCGCGATGCTGATGGCGAAGGACTGCTTCACGGGCTGGGGCGTGCGGACGCTGTCGCGGCGCGAGGTGCGTTTCAATCCGATGTCGTATCACAACGGCTCCGTCTGGCCGCACGACACCGCGATCATCGGCGCGGGCTTCGCCCGCTACGGCTTTCGCCGCCAGACCTCGCGGCTGCTGCACGCGCTGTTCGATGCGACGCTCGCGCTCGATGAGCGTCGGCTGCCGGAGCTCTTCTGCGGCTTTCGGCGGCGGCGAGGGCAGGGGCCCACGCGCTATCCCGTGGCGTGCCTCCCGCAGGCCTGGGCGAGCGGTGCCGTCTTCATGCTCCTGCAGGCGTGCCTCGGCATCTCGTTCCACCACGAGAAGCCGCAGATCCGTTTCTCGCAGCCGATGCTGCCGAAGTTCCTGCCTTGGATCCGACTCGAGAATCTGCGCGTCGGAGCCGGCCGGGTCGATCTGATGTTGCGCCGGCACATTCGGGACGTCAGCATCAACGTGCTGAAGAGCGAAGGCGACATCGGCGTCGCCGTGCACCTCGAGCTCTGAACGGCTGCCGCTTCCTGCAAGCCGCCTGCCTTCGATCACCGAGCTAACCTGCCCGCGGTTCGTCTTGCTTACCGAGATGACGGCGCGGTATCGTCTGCCTCGGTAACCGAGGTAAATCGGGTATGAGTAAGCCGGCGGATCTCGTCCAGGGAACGCTCGATCTGCTGATTCTGAAGATGCTCGCTCTCGAGCCGATGAACGGCTGGACGATCAGTCGGCGGCTCAAGATGCTTTCGGGCGACGTGCTTCAGGTCAGCGACGGATCGCTGTATCCGGCGTTGCACAAGCTCGAGCAGGGGGGCTGGATCCGCGCGGAGTGGCGCCAAACCGAGAACAATCGCCGAGCCAAATTCTACTCGCTCACGCGGCTCGGCAGGAAAGCTCTCCGCAAGGAAGCCCAAGACTGGCACCGGCTGTCGGAGGCCATCTCGCAGATCCTCGCGTTGAAGGAGGCTTGAGCCATAGCGTTTCGATCCGTCGCGAATCGAGCCGTGACGGAATGCGATGCCTTTCCGGCTCGGCCTCGACGTCTGGCGCCGCGGATGGATCGTCTACGGCTCAATCCGCGGCGGCTTCCGGGCGCCGTGCCGCGACCTCGCGGTTACGTGCGGCGTCCCGCTCGGCAACGGCGTCGAACGACCGGACGTCGACGCGGCGGTCGACGTCCGGCGTCATAAGGTGCCGTGCGCTATTGCGCCTGGGCGATCGGCTCGCCGTCGTCGTTCCAGATCTCGATCGGCGCGATGCCGAGCGCCTCGACCTGCGGGCGGATCTGCCTCAGATCACCGACGACGATCCAGACGAGGCTCTGCGGATGAACGAGATCCTCGGCGGCCGACTGCAGGTCGGCGAGCGTCAGCGCCTCGTAACGCTCCGTCAGCGTCGCCGCGAAGTCGAGCGGGCGCCCGTATCGCGCCGAAGTGACGAGGCTCGAAAGCACCGCCGCGGACGTCTCGAAACGCCCCGGGAGCTCCCGCGTGAGACCGGCGATCACGCGCTGCATCTCGTCCTCCGTGACCGGCGCCGTCGTCTTGATCGACTCGAGCTCGCGGATCAGCTCCGCGATCGAATCGCCTGCACGGTCGATCTGCACCGGCGCATAGACGAGGAACGGACGGTCGCCGCGCGCCGGCTGGAACGTCGTCCGCGCACCGTACGCCCAGCCCTTCGCCTCGCGCAGGTTCATGTTGACCCGCGCCGTGAACGTGCCGCCGAGCACGTTGTTCATCGCTTCGATCGCGAGATCGCGCTCGGTGCCCAAGCCCGGTGCGACGTGGCCCGCGAGGATGAACGCCTGCGGCGAGTTCGGCTTGTCGATCAGGATCATCCGCGGCGAGTCGGGCAGCTCGACCTTCGCGATGTTCTTCCGCGGAACGGGCGTCGAGGGCGCCCGCCATCCGCTGAACGCACGCTCGAGGATCGGCGTGATCTCCGCGAGCGTCGTGTCGCCGACGATGAAGATCATCGCGTTGTCCGGACGCAGCCACGTCTCCTTGAAGCGGAGCAGATCCTCCTGCGTGATCGACGAGATCGCTTCGACCGTGCCGGAGCCCGTGAACGGCACGCCGTATGCGTGATCGTTGCCGTACAGGATCGGCGGCAAGAGGCGCAGCGCGAGCGCCTGCGGCTCGGACTTCTCTTGCGCGATGCCGGCAATCCACCGCGTGCGGAGACGCTCGATCTCCTCCTCGGCGAAGATCGGGTTCAGGATCAGGTCGGCCCACAACGCGATCGACGGCTCGAGCTGCGTTTTGAGCGCCGACAGCGTGACCGACGACGCGTCGAGGTTCGATCCTGCCGAGATCTGGGCGCCCAGGCGCGCGGCCTCGTCGGAGATCTCGAGCGCGCTCCGCGTCCGCGTGCCGGTATCGAGCATCGACATCGCGAACGACGCGACGCCGAGCTTGCCGCCCGCGTCGGCGGCGAAGCCCGCGTCGAACTGGATCGAGATCTCGACGATCGGCAGCTCGTGCCGCTCGGCGAGCACGACCTCGATGCCGTTGCTGAGCGTCCCCGTGTGGATCTCGGGGAACGTGAGCGACGGCATATCGGTCGGGATCTCCGGCAGGCCGGTCGAGCGGTCCACGCCTTCGGACGACGACGAGTAGCGGCCGGCCGGCACGACGTCGACCTGATGCCAGCCGTCGCCGAGCCACTGCCGTGCGGCGTTCAGCACGTCCGCCGGCGTCGCCGAGTTGATCCATTCGAGATACGTCTTCACGAACAGCGGATCGCCGGCGTAGAGCTCGCCCTCGGCGAGCACGGTCGCCTTGCCGCTAAAGCCGCCGACGCGCTCGAGCCCGCGGACGATGCTCGCGTTGATGCTCGCGACGACGCGCTCGAGCTCTTCCGCGGTCGGTCCGTTCGCGAGGAATTCCGCCATGATGCGATCGATCGCCTCGCTGCCGACCTCGGCCGGCTGGCCGGGGTTCAGCACGATCGCGAGGTCGAACACGCTCGCGAGCTCGAACGGCGAGACGCCGACGTTGATTTGCGTCGCGACCTGTTTCTCGTAGACGAGATCGACGTAGAGGCGCGAGTTGCGGCCCTGGCCGAGCACCGCGGCGGCGAGATCGAGGAGGGCACGGTCACGTGTCGTGCGCGGCGGCACGACCCACGCGCGGTTCACGAGCACCGCGGGGACTTCGTCGTATTGGATCTGGCGCGTGTTCGAAAGCCGTTTTGGTACCCAGGTCTCGAATCGGTCGACATCCGGTCCCGCCGGAATGTCGCCGAAGTACTTCTCGACCTTCTCCCGTGCCGTCGCGACGTCGATGTCGCCGGCGAGGACGAGCACCGCGTTGTTCGGACCGTAGTAGTCACGGAACCACTGCTGGACGTCCTCCAGCGTCGCGGCGTCGAGGTCCTCCATCGAGCCGATCGTCGGATGACGATACGGGTGGCCGGGCGGGAAGAGCCCTTCGTAGAGCGCGTAGTTCACGCGGCCGTACGGCTCGTTGTCACCCTGCCGCTTCTCGTTCTGCACGACGCCGCGCTGGTTGTCGAGCTTCTCCTGCGTCACGGCGCCGAGGAGATGCCCCATCCGGTCCGATTCCATCCACAGCGCGAGATCGAGGGCAGGGGTCGGCACCGTCTGGAAATAGTTCGTGCGGTCGAGCCACGTCGTGCCGTTCATGTCGGTCGCGCCGACCTGCTGCATCGGCACGAACCACTCGCCGTCGTAGTGCTCCGTGCCGTTGAACATCAGGTGCTCGAACAGATGCGCGAAGCCGGTTTTGCCCTCGGGCTCGTTCTTCGAGCCGACGTGGTACCAGATGCTGACCGCGACGACCGGCGCCTTCCGATCCTCGTGAACGATGACGCGGAGCCCGTTGTCGAGCGTGAAGCGCTCGTAAGTCAGGTTCAGCTCCGGGGCGCCGGACGTCGTCGAGCCTGTGCCGCGGGCGCTCGACTGCGCGTCGGCCGGCGGCGCGAGTGTGACTCCGGCCGCGAGCAGCGCGGACGCGGCGGCTGCGGCGAGCGGAATACGGACGTGACTCATGACGGTGTCTCCCTGGCGCGTCGCGTGAACGCCCGAATCATAACCGGAATCGGCGACCGGGCGGGGCGCGTTCGCGGCCGCGAAGGGCGAAGCAACGCCGCCCTTCGCGGGGAGCCGTCGTCAGCCGGCCTGGACGGACAGCCGGCCTTCGTGCGCCTCGTCGGCCCAGCCGAGCCGGGCCCGGAGGCGCTCGATGCCGTTCGAGACGGACAGATAGACCACCGGGATTAGCAGGAGCGTCACCAGCGTCGATGCGGCGAGGCCGCCGATTACGACGCGCGCGAGGGCCGCCTGGAGCTCCGCGCCGGTGCCGATGCCGAGCGCGAGCGGCATGAGGCCCAGGACCGTCGTCGACGTCGTCATCAGTATCGGCCGCAGACGCAGCCGCCCGGCCTCGACGACCGCGTCGCGAACGCTCATGTTCTGCTCGCGCCGCAGCAGGTTGATGTAATCGACGAGCACGATGGCGTTGTTGACGACGATGCCGACGAGCATCACGAGGCCCATCATGCTCTGCAGGTTCAGCGTCGTGCCGGTCAGGAGCATCGTCGGCACGACGCCGATGATCGCGACCGGCACGCTGCACATCACGATCAGCGG
>CAZKNH010000060.1:14215-23365 GCA_964553875.1 uncultured Gammaproteobacteria bacterium | reverse complement strand
GGAGCGAGATCGAGCCCGTCTCGCTCGCGGACTTCCAGCGCTTCCTGTTTCGCTGGCATGGGCTCGGCGCGGAGCGGCGCGAAGGCGTCGAGGCGCTCCGCGCGGTGCTCGACATGCTGCAGGGTCTCGCGCTGCCCGCGATCGCATGGGAGCGCGAGGTGCTCCCGGCGCGTATCGCGGACTATGGGCGCGATCTGCTCGATCGGCTGTCTTCCTCGGGAGAGATCGTCTGGTGGCGTCCGCGCCCCGGCGCCGCGACGGTCGGCCCGCGCCCGACGACGGTCGCCGCATCGCCGATCGTGCTCGTGCCTCGGGCCGCGCTAGCGGAGTGGCGCGAGCTCGCGCAGCGCTCGGCCGGCGGCGAGCGCGCCGACGATCCGCCGCCGTCGTCGGCGGCCGCGCGCGTCGAGGCGGTGCTCGCGGCGAGAGGCGCGCTCTTTTTCGTCGAGATCGTGCAGGCGACGGGGCTCCTGCGTGTGCAGGTCGAGGAAGCGCTCGGCGAGCTCGTCGGGCGCGGTCGGGTCACCGCGGATTCTTTCAACGGGCTGCGCGCGCTCTTGACGCCGCAAAGCCGCCGCGCGGGCTTCGGCGCACGCAGCCGCCGTCGCGGCGTCGGCGGATTCGACGCCGCCGGCCGGTGGGCGCTGATCGCGGAGCCTGCGTTCGGATCGGCCCCCGGCAACGGCGCGGCGCCGAACGACGACGGCGTGCCGTTCACGAGCGACGCTCCGTCGCAGGCGGCCGTCGAGCACGCCGCGCGGACATTGCTTCGCCGCTACGGCGTCGTCTGCCGTGCGATCCTCGGGCGCGAGACGCTCGCTCCGCCGTGGCGGGTCCTGCTCGACGTGTATCGCCGCTGGGAGGCGCGCGGCGAGATCCGCGGCGGGCGTTTCGTCTCGCCGTTCGGCGGCGAGCAGTTCGCGCTGCCGGATGCGGTCGTCGCGCTCCGGAAGACGCGTCAGGCGGAACCGGACGACGAGTGGGTCGTGATCTCGGCTGCGGATCCGCTGAATTTCGCGCACCTCGCGGGCGCTGCACCGCGCATGCCGGCGGTCCCGTGGCGGCAGCTCCTTTTCCGCGGAGGGAAGCTCGTCGCCGCGCGCGGCGCCGCCGGAATCGAATGGTTCGAACGCTTCGACGCGGCTCTCGAGCGGCGCGCCGTCGAGGCGTTCGACGCGGGCGACGCCCGGCCGCCGACGCCGCTCGGCGCGAGGCGCGCCCGCTTCGCGTGATCTTGGCCTCCGCAGGGGACGCGGCGTGTGATCACCTCTTCCAGGACCGCCGTCAATACATTCGTGCAGGCTCCGGGCGCGCCATCCGTGGCGCGCTCGGTCCTGGAAGAGCCCGTCGTCTCGCTAGCTAGAACTCGAAGGAGGCGCGGGCGTACACGACGCGGCCGCGGGGGTCGTGCACCTTCGAGTCGTAGCCGCCGTTCGTCGCGACGTGCGGCGGATCCTCGTCGAACAGGTTGATCACGCCGATCGAGAGCTGCGGCCCTTCGCCGCCGCGGAACCGATACGCGTAGCGCACGTCGGCCGTGACCTGGCTTCCGATCTTGCGAAACGCCTCCGGCCCTTGGCCGAGCGCGACCTGATCGTCGACGTACGAATCGATGTAGTGCACGACGACGTCGACGAGATGCGCGTTCCGACGAAAGTTGAGGAACGCGTTCGCGCGCATCTCGGGCATCGACGTCGCGAAGTTCGCGAAGTTGCGCCGCCCGGCGCCGTCGATCCGGCCGGCCTGCGGGTCGTCGAGGTCGTAGCTCAGCACGAACGTGCTCTCGAGCCCGATGCGGTACGTCGAGGCGCCGCTCGTCGGCACGTCGTACGTCACGCGAAGATCGAAGCCGTCCGTCTCGAGCGACGACGCGTTGTCGAAGTACGTGTCGACGCGCAGCAGCAGGCCGCTGCCGGGATCCCTGATGACCTGGGAAGCCGCTTGCGCGTCGCCCTGCGCCGCCGCGTTCAGGATCGCTTGCGCGTTCTGCTCGATGATGACGTCGGTGTAATCGAAGGACCAGTAGTCGAGGTCGATCTGCAGCGCGTCGCTCGGGAACCACGACACGCCGAGATTGAGGACGTCCGCCTCCTCGGGTTCGAGCGGTTCGCCGCTCGGATTCGGCTGCGAGCGCACCGGGAAGAACTGCGGCGTGCCGACGCTCGGGTCGATCAGCTCGGCGAGCGTCGTCTGCGTGCCGAACGACTGGAACATCGACGGGGCGCGGAACGACGTGCCGATCGAGCCGCGGAACGCGAGCGCGTCGGACGGCTGCCAGAGCACGGTGACCTTCGGGTCCGTCGAGTCGATGTCGCCGTAGTCCTCGTGACGGGCGGCAACCTGAAGGTTCACCGTCTCCGTGATCGGCAGGGCGAGCTCCGCGAACAGCGCGTTGATGTTGCGGTCGTCCTCGAAATCCGGGTTACCGACGAGGAAGATGAAGTTGTTGCGGTTCGCGTCGTCGTTGTAGTCGTGCTTGAGCTCCTCGGCGCGATGCTGCACGCCGACGACGAGCGCAGCCGGCCCGCCGCGGAGCTCGCCGATCTCTCGCGACACGAAGCCGCCGACCGTGAGCAGCTCGCTGGTCGCGTCGATCTCGTAGAAACCGAGCAGGTCATCGATGAGCTCGGGCGGATTCGGCGTTCCGGCGCCGGTCAGCGCGCTGCCGAACGGATTGAAGTACCGGCACGGCGCGACGCCGGGCGTGCCCATTGCCGGATCGCAGCCCGGCCCGCCGAGACCGCGGATCGCCGCGCTGAAGCGATCGACGAGGACGTCCGGCGCGGCGACGAGGAAGTCGTTCTCGCTGAACTGCACGCCGAGCTCCCAGCTCCACGCGTCGCCCGCGTCGCCACTGAGGGTGCCGGCGATGCGGCGCGTCGTGCTCTCGTAGCGGCTCTTGAACGGCACGCCGCCGGCGCCGATCAGCCGGCCGATGAACTGCACGTCGGTGCCGTAGGGGTTGTCCGGGTGCGTGACCTCGACGACCGGAAAGCGTGTGAACGGGAACGACGGCGACGTATTGCTGAACGCCTCGTTGTCGGCGACGTGGAACTCGACGCGTCCCTCGACCCGATCGCTCATCTGATGCGTGAGCTCGAAGTAGCCGATGTTTCGCTCTTCCTCCGGCACGAGGCTCCAGAAGGAGCCGAAGTCGAACTGGCAGAGGCCGAGCGGGATCGTGCCGATCGGTGTCGGTACCTCGGCGGCGAACGTCGGCACGACCTTCGGGTCCAGGGCCGCGACGTTGGCGCAGTCGTTGTCGGCGAAGACCGGCGGCTGCGCGTTCGGCACGGCCGGCAGCCCGAGCGTCGGCTCGATGAAGTCCGCGATGCCGTTGCCGTTCGAGTCGAACGCCTGCGTCCAAACGGCAGCATAGACGGGATGCGCCGGCCGCGTCGGGATCAGGAACGATCCCGGGTTGCCGGCCTGGCTCAGGTCGTCGGTCAACGTCGAGAGCCTTCGGTCGGCGGTCGACAGCATCGTGCGATCGAGGTGGCTCACCGCGGCGAGGAAATGCGTCGTGTCGTTGCCGACGCCGTACAGCACGCCGACCTCGATGTCGCGCTGATCGTGGCCGGGAATGTCCTGGTAGCCGAGCTCGATCTCGAAGCCGTCGAAGTTCCGCCGCGTGATGAAGTTCACGACCCCGGCCACCGCCTCGGAGCCGTACAGCGCGGTCGCGCCGTCCTTCAGGATCTCGACGCGATCGAGCGCGATCAGGGGCGGCAGCGACGACGTATCGACGAAGTTCTCGCCGCGGTCCGTCGCCATCGCGCTCGGCGTCTGGCGCTGGCCGTTCAGCAGCACGAGCGTCGACGCGACGCCGAGCCCGCGCAGATTGATGTTCGTCGTGCCGATCGTCAGGTTCTGTGTGAACGAATCCGGATTGTTCAACGAGCCCGAGTTGATCGTCAGATCCTCGATCAGCTCGCCGATCTCGTTCGCGCCGGAAGCCTGGATCTCGTCGCGCCCGACGACGACGAGCGGAGACGGCGAATCGAACTGCGATGCTCGCGGGATGTACGTACCGGTGACGACCACCTCCTCGACGGGCCCCGCAGGCTGGGCACGCGTGGTCTCGGACAGGGCAAGCACCAAGGCAGCGGTGCAGGCGGACAACTTGATCGCTTCCGACGACACGTTTTTCGCTCCTCGAGCAAGAACACACGGGGCGCGTAGACGCTGCGCGCCGTTTCGACCTCGATGGATCAGTTTACCTTTCTAATCACCTCGAGTCGCCCGACGTAAAAGCGGCCGAATGCATCGATTACAATGCGGAGAGCTTCCGGCCCGGAGACTCCCGTGAGAATCGCTGTGCTGTTCGGCGGAGAAAGCATGGAGCGCGACGTTTCCGTCGCGAGTGCGTCGCAGGTCGTGCGGGCATTGCGGGCACGCGGGCATGAGGTCCTGGCCGTCGACGCGATACGGGGCGTGCTCTCCCCGGCCGAAGAGAAGGCGCTGCTGACGGGGCAGGTCGATCGGCTGCCGCCGGCACAGGTCGTCGATCGGGCAACGCTGCCGGCCGTCGTGACCCGGCCGGATCTTCGCGACGTCGATCTCGTGTTTCTCGCGCTCCACGGCGGGAGCGGCGAGGACGGGACCGTGCAGGCCGTGCTCGACCTCGCCGGCATCGTCTACACGGGTTCCGGCCGGATCGGCAGCGCGCTCGGCATGGACAAGGATGTCGCGAAGCGTCTGTTTCTCGCGGCCGGCGTGCCGACGCCCGACTGGCTGATGGCGCCCGCGTCGCCGGACGTCGTCGCCGAGCGGCTCGGGTTCCCGGTCGTCGTGAAGCCGAACGGGCAGGGCTCGACCGTCGGGCTCACCGTCGTCGAGCGGCCCGAAGATCTGCAGAAGGCCGTCGACGAGGCCGCACGTTACGACGATGCCGTGATGATCGAGCGCTACATCCCGGGCCGCGAGCTCACGGTCGGTATCCTCGACGACGAGCCGCTTGCGGTCGGCGAGATCATTCCGCGGCTCGCGCCGATCTTCGACTACGCGTCGAAGTACCAGCCGGGCGGCGCCGACGAGATCTTCCCGGCGGACCTGACGCCGGAGCAGACGCGCCGCGTGCAGGCGCTCGGCCTCGCTGCGCACCGCGCGCTGAAGCTCGAGTGCTACAGCCGCGCCGATTTCCGCATGGATCCGGACGGCGGCCTCTGGTGTCTCGAGGTGAACACGTTGCCGGGACTCACGTCCGGCAGCCTGCTGCCGCGCTCGGCGGCGGCCGTCGGTATCTCGTTCGAGGAGCTCTGCGAGCGGATCTGCCTCTCCGCGCTCAGGAAACGCGGCGCCCGGAAATGATCGCCGCCACGGCGAGGGCGGCCCAACCGGCCATGAACGCGGAGCCGCCGAACGGCGCGACGGCGCCGACGGCTTCGAAGCCGGCGAGCCTCGAGACGTAGATCGCGCCGCAGAAAAGCACGGTCCCGACGACGAACAGCCAGCCGGCCGCGGCGACCCAGCGCGTCGCGAGGCGTTCCTCGAGCAGCGCGACCGCGAGCAGGCCGAGCCCGTGATAGAACTGGAACGCGACCGCGGTCCTTACTGCCTCGACGCTTGCCGCGGACGCCTCATGCATGCCGTGGCTCGCGTAGGCGCCGAGTATCGTCGCGACGAGCAGCGACACGGCCGCGAGTGCGACGAACGATCTGCGGCGCAAAGACATGTATCATTTCTCCCAGTACGTGCACACGAAAGGTCGGTGTCGATGAAGCTTTACCACTGCACGGGCAGTCGTTCCACTCGGGTGCTGTGGCTGCTCGAGGAGCTCGGGCTCGAGTACGAGCTCGAGGTGTTGCCGTTCGATCCGAAGGCGCTGAAGTCGCCGGATTATCTCGTTATCTCGCCGTTCGGCAAAGTGCCGGTGCTGGTCGACGACACGCTGACGATGTTCGAGTCGGTCGCGATCATCCAGTACCTGCTCGAGCACTACGGAGGAGGGCGGCTGCGTCCTCCGCACGACTCGAAGCACTACGGCGAGTTCCTGTCGTGGCTGCACTTCGGTGAATCGACGCTGATGCAGCCGGTCTCGCAGATCGCCCAGCATTTGTTCCTGCTGCCCGAGGATCAGCGCGACCCGGACAGGCTCGAGGAAGGCAAGCGCGTGTTCCAGCACTACGCGAAGGTGCTGAACGACAGGCTCGAGGGACGCGAATACATCGTCGGCGACGAGTTCACCGCGGCAGACATCGTGATCGGGTACACGCTGCATGCGGCCGCGCAATGCGGTGTGCTGCCCGACGACTTGCCGGCGTTGAAGCGCTACTACGAGCGCCTCTCGCAGCGGCCCGCGTTCAAGAAGGCGACGTCGACCTGATCACCTGACTCCGAGATCGGGGCCGGCGGGCGCCGGCCCCGTTTCGGTTTCTAGAAATCGAAGTCCAAGCTCAGCTGGTAGCGGCGGCCGAACACGTCGTGGCCGAGCACCGTGCTCTGTCCGAACGTGTTCGCGACGATCGACGGCTCTCGATCGAACAGGTTCGTGATGTTGAACGCCGCGCGCCACTGGATCCCGCCCGACATCTCGCCGCGGTAGGACGCGGCGAAATTGAACGTCGTCTGTGACGCGATCCAGTTGTCGTCGATGTCGCGGCCTTCCACCCACGTGTTGTTGTTCATGACCTTGTGGTAGTACCTGCCCTGCAGCATCACGCCCCACGGTCCGAACGTGTAGTTGGCGGTGACGACACCGTTGTACTTCGGCCGCGTCTGGCTGCCCGCGAGATCCTGCTTCGTGCCCGCCGCGGTCGTCGTCGAGTTCTCCTCGAGATAGCCGACCAGGGCCCTGATCGAGAACGTTTCGCGTTCGCCTGGGAGCAAGTCGGGCTCCAGGCTGTAGATCACCTCGAGGTCGACGCCGCTGGTCCGCGCCATGTCGGCGTTGATGTTCTGATTGAGGATGCGCGAGATCGGCCCAATGCTGCCGTCGGTCGTCGGAATGCGCTGGATCAGATTGCACGCGCTCGGCGCACCCGTCGCGAAGCAGTCGTCGACGATGCGCTGCGCACCGTAAGGCGCGACGGCCCCGCTCAGGTCGATCTGGTACCAGTCGAGCGAGAGCTGCAGGCCCTGCGCGAACGTCGGCTGCCAGACGAAGCCCGTCGTGATCGTGTCGCCCTCCTCGGCTCCGAGCGCCGGATTCGAGGTCGCGAGCACGGTCAGCGCGTTGTTCGTCTCGTTGCCGCGGAACGGATCCGTCACGGTTCCGCCGCCGGTGCCGGTCAGAAAGATTTCGGCGAAGTTCGGCTCGCGGATGTCACGTGACTTCGTGATGCGCCAGCGCAGCGACTCGACGATCTGCGCGTCGAGACCGATCTTCCAGCTGTCCTGACGGCCGGCGCGCCGGTAGTCGGAGCTGCGATAGGCGAGGGTGGAGCCGATGCGCCGTCCCGAGCTCCACTCCCAGATCGGCAGGTTGACCTCGGTGAACCACTCCCAGACGCTCCGGTCGCCGTCTCCGGCCCCGATCGCCGAGAACGGGTGCAGAGACCGGTTGCCGGCGCCGGCGAAGCCGCTCGGGATGCTCCGAATGCCGAGCTCCGGCGCGTTCAGCAGGCCGCGTTCTCCGTAGGGCGGGTCGTTGAACTGGAGGAAGTTCTCGTCGCGCCACGTGAGACCGGCGGCGACCGAGATCGGACCCGCTCCCCAGCCGTCGTGCGCGATACCCGTCACCAGGATCTCGGCGAAATCCTGCTCGAGCACGCGGTGCTGCTTCTTTTCCTTGTCGACGATCCAGTCTTTCGCGGCCTGATTCGCGTTGCCGATGCCGAACGGGTTGAACGGCACGCACTCCTGCGGATCGAGCGGCCCGATCGGCGACTCGGCCGGCACGCCCTCCGGCGTCAGCGGGCTCGGCAGGAGCTTGCCTTCCATGAACTCCGCGAGCTCCTCGGGGCTCGGGTTCCGGTACGAGATGTAGCAGACGATCTCGCCCGTGTCCGGGTGCACGATCGCATCCATCGCGAGGAAGAACTTGTCGATGCGCGGCACGTTCCAGATGCCGGTCGTGACCCTCGACTTGCCGCGCTGATAGCTCGCCTTGAGGTTCCAGTTGTCGGCGAAGTCCCAAGCGAGGCTCAGCGTGTGAGAAAGCAAATGTCCGCGGCTCACGTCGCTGCGGTCGTCGTAGATATTGACGAGTCCCGGGCCGTTGATGATGCCCGTCGACGAGATCTGAATGGTCTCGAGCCCGAGCCGATCCATCTCGTCCGCGAGCTGCTGCGGCAGGAACGGGTTCTCGCGGAAGATCGTCCATGCGTAGAGCGGACCGGGGATCGCCATGTTGCTCGGCTGGTCATGGAAGGCCGACTCCGTGACGCCGTTCATCGTCTGCGCCTGGAGCGTCAGCCGGTCAGTGATCTCGTACTGCACACCGATGAAGAACGACTGCTGATCGACCTCGTTGCCGCGAACGCCGCGCGGCGTCGCCGCGTCCCAGTAGTGGTACTCGTGTCCGCCCGACTGGTTGTTCGTCGCGCCGCCGCCGGGCGTCACGCCGGTCAGCGAAAGGTAGTCGCCGAATGCATACGGACGGATGCCGGTGCCGTCATCGGTGAAGGTCCAGTTTCGATACTGGAAGCCCGGTTCGGACGTGATGATCATGCCCTGCGGCGCCGATTGGGCGCCGAACACGTACGGCACCGTGATGCGCTGCGGGACGTTCGGCGTAGCGGTCGCGGAGACCCATTCCGGATTACGCACGAGGCCCCAGTCCTTCCAGTTCGAGTGGCGTGTGTGGTCAGGGCCGATCTGGTCGATCTTGCGCGTGTCGAACGAGCCGATCACGTGCAGCTTGCCGTCGAGGAAGCCATGCCCGCCGGCGATGCTGAAGTCGAAGTTCTCCCCGTCCGATTGATCGGTGATGCCGGTCGAAGCTCGAGCCGTCAGACCCTCGAACTCACGGTTCAGCACGAAGTTGACCGCGCCGGCGACCGCGTCCGCGCCGTATGCGGCGGAAGCCCCGCCGGTCACGACGTCGACGCGCTGGAGCAGCGCGGTCGGGAAATTGTCGACGTTGACGCTGCCGTTCGCGTCGGCGGGGGCAACGCGCGTGCCGTCGATGAGCACGAGCGTGCGGTTCAGGCCCATTCCGCGCATGTTGAGGTATGAGCCGCCGGCCGTCGTGCTGATCGCGTTGCCGCC
>CAZKNH010000060.1:0-14115 GCA_964553875.1 uncultured Gammaproteobacteria bacterium | reverse complement strand
TTCCGCGCATGTTGAGGTATGAGCCGCCGGCCGTCGTGCTGATCGCGTTGCCGCCGCGCTGCGCGGTCGGCGTCGCGAAGAACTGAGGCAGAACGTCGAGCTGCTGCGCGAGCGTCGTGCCGGGATTGAAGTCGGTCAGCTCGTCGACGGTGACCGCCGTCACCGGCGTCGGGGTCGCCATTCCGGTCACCTGGCGAATCCTGGTGCCGGTGACCGTCACTTCCTCGATCTGTGCCTCCTGCGCGACGCTCGTGGCAGCGAGACCGGCTTGGCTCAGCAGGACTATCTCGACCCAGAGCTTCCGCTTGGGCATGGCGCGAAGGGCGGCAGTTTCCCCCGGCGACAACGATCGCGTCTTGCGCATATTTTCTCCCAATACCGTTTTCGAACCCAGGACGGTTAAGCCCGTGTTGCTCGATCACAACGTACGGGGGGCAAGAGCATAGCAGGCGCGAAGCCGCCGAAAATGCAACTGATTAAACTATGATATTGACTTACCCGTCTTGTCTTTCCAGCCCTCCCGCCATCGACACGCCGGTGCGATGGGTACGCAGGCGCGCCTGCGCGCGTTGATCAGGATCAACCGGCGCATCCGCCGTCGTGGCTACGATGCGACAACGTCGATCAACGCAAGGAGTCGCGTGCAATGAAGGGAGTCACGAAGGGGATGGTTTCCGTCGCCGCTGCGATCGCGGCGGTCATCGGGTTGAGCGGCGAGGTTTCGGCATCGGACTGGACGGTGAGGATCGGCGGTCATCACGTCGATGCGAAATCGACGAACCATGACGTCGTCGCGGTCGAGTCGGGGAAGAGCCTCACGTTCAGCGCGACGTACCGTTACGCTCCGCGCTGGGGACTCGAGATCCTCGCCGCGTTGCCGTTCGATCACGATGTGACGTTGAATGCAGGCGGCGCCAAGGTCGCCGACGTGAAGCATTTGCCGCCGACCGTGTCGGTCCAGCACTACTTCACTCCGGAGCGCCGCGTTCGCCCGTACCTTGGCGTCGGTTTGAACGCGACGGTGTTCTTCGACGAAGACACGACGGGCCCTCTCGCAGGGAACGATCTTTCGCTCGACACGTCGTTCGGTCTCGCGGCGCAGTTCGGTCTGGATGTCGATATCGGCGAAAACAGGCTGCTCGGCTTCGACGTGAGATGGATCGACATCGACAGCGATGCGAAGCTCTCGGGCGCTGCGCTCGGGAAGGTCGAGATCGATCCGCTCGTCCTCGGCGTCACGTTCGGCTGGCGCGTCGGAGCGCGGTGACGCCGCGCTCCGGGTTCCGAAGACGGGGAGCCGGGCCGCCGGGCGGTCCGGCGCGGAAGGCGCGCCCACGAGCCACGGGCGATACGACTCGCCGACATACCGACGCATAATCGATACAAATACGCCGAGCGAATGACCTAGGCTAGGGCGTCTCGATGCTTCAAGGAGGCGCCGTATGTTCGCAGCGAACGGGATTCGCGCTTGCGCTCTGGTCGTGGCTGCGATGCTCGCGTCGGGTTGCGGCACCGACGGGGGGAACGGCAGCGCAAGCGGCTCGACCATCGATCGGAACATCGATGCCGGCGATGCGCTGACCGTGAGCGACGAAGCGGTCATCGACGCTTCGATCGGCTTCGGTCTCGAGCTGGCCGCGCGCACGGCCGCGACGGACTCGCGGGCCAATGTCGTCCTCTCTCCGCTCGGAGCGTCGATCGCGCTCGGGATGACGATGAACGGCGCGGACGGTGCGACGTTCGACACGATGCGTTCGGCGCTCGGGTTCGGCACGCTCCCGCCCGAAGAGATCAACGCAGCGTACCGTGCCTTGGTCGCACGGCTCACGACGCTCGATCCGCAGGTCCGCCTCGAGATCGCGAACGCGGTTTGGACGAACGAAGGCGTGGCATTCCACGATGCTTTCCTGCAAACGGTCACCGAGGCATTCGATGCGCGCACGGAGGCGATCGATTTCGCCGACCCTGCAGCCGTCGACAAGATCAACGAATGGGTGGCCGAGCGCACCGACGGTCTCATCGACGGCATCGTCGACGGGCTCGATCCGTCGCTCGTGATGCTGCTCGTGAACGCGGTCTACTTCGAGGGCGTTTGGACGACCGAGTTCGATCCCGCGAACACGCGCCCCGGCACGTTCCGGCGGGAGGACGGCTCGCAGACGAACGTCGACATGATGTCGCTCGGCAACGTCGAGGTTCTGCGCGGCCGAGGGGAGTCCTATTCGGCCGTGGAGCTGCCGTACGGCGACGGAGCGTTCGCGATGGTGATCGTCCTGCCTGACGAAGGCGTCACGACGCGCGAGTGGCTCGCGGGGCTCGACGCGGACGAGTGGAAGGCCCTCGTCGACGGGTTGACGCCGGATCGGCTGGATCTGCTTTCGATACCCAAGTTCACGCTGACGTTCGACACGTATCTGAACGACGCGCTGAAGGCGCGCGGGATGGCGGCCGCGTTCCGGCCCGGCGCGGATTTCACGCGGATGTCGCCGTCTGGCGATCAGATGTGCATCGACTTCGTGCGCCAGAAGACGCGCATCGACGTGGACGAGCGGGGGACGCGAGCGGCCGCGGCGACGGGCGTCGGCATCGGCGTCGTATCTTTCACGGGCTTCGTCGTCGATCGCCCGTTCGTCTTCGCGATCCGCGAGCGCTCGACGGGCACGATTCTGTTCGTGGGGCTCGTCGCTGACCCCGCGGCGGAGGATCCGGGGCCGCAGCCGTTCGTGAGCGAGTGCACAGGGACGGTGCTGCCGTAGCGCGGCAACTGCACAGCCATCGCAACCAGCAGCGACGTTGGCAACGTCGTCCGCACGCAGCTGGGCGTGTCGATGGCGCTCGGGACTGGGCGGGCGGCGCTGCGATCGACGCCATGTCTACGGCACTAGGCGAGTTACGACGCGAGCATCACAAATCATTCTTGTAGATCCGCCCATCCTTCATTATTACCACGAGATTCCGGGCCGGATCCTCCAACAGCCGAATGTCGGCCAGCGGATCGCCGTCGACGAGCAGGAGATCCGCGAGGGCGCCTTCCTCGACCACGCCCAGCTTGCCGGGGTACGGATCGCGCGGCCCTGACAGTTTCAAAAGCTCGCCGTTGATGCTCGTCGCCATCGCCAGCGCTTCACCGGCGCTATACCACTTGGTCATCTTTACGAGCTCGAACGTCTGTCGCTCGCCACCGATCGGCGAAAACAGAATGTCGGTGCCGAAGGCCACCTTGATGCCGTATTGCTTGGCCAGAGCGATCGTCGCTTCGGTTCCGGACCACACCTGCTCGAGCCGCAGCATGTTGGCCGGGGCAAGGGGTGGCGCATAGCCGTCGTCGGAAAATGGCTGAAAGCTCAACCAAATGTCGTTCTCCGCGATGAGCCGAGCGGTTGCCTCGTCCATCAGATGCCCATGCTCTATGACGCGGACGCCGGCAGCGACGGCGCGCTCGATCGCGGCCGGCGTGTAGGCGTGCACGGTCACGTACGTACCCCAGTTCTCGGCCGCCTCCACGGCCGCCCTGAGCTCTTCCTGCGTGAATGTCGAAACGTCCAGCGGGCTATGCGGTGAAGCGACGCCCCCGCCTGCAGTCAACTTGATCTGCGAAGCTCCGAGCAGCAGTTGCTCGCGGACGCGAACACGCACTTCGTCGGGTGAATCGGCGACCAGGCTGCCGTTGCGCGTTTCCATGCGCGACAACGGTCCGCCGAGTTGCCGCGGCAGCTCGGCCGGGCTTCTGAAGTCGCCGTGGCCGCCCGTGATCGTGATCATCGCTCCGCTCGGATAAATGCGCGGGCCAACCACGACGCCCTCATCGATCGCCCGCTTGAGGCCGAAGGACGGGCCGCCGAGGTCGCGCACCGTCGTGAAGCCGCGCATCAAAGTCGCCTCGGCCTCCAAGCTGGCGATCAGATTCGCGTAACCAATGTCGCCCTCGAGGAGCTCAGTCGGGGACGAGTGTGCGAGCAGCGTGTGCCAGTGATTGTCGATCAAGCCGGGCATCAGCGTGCGGCCTTCGCCGTTGATCACGAGCGCCGCGCCTTCCGCCGGCTCGGCAATCGCCGTGCTCGATATGCGCTGAATGACGTTGCCGACGACGAGCACGTTCGTAGGGTTCGAGAGCTGGTCGTTGACGCCGTCGAAAACCCGGACGTTCTCGAACAGCACGCCCATTGGCGGGGTCTCCTGCGCTACCCCGTTAGTCGTCGGTCCGATCGAAGCGAGAAGTGCGCAGAAGAGCTTTCCGTTCGTGCAACGCATCGGGCCTCCTTCGCTGCTCCAGCCGCAACGACCGATGTCGCATCCACGAACCGCAACCGTGACAGCGGAAGCCGGGCCGGGGACCGCATGAACGAGTGTGCGGCTATCCCGCACATCGTTGGCATTGGACGAAAGTCCACTCGATCTCTCGGGTGGGCACGACGGCTAACCGTAGAGGCGTTCGCCGTCGCCGCCGATAGCGGGCGCCGTCCAGCAGAGCAAAGGTGTTGTCCAAAACGCGCCTTGCAGGCTTCTATGGGAACGCTAACGTTCCGCGCTTCCAAGGACGATGCGCGAGGAACGCGTCGATGAAGAAGGCTAACTCCAACCTTTCTGCGTACATCGCTTCACTGCTTGCCGGCACCGCCATGAGCGTCTCGGATAACGCATCCGCCCAGGCGGAAGGCGCGAATCAGCCGATGGTGGAAGAGATCGTCGTGACCGCGACGCGGCAAACTGAAACGATCAGTCGAGTCCCGATCAGCATTTCCGCCTATGACCAGGGCACTCTGGATTCTCTGATGGTTCGGCGCGTCGACGATATCGCCAGGATATCGCCGGGAGTCACCTTCGCTCGGTCGTCAGGCGGCAACGGCCATCAAACCAATATGGCGATTCGCGGAATCAGCTCGACCATCGGCGCGGCCACGACCGGTGTGTACATCAACGATACGCCGGTGCAAGTGCGCATGATCGGCGTCACCGCCGCCACTGCCTATCCACTCATCTTCGACCTCGAGCGCGTCGAAGTCCTGCGCGGGCCGCAAGGCACCCTTTTCGGCGCAGGCGCCCAAGGCGGCGCGGTCCGATTCATCACGCCGCGCCCGGACCTGAATGAAATGCAGGTTTACGGTCGGAGCGAAATGTCGAGTATCGAGGGCGGAAGCTCGAACTACGAAGCCGGCGCAGCGCTGGGTCTTCCCCTCGTGGAGGACAAGCTCGGCATGCGCGTAAGCGGCTGGTATCGGCATGACGGCGGATGGGTGGATCGGGTCGGGCCGCTCGTCGAAACCGGATACGATCCGACCAAGATTCAAAAGAACATCAACCAGCAGGATTCCCAGGCGTTCAAGCTGGATTTCCTCTGGCAGCCGGGGGCCGCCGTCTCGATCCTCCCGTCTGTCTATTATCAAAAGAACGAGGCCGACGATATCGCCCAGATTTTCGCGAAAACTTCGGACCCCGATTCGCGGGACTACAACACGCCGAACCAGCTCCCGCTGCCCTCGAAGGATTGGTTCCTGCTTTCGAGTCTCCTCGCCGAAGTCGATCTCGGTCGCGTGCAACTGGTCTCGAGCACCTCGCACTTCGAGCATGAATTGGACCAGATGTTCGACTACACGTATCAGTCGGCGGAGCTGAACAGCACGCTCGTTCCTTACATCACCATCGACGGCCAGTACGAGAGCGCGGTCCACGAGGATACGCAGAAAGGGTTCACGCAGGAGTTCAGGCTGCAGTACTCGGGCGACCGCGTCGACTGGTTGGTGGGCGTGTTTTACCTTCGCTCGAAGCAGCGGTCGTACCAGGACATCATCTCTCCCTACACCGACCAGCTGATCCGCCAGGTCACCGACGGCGCTCTCGGATTGGTGGACATCTTCGGTTCAGAGCTGCTGCCGGGAGACGTCTTCTATCGAGGCATCACCAACTCCGTCGACGAGCAGAAGGCCATTTTCGCGAACGCGGATATCCATCTAACCGACAAGCTCAAGCTGACGGCGGGCATTCGAGGGTCGAGGACCACGTTCAAGGCCGATATTTACGGTGACGGCCCGTTGAACGGCGGACCGGATCTGACACATGTCAATCAGAAAGAGGATCCGATCACGCCGAAGATCGCGCTCTCCTATCAGCTCGATCCGAGCCTGCTGCTTTATGCATCGGCCGCGAAGGGCTTCAGGGTGGGTGGCTCGCAGCCGCAGGAGAACTCGATCCGGTGCGTACCCGATCTGGAGCAACTCGGTCTCAGCGAGACGCCCACCGAGTACAAGTCCGATAGCCTCTGGTCGTACGAGATCGGCGCCAAGAAGAGGTTTGGACGCTCGATCAGCATCGACTCGAGCATCTTCGTCATCGACTGGAGCGACATTCAGCAACGCATCATCCTGCCGTCGTGCGGCAGCGCCTTCATCGTGAACATGGGCTCCGTGACGTCGAAGGGATTCGACGTTGCGCTCAACGCACGCATCCTGGAGGGCCTCACGATCAGCTCCTCGTTCGGCTACAACAAGGTCTACTTCGACGAGACGATCTACTCGGTGCCGCCAACGATCGTGCGGACGAAGGGATCGAAGCTGCCGACCGTTCCGAGGACGTTTACGCTCTCCGTGCAGTACGACTTCTCGCTCGCAGCGGCGACCGAGGCTTACGTGAGGGCGGATTATCAGCACAACGACCCGGCGCCCCGAGGTTTGCCTACCGATTACGGCTTCGATCCGCTGAACGATCCCATTGCACAGGTGGACAATCTGGACCTGCGTTTCGGCATTCGTCGCTCGGGAGTGGACGTCAACCTTTTCGTCAACAACGCATTGGATAAGGCCAACCTTCAGTACTTCCGTGCGGCGCCATATTCCGTCCTGTTCAGGGCGCAAGCGCCCCGGCCGAGAACCGTCGGAATCAACGCGACGTATCGTTACTGAGAGGCCGGCTCTCGAAAGTACTGGAATATAGGGGGACGAAAATGCTTAACATGGCGTTCGCCAGGAAGTGCAGCATCACCGGTCTGGCCGTGGCAGCGGCACTCGCCACGGCCATGCCGGCTGCCGCTCAGGTATCCGCCGTCAGGGGGCCGGTGCCTTTCAGTGCCGAGAATCCGATGTTCGGCCCGGCCGACTACCGCGGCGCGAATCTCGGCGTGAACCTGGCCGACTTCGGTTATGTCGAGGAGGAATACTTCGTCGACGGTCGGGCTGCCGCTTACGAGCACACGGCCGATGGGCTCAAAGCGAGAACCGACAAGTTGCCCTACACGACTCGTATCGTGATTCGTCGGCCAGCCGATCTTGCGAAGTTCAGCGGGGTCGTTCACGTCGAGCCTGTCCACCCGACTCATGGATGGAACGGTCACTGGCAGGTGCTGGACCGTTACATCATGGCACGCGGAGATATCTACGTGTTCGCCGGGGTCGGCGACGCGTCGAAAGGCTGGTCGGGAAGCCCGAACTTTCCCGACCCCTCCGGGCCGATCGGCCACAACCGCATCCTCAAGTGGTTCAACCCCGAGCGCTACGCCGAGATCAGCTGGCCCGAGGAGGAGGGCATTCGCTTCGAAGTGCTGGGAGATATCGGCAAGAAGCTGCGCAGCAAAGATGCCGATAACCCGCTGAAGGACGTTACGGTCGAGGCAATGCTCGTAGGCGGCTGGTCCTACACGGGGAGCATCCAGCGGACCTACATCAACGAAGGCTTCCACGATCTCATTCGTTTGCCCGACGGACGACCGGTTTTCGATGGCTATCTGATCGGCGTCTCCTCTGCGCATAACGAGCCGGGCTATCTTCCGCTCTACAACGATGAGCCGTTCGTGCCGCTAGACGATCCGCGGCGCGTGCTGAAGAAGACGGATGCTCGAGTCATCGAGTTTCTCACCGAAAGTGAGGTCGAGCTGGGGAACGGCCTGACCGCTCCGAACGTGCCCGACAGCGACGAGCCGATCGGGGGGCATCGCGTGTACGAGCTCGCCGGCGTCGTGCACACGGACAACCTCGTCGACCCGACGCCCGCATGGCTGGATGCGCCTCATGAGGTCCAGATGCGAGAGAAGGGCTATCGGTTCACCGACGTATCGACGGTGTCGAGATCGAACTGCGATCTTCCGCCGAGCGACATACCTCAGGCGGCGTTCGTTCGCGCGGCGGTCGACAACCTGCGGCACTGGGTCTTGGACGGCGTGACGCCGCCTAGAGCACAGCCCATCGAACGCAATGCGAACGGCCTCGTTCGCGACAGCGTCGGGAATGCCTTGGGCGGCATCAGAGCCGCCGAGTACGAAGTGCCGCTCGCGAGGTACGGCCGATATCACGGCGACGACAGGCCCGGGTGCAAGGCCGACAACCTCTACCCCAGCGTGTTCTTCGTCCGTGAGGTCTTGCCGCGCGAGGAGCTCCTCCGCCGCTACGGCACGCCGGAGCGCTACATTCAGCTCTACGACGCGGAAATCGAGCGGCTCGTCGCCCAGCGTTGGCTGCTGCCGGAGGACGGCTTGCGTCTGAAGGCGAAGAATCGGGAGCGGGCCTATATCGCCTTTCGATAAGCCCTGGCAGGCATCGGGTGTATGCCGACGACGAGGCGTACCTGCTTCGTCGTCGGCATCTGTTGCCCAAGAGATGGAGCTCGCGATTCCTTACGTATTCGGCGCCGCTTCCCTTCGGGGACTCCGGGCTAGTCGTAGCGGGGGCAGCGGTCGGTCCGTTGGATGCGCACGCCGGTCGTAAGCTCCGGGTCCGTAGAAATCGCGTGCCACTTGCTGGGCTGCATCCCGAAACGTTGCCGGAAGGCGCGCGAGAAGTGCGAGACGTCTTGGAAACCCGAAGCCAGCGCGATTTCCGTCACGCTCCGCCGCGAAGTCCGTGAGCAAAGAAGAGACGCAGCGTATTGCAGCCGCCGCTCCCAGATCTGGGTCGCGACGGTTACACCGAGCTCCTTCTTGAAGATTCGATCCAGCTGCCTCCGACTGAGCGACTGCTCGTGCGCCACGTCTTCAGCCGTGAGAAACGGATCCGACAGGCGAGTTTCGATGACACCGAGCGCTCGACGAACGCGCCATTCGGAGGAGCTCGCTTGTTCGCCGGATGCGGTAAGCAGCGAAAGTGACTGAAGAAGCAATGCGACCGCGTTCCATTGCTGCGTTTCGCACAGATACGGAGCTGCCGCCAGGATCGATTTCAGCGTATCCCTGAGGACTCGTGCGCCGCCTTCCTCGTTCGACGAGATCTTCGTCGCCGTCATCCGCTGAAGCTGAGGATGGCGGTTCAGCACGTTCGATCTCGGTAAATGGACGACGAGAATCTTCGAGAACCCGGCCCGAACGACCAGTCTGAAAGGTGAATCGTTGTCGATCAGGCAAAAGTCGCCCGGTGTCAGGCTGCACGTGCGCCCGTTCTGGCTTGCGTTGGTCTCGCCGGAGAGCTGCAGCATCAGCGAAAACGCCTGCAAACTCGTTGACGACGCCTGATGCGGCGAGTATCCGACGTTGACGGGGCCGGAGGCGATTTCCCAGAAGCGAGCGCCGCCGAAGGCGGATCCTCTTACGACTCCGACCGCCGGCTCGTCGCGGAAGTCGTCGATGGTAAAGCCCGGAAAGAGTGTCGGGACTGCTCGACACCATGTCGCTTTGCGGTTCCTGGCATCGATGCGGCCAAGGTCAATTAGGATGGGCGTATCCATAGGCTCTCCCCAGCCACGTGTACCCCCAAGTCGAGACCCGTGCGGCTTTTTGTCGTGAGTTGGTCTACGCGTAGGGCCGCAGTCGGACGGGCACCGTTCCTTTGCCGTTCCGGACCTGGTCGTGAGCCGAGTCTATGGGAGCGGGTGCACTGCCCGCAAGCGGAAGACCGGCGGTCGTAAGCTCTCCCTTCTTTCGAACACTCGAAGTTGGAACTCGTGGCAGGCGATCGTTCCTACGCCAAGAGCAAGACTTGATCGGGTCGGCTGAAACGTGTGCTGTTACCGATAACGTGTCCGCTTCCGGAACCATATCTTGACCGATTCTGCAGCTTAAACTTCCTGCTTTCCCGCCTAGTGCCTGCAATGCAGAACCATAATCTGGCCCACAATGCATACGGGGAAGCATAAGCTGTCCTCCCGTGGGCCATGCGCAAATTCCTTTAAGAACAAATACTTGCTCAAGACACAACCATGGCTTAGCCCCACCCTCGTGCAGCCCATGCGAGGGGGGTGCAGAGTATAGGAATTCCTGGCGGTGCCTCTGACTTGGGCGTTCGAGCTCCTAAGAGGTAGGCGGGGGCAAGCATGGTCGTGGACCTGCTAGTCCTTTATTCTCCTCAAGGTGCCTCGGGCCCCGTGAGGGCTGGGCCTGGGGAGCAGCGGGTCTACTCGACTGCGAGCTCGCCGCGGTTCGCATCAGACGCTTAAAACTCAGGCCGATGCAACCGGGAAAGAAATAACGCGAGGGACGCCGGTCGTCCGCCTCGTCTTGGGTGCCTCTCCGGAAACACCCGACAAAGGGCCGGTCGTTAAGGCCGGTCTATCGCCGCCAGTCGTCCTGCCGGCTTCAAGGTCCTCGAGCATGCGCTCCACGGTTCCCCGATCGTCGACTAGGCATTGCCCGACGACATGGGGGCCGCGGCCCCGGCGTCCTGTGTCTTCATTCTGAAGACACTTGTCTCCATTTCGAAGACACGCCGCATTTGACGGCGATGAGATTGCCTGAGGCCGGGCCGCGACTTGCCCCTCAGTGGTGCAATCTTGGCAGGCCACCACCGAGCACGTCATTGGACTTGCGCATCGGTTCACCTCTCCCGGGTCTGTGGCCTTCATCACCCGGGACGCCTGTGCGAGGAACCATTCGGTCGTCCTAGGTCAGCGCCTCCACTGCTCAACCACGGGTACAAAGCGTCGGCGCCTGTTGCTACCGGGCCTACGTCCCGACCGCTCAGGGATCTCCAAGACGCATGGGATCATGACGAAGGACCCCCGACCTTTGTCTTTGTCGCGCGCCCTAGTATACTCGCGGAACTACCGCAGGGTCTAAGTAAGCTATTGATCTGTAAAAAAATTAACTGTCAGTTGAGAGTTCTCCGCTGCTAGTGCACGTTATGGTTCGTACGATCGGCCGCAGCCGCAGATGTCTCCTGCTACGCGACAGCTAGCAACGATCGCTGCTGCGCTCACCGCCGGGCAGCGGCGGCACGAACGGGCGCTGCACTCGATCTTGGTGAGCTTGAGCAAGCGGATCCGAGCTCGCTGCTCGACTTGTTGCAGCGTTCGGTCATGCGGGCCTCGGATCGATGTGGCTCGTCCGACGACAGCCGGGTCGAGAGGACTCGCCGTGCGACCTCCTTCTCAAAGGAAAGCGACACCAGCCTCGACACCCTGTTAGGAATCGAGCACGGAGTCTACTTCTGAACGACGAGGGAGTCGGCCTGCCGACCTGCGCTTTGTTGCGCCTACTTTAAAATGCCCATCGAGAACTCGACGCATCGTAACCGCGTAGTCGAGAGCAGCGACAACTCTATGACGACAGCCGCTGACAAGGTGTGCATGTTCGACATGGATGACACGCTCTACGACTATGTTGGCCAACTGCGTCGTGACCTTGAGCTCCTACGGTCACCTCAGGAGGAGCCGCTTCCCGAAAACTTCTGGATCGACGCAGCGCCATGGCTGAAGCGGCGTATGGACCTCATCAGGAACTGGCCCGGCTGGTGGCGCAACTTGCCCAGGTTTCAGCTCGGCTGGGACGTGTACGCTGTAGCCGTCGAAATCGGCTACGAGGTTGAAATTCTAACGAAAGGGCCGTGGAGTAGCTTAAGCGCTTGGTCGGAAAAAGCGGAACGCGTTCGAGCAGACTTCGGCCGGGAAGTAGCCCTCACTATCGTTGGAGGAACGAAGCGTCGGACATACGCCAGAGTGCTCGTAGACGACTATCCGCCTTATGTCCTTGATTGGTTGGCCCACCGCCCGCGAGGGCTCGCGGTCGTGCCTGCCCACGACTACAACGCCGACATTGAGCATCCGAACGTCATCAGGTATGACGGAACGAATCTCGATGCCGTGACTGACGCCATGACTCGTGCATTCGAGCGGGCGCCCGGCGAGCCGTGGCGACGAGATTGACGCGCGAGCCCTTGCAGCTCGGTGCCGAAGGGTCGCCGCTCGCCGGAGTGTCCCTCCGTCTGGGTGCCTCTTATGCGGCTGGAAGCGCGAAGGACTGTGATATGGAGCCGGACCTAGTGGGATGCCGCGTCGCCTTAAGGAGCTACAACGCACGATCGAACAGGCGAAGTCGCTGTTGACCGAACCGGCCACGGAGACTCGATCCATGACGGTCAGCGAGTCACTGGTAGTCCAAACTCTCCTTCACGCCGCTCAGGTCGTCCTTGAGGACTTCGGCTGGCCGCTGCATGCCAGAGAGGAAGGGTACGTGATCCGTTCTGAACGAGGTGAACGGCTTTGGCGATCACGATCCACCTGAATGCCGAAACCAGACATTGGCTCAGCCGACTCGCGCGCCTAAGTCGGTGTTCGAAGTACGATGTCCTGCGCCAGCCTACGCGTGGCCTCGCCCGAAACCCCCGGGGCCGTGACAGCATAGTCAGAAAAGCCTTCCAGCGCAGTTTCCTCAAGTTCCCGAATGCTCACCACGACCTAGCCAGGTGATTCGGCAGCAGAGCGCCCAAACTATGCCGCACTTCTTGCGTCGGCCTCGTGGCCTACTGCTGGATCAGCCGCTGCCAGTGTTCCAAGTCGACGAGCAAGGCAACTACAGCCAGCTCGCAAACTTGCGTCTCACCCCTTCGCACGGCTGCGTGCTCGACTGGTCGGGCGATTGTCCTTGGCCACTCATCGACGAAGAGCAGGAGGGCCGCTTCGAAGGCCTGCCATACTTCCTCCAAGATTTATGGCCGGAGGGCTTCCTGGGTCTGGCGTTTGCGCGTGCCTATGGGCCCTTGCTGGGTCTCGCCCCGGATCCTGGGGAATGGACGGAGGAGGATGCGCTTCAGGCGCTGTCTCGCTTCGGGGCTGATGCGGTCGGTAACCACATCATCGGCAGTGCGGCTCTCGAGCTATACCTTGATGGGCGGACGAACCCTGGACAGCCTCTCCCTGAGCCGGACATTGCCGCGGCGTACACCAAGCTTGCCGACAGGGTAATGACGTTTGGCAGGCCGAATACGACGTTCGGCAGGCTGAACGCACTCGCGCCGGGCGTATTCCCGAAGTTCACGGCTTCGCGGGCAGTCGACGGAACCTGTGTCAACGTCCTCGTGAAGTTTTCTGGGTCAGACGATGCTCCGAGCTCTCGGCGCTGGGCAGATCTCCTCGTCTGCGAACACTTGGCGAGCCGCATCCTGCGAGAGCTCATGAGCGTCTCCGCGGCGGAAACGCGTATCGTGCAACACGCCGGACGCACGTTTCTTGAGAGCGTACGCTTCGACAGGCATGGAGCAAGGGGCCGATCCGCGGTGTGTTCGTGGGCCGCCATCAACTACTCGTGGTTTGGCGTGGCAGGCAAACCGTGGACGGAGGCGGCTGCCGCGCTTCTAGCCCGAAGACTCATCGAGCCAACCGTTGTCGAAGACATAGCGAGTGTCTGGTATTTCGGAAAGCTGATTGCCAACTCGGACATGCACGACGGGAATCTAAGTTTCAGGCCGCATCCGCCGACGAGGCATGGAAGCCGAGGAGCCCATCGACGGAGAGCCATGTGGAGCGGCCAAATCTGCCCAGCTTCGAGCGCAGGCGTTGGTGGATTCCGCGAAACGGGCGCTCGATGGTGAATAGAGACGATGTCTCGTGCAGCACGAGAGCCTCGAAGTTTAAAGCCGCTTGGCTATAAGAGGCATGCCGCGACCTGTTCTCGTTGAGCAGGAAGTTTCTGGACACAGCGCACTGCAGCTGTGTAAGCCACGACAACGTGGTGGATCTAGCGGCTGTAGGTGTACCCGTAGGAGGCGGGGAATTGACGCGCGGGGAGTGTCGAGAACGTGCTCTTGTGCAGGTAACTGCAGCGAGCCGTGGCACGAGGAACCGCGAACTTGGGCGCGTCGTGTTGAGCTTGTAGGGAACAAGCGTCAATGCGACGAGCACGAGACTCCGATCGGCTCACGGCCAGGCTTTGTGTGAGGAAGCTACAATCTGATCTGACATTTGCGTAATCTACTCCGGTGTCGGTCG
>CAZKNH010000059.1:0-24014 GCA_964553875.1 uncultured Gammaproteobacteria bacterium | reverse complement strand
CAGATGATCGGCGAGTTCGCGTGGAGCATCGAGAACCTGCTGAACCGCGTGATCAATCAGACGCTCGAGCCGACTCCGGCGATGATCGCGTTCATCCAGGAAGCGGCCGACGTGTTCCCTCAGCTGATCGAGCAGCTCGAGGTCGGCATCCCGCCGCGTGCGGACATTCAGCTCCTGATGAAGCGCGCGGAGGCGTTCGCGCAGGGCGATCCGGACGCGGAGCGCCTCTCCGGCGACTCGCTCAGGCTTCCCGGACCGGACGAGACCGAAGCGCCGGCGGCGGCCGCCGCCGACGACGCCGCCCCCGTCGAGCCCGAAATGGATCCGGTGCTCGCGGATATCTTCGTCAAGGAGACGCTGGGACATCTCGAGACGCTCAGGTCGTTCGTCGAGTCCGCGCGGAGCGGCACGGCGCCGCACACGGTCAGCGAGCCCCTCTATCGCGCGTGCCACACGCTGCACGGCAGCGCGAAGATGGCCGCGTACGCGCCCGCGGTCGCGCTCGTCGAGCCGCTTTCCGATCACATCGGCCGGCTGTATCACGCAGGACGCGGGCTGCTCGACGAAGGCATCGCGACGCTCGCCGCGGCGGCCGACGAGATCGCGCGGATGACCGATGCGCTGACGAACCGCACGGCGTTCGCGCCCGATCCCGACGTCGTCGCACGGCTCGAGCGGCTCGAGCAGTCGGCGGCACCCGAGCAGCGGGCGGCTCAGGCAGACACCTCTTCTCCCGAGCTCGAGCAGAGCTTCGATCCGGAGATCGCCGCGATCTTCATGGAGGAGGCGGCGGAGATCCTCGAGAACGCCGAGCGCGCGCTCGACTCATTGCGACGCGAGGGCGAGGGCTCGGCGTCGATCGTCGAGCTCCAGCGGCTCCTGCACACGTTGAAGGGCGGCGCGCGAATGGCCGGCATCACGACGATGGGCAACTTGAGCCACGCGCTCGAGACGTTGCTCGCCGGTATGGCGGAGCGGCGCGTCGTGCCCACGGCCGAGACGCTCGACCTGCTGCAGCAGTGCCTCGACACGTTGCACACGATGCGGGATTGCGTCGAAGGCGGCCGTCCGCTGCCGGCTTCGGGCGATCTCGTTGCGCGGATCGACGCGCTGTCGTCGTCGGGCGCAAAGGCTGCCGAGTCATCGGCGCAGCCGACCGCTGCGGGCACCGTCGCCGAGGCGGCGGTCCCCGAGGGCGCCGACGCTCCGCCCGACCTCGGGACGACGGCTCGGCAGCTGCGACCGGTCCCTAGCGAGGACGTGACGCGGGGCGAGCCGCGCGAGGATGCGGCGGCCGCGACGGATCGCATCGAGCAGGACGTCGGCGGCGAACCGTCGTCGGCCTTGCGTGACGGCGCCGAGGTCGGGTCCGACGACGAAGCGGCCGGGCCGTCCGACACGGACGTCCCCGCGGCCGACAAAGGGTTTCGCCGAACCGTGCCCGGCCTCGACGAGCTTGCGCGCCGGCTGTCGAGATTCAAGCGTGCGCCGCAGAAGCCGGCCGAGCCCGAGGCCCCTGCAGCTGCCGAAGCGACCGACGAAGCGGGCGCCGGTCCGGACAAGGTTGTGCTCGAAGGCGCCCCGGCCGCCGAGGCCCGCGGTGCGGCCCCGACCGCGGACGCAGAGGGGGCAGCCCCGGCCGCGGACGGTCACAGCGTCGCACCGGCGGAGCCCGCGGAAGCGGCGGCTCCTCCATCGCGTGACGTCCCGCCGCGGGCCGTGCAGCCCGACGGACGCGCCGCGGAGCGGGCGGAGACGGCCCGCGTCGACGCGGCGCTCCTCGACGCGCTGCTGAACAGCGCCGGCGAGATCAACATCTTCCAGTCGCGGCTGAACCAGCAGCTCCATTCGATCGATTTCCATCTCGGCGAGCTCGGTCAGACGGTGACGCGGCTGCGGGAGCAGCTGCGCAAGCTCGAGGCCGAGACCGAGGCGCAGATCCTCTACCGACATCAGGACGACGTGAGCGCGGGCGGGCAGGGCTTCGACCCGCTCGAGCTCGACCGCTACTCGACGATCCAGCAGCTGTCGCGCGCGCTCGCCGAGACCGCGAACGACGTCGCGAGCATCAACGAGCTGCTGCAGGGGCTCGCGAACGAGGCCGAGACGTTGCTGAGTCAGCAGGCCCGCGTGACGAGCGAGCTGCAGGAAGGGCTGATGCAGACGCGGATGGTGCCGTTCCAGCGGCATTCGTCGAGGCTCGCGCGCATCGTCCGTCAGGCGGCGTCGGACACGAGCAAGCTCGCGGAGCTCGTGGTCCATGGCGGCGGCAGCGAGGTCGACCGTCAGGTCCTCGACACGATGCTCGCACCGTTCGAGCACCTGTTGCGCAACGCGGTCGTGCACGGCATCGAGCCGCCGGCCGAGCGGCGCAAGGCCGGCAAACCCGAGACGGGCCGAATCGAGCTGTCGCTGCGCAGGGAAGGCTCCGAGGTGCTGATCGAGGTCGCGGACGACGGACGCGGGCTCGATCTCGACGCGATCCGCCGCAAGGCGATCGAGCAGGGGCTGATCTCCGACACGCAGAAGATCTCCGACGACGAGGCGGTCGAGCTGATCCTGCGTCCCGGGTTCAGCACGGCGCACGAGCTGACGCAGGCCGCGGGCCGAGGCGTCGGCATGGACGTCGTCGACAACGAGATCAAGAAGCTCGGCGGCTCGATGCGGATCGAGTCCCAGCAAGGCCGCGGAACGCGCTTCTTCATTCGCTTGCCGTACACGCTCGCCGTGACGCACGCGCTGATCGTCAACGCGGGCGAGGAGACGTTCGCGCTGCCGCTGCCGACGATCGAAGGGGTGACGCGCGTGCCGCGCGAGACGCTGCTCGACCTCTTGACGCGCGACGAGCCGAAGCTCGAGTACGGCGGCGTGAGCTACCGGATCCAGCATCTTGGCAGCCTCGTCGGCGGGATGCCGTCCGCGTTGCCGGCCGAGGAAGGCGCGGTGTCGCTCGTGCTCGTCCGCGCCGGCGAGCATTCGACGGCGCTGCTCACGGATACGCTCGAGGGCAGCCGCGAGATCGTCGTGAAGACGCTCGGGCCGCACCTCGGCAGCGTCGCGGGCGTGACCGGGGCCACGATCCTCGGCGACGGCCGAGTCATCGTGATCCTCGACGTCGGCACGCTCGTGCGTCAGCAGCACGGTGCGGCGCAGATGCCGGTGCACGCGGCGCCTGCCGCACGTCAGCCGTTGGCGCTCGTCGTCGACGACTCGATCACGATGCGGCGCGTCACGCAGCGGCTCCTCGAGCGGCGCGGCGTGCGCGTCGTCACGGCCCGTGACGGTCTCGACGCGATCACGGCGCTGCAGGAGCACGAGCCGGACATCATCCTGCTCGACATCGAGATGCCGCGCATGGACGGGTACCAGTTCGCGTCTCACGTGAGGAACGACGAGAAGCTGAAGGACGTGCCTATCGTGATGATCACGTCGCGGTCCGGCGAGAAGCACCGCGCGAAGGCGATCGAGCTCGGCGTCAATGATTACCTGAGCAAGCCGTATCAGGAATCGCAGCTGATCGCGTCGGTCGAGGCGTTGCTCGGGAGGACGCTGTGAGCGCGATGCCGGCCGAGCAGCGCGAGCTCTACAGCCTCCTGATCCCGCTGCGCGAGGAGCGGCTGCTCGTGCCGCGGATGTGCGTCGCGGAGGTGATCGCGTTCGTCGAGACGCAGATGCCGGCCGGCGACGACGTGCCGGACTGGTATCTCGGCACGATCGACTGGAACGGCCGCGCGCTGCCGGTGATCTCTTTCGACGGCAGCCGACCGGGCGATGCGTCGGCGAAGAAGCGCGGGCGTACGCGAGTCGTCGTGTTCCATGCGATCACCGGCGCGCTGAAGGGCTACTACGGGATCCTGACGCAGGGCTTCCCACAGCTCGTCCGCGTGAATTCCGACGTCCTGATGCTCGACACCGAGCGGCCGATCCCCGAAGGCCACCCGGCGCTCTGCCGCGTGCGGATGATCCACGAGTTCCCGCTGATCCCCGACGTCGAGCGGCTCGAGTCGATGGTCGCGGATCTGCAAAAGCAGCTGCGCGCTGCGACCTAGGCCCGGCCGCGCGGGTGCGGCCTGTCACACATTGCTCATGAACGTTTTGCGTCGGCGGTGGTCGGGCGCGGCGTGATATGCGCGTCTTGGGGACCGCCGTGAACACTTCCATGTGGGCTGCGGGCGCGCCATCCATGGCGCGCACGCTCCCCAAGACGCGCATATCACACCACGCCCTCCTTTGACGGCGTGCCGTTCATGAGCAATGTGTGACAGGCCGCAAGGTTCGAGCGGAGCCGTGGGTTCAACGCAGGTCGCCCCAGAGGGCCTGCACGAGGCCGGCCGCGACGATTGCGGCGGTCTCGGCGCGCAGCGTACGGGGACCGAGGCGGACTCGAGTCGCACCGTGTCTCTCGATCCGCTCGAGATCCGCTTCGCTGAAGCCGCCCTCGGGGCCGATCATCAGGAACAGATCGCCCGTAGGCGGCTCCGTGCTCGCAAGCGGCAGCATGGCGCGCGGATCGAGAACGATCCGCGTGCTCTCGGGCGGCATCTGCTCGAGGCTCGCCGCGAGCGGCTGCACGGCTCTGATCTCCGGCGGCCGATGCCGGCCGCACTGCTCGCACGCGCTCTGCGCGACGCGTTGCCAGTGCACGACTCTGCGCTCGGCCCGCTCCGCGTCGAGCCTGACGACGCTGAAGTCCGATGTGACCGGCCACAACGCACGCACGCCGAGCTCCGTCGCCTTCTGCACGACGAGATCCATCGCTTCGGTCTTGGGCAGCGCCTGCACCAACGTGAGCGCGAGCTTCGACTCGGGCAGGGGCTCGATGAAGTCGAGCAGCGCGAGCTCGCCGTGCCCGCGACCGAGCGACGCGATCGTCGCGAAGCGCTCCTGGCCGCGCCCGTTGAATGCGAGCACGTGATCGCCGCGCTTCAGGCGTAAGACGCTCCCCAGATACTTCGTCTCGCGCTCGGTCAGAACCGCTCGATCCCCGCCGAGATCGCAGTCGAGATAGAGGCGCGTGATGCGACGGTCCGACATCGTTCTCGCTCGTCGTTGATGCCGCGGTTCGTGCACCGCGTCCGGCCGGATTCGGCAGCGCGTGTTGTATAGTGCGGCTCGATCCGCGGGCGGCCCGGGTTCTCAATGTAGCATGCCGATGGTCATCGACAGCGGCTGGATACGCGGCGTGAGGAAAGTCCCTTCGCCGAACTGCGACGCCCGTCCGCCGGGCGCGTCGCTCGATCTCATCGTCGTGCACGGCATCAGCCTCCCGCCTGGTCGGTTCGGCGGCCCGTGGATAGACGATCTCTTCGTCAATCGGCTCGACCCCGGCGTGCACCCGTACTTCGCATCGATCGCGGATCTCGCCGTGTCGGCGCACGTGCTGATCGCACGGGACGGAAGGCTCACGCAGTACGTCGGCTTCGATCAGCGAGCCTGGCATGCCGGCGTTTCCGAGTATCGGGGACGGGCGCGCTGCAACGACTTTTCCGTTGGGATCGAGCTCGAAGGCGCGGACGACGTGCCGTACGAGCCCGTGCAGTACGAGACCCTCGCGCGGCTCGTCCGCGCGCTCCGGGCCGCATACCCGACCCTGCGCGACGCTCCGCTGGTCGGGCATTGCGACATCGCTCCGGGGCGCAAGACGGATCCCGGTCCCGCGTTCGACTGGGAGCTTTGCCGGCGCCTCTGCGCCGCGTGATCACGCGATGAAGCTGATCGCGCTCTTGTTCGGCCTTGCGCTCGAGCACGCCGCGACGCGCAGGTTCAGACTCCGCGAGCTGCGCTTCTTCGATCCGTACTTCGACTTCGCGCTCGCGCGCGTGACGCGGCTCTCCGTCGGCGGCGCCGCGGTCGTGCTCGCGGCGTTCCTGTTGCTCGCGATCGCGCCGGTGCTCTGGATCGACCGCGTGCTCGAAGAGACGTTCATACCGTGGGACCTGCCGTATCTCGCGTTCGCCGTCCTCGTCGTCTTCCTGTGCCTCGGTCCGCGCGACCTCGGCAGCGAAGTCGACGACTACTGCGCGGCGCTCGCTCGAGGCGACCGCGACGAGGCGCGGCGCGTGATGACCGCGCTCACCGAGTCGCAGCATGCGAGGCCGCTCGACGTCGACGCCGTCGAGGAGGCGATCTTCGTGCAGGCCACGAATCGCATCTTCGGCGTCGCGTTCTGGTTCGTCGTGCTCGGACCCGTCGGCGCGTGGCTTTTCCGGGTCAGCGATCTCTTGCGCCGTCGCGCGGCTTTCGAGTCGGCGCGCGACTACGGCGTCGCAAGGGCCGGGCTTCCGGCTGCGGAAGCGCTGCACGGCATCCTCGCGTGGCTGCCGGCGAGGCTCGCGACGTTGGGTTTCGCGCTCGCCGGCAGCTTCGATGACGCGTGGAACCGCTGGCGAGGCATCACGCGGGCGCCGGGCACGGCGTTCCACGTCCACACCGAGCGCGTGTCCGCGCTCGTCGGCAAGGCGGCGATGACGGGCTTTCTCGAGCAGCCGGCAAACTCGAGCGCCGCGGCGCGCAACGCGCTCAAGCTCGTGATGCGCACGCTCTTCATCTGGGTCACCGTCATCGCGCTGATGACGATCTTCGGCTGGGCCGTGTGAGCAACGCCGACGCGAGCGCTCAACGAGCGTCCTTCTTCTGCCAAAGCGTCTCTTCGAGGCCGCGGTCGCGGGTCAGCCGGCGCGCGACGACGAACAGCAGATCGGACAGGCGATTCAGGTAGCGGGGCAGCTCCGGGTTGAGCGTCGTCTGCTCGGCGAGCGCCCAGACGCTGCGCTCGGCTCGGCGAGCGATCGCGCGCGCGAGGAAGCACGCGGCGGCCGCACGCGTCCCGCCCGGCAGGATGAAATTCTCGAGCGGCGGCAAGGCGGCGTTCATTGCGTCGAGAAGGCGCTCGAGCCGCTCGATGTCCGACGCCGTGATGCCGCGATACTCGGGCATCGAAAGCTCGCCGCCGATCTCGAACAGATCGTGCTGAATCGAGCGCAGCGCGTCGCGCACGTCGGATGCGATATCCGCTTCGGCGAGCACGAGCGCGATCGCGCTGTTCGTCTCGTCCACGTCGCCTATGGCTTCGATGCGCGGGTCGTGCTTGCGCACGCGAACGCCGCCAGCAAGGCCCGTGGTGCCGTCGTCGCCGGTTCGCGTGTAGATCTTCGAAAGGCGGTATCCCATTGCTCGTTCCGTGCGTGCGGACGGAACGACGATCATAACAACGGTCGACGCTCGAGCTTTCGCTGCCCCAAAAAAGAAAACCCGGCGGTGGGAGCGCCGGGTTCAGAGAGTTGTTGTTATCGGAGTTTACGGTTTCAAGTATGCGGCCTGGCTGTCGGTCATTCCCTAATGGTCATGCCCCATTTTTTGTTCTCGTCGTTATTACAGCCTTTCTCTTCTTCTTGTTCTCGTTCTTCTTCTTGTATCGGGACAGAATTTAACAGAACCCTTTGCTCTAGAGCATGGTTTTCTGTCGGTTTGCGCACTCACTGACCCTTGACGGGTCGCTCTGAAATGAGCAAGAGACGTGCCATATCCGGAAATTCATCGACTACACAATCTGTTACGCGTCCCGCGCTCGGCGTCGATTCGGCTTTGGACTGAGTCTTGTAAGGATCGCCGACGGCGCGCTTAGAGCGCCAAGTTCAACCCGAGTTTCATGATGCGGCCGTAAGCGCTTGTCACTGCGGCGTGCGCAAATTTTGCTCGCATTCGCCGGTGCATGCGGAGCCCGAGAAGACTCGTGTCGGTGGAATTTTTCTCAACGTCCGGACAGCTCCGCCTGATCGAGCCAGACGCCGCCCTTGACGACCGCGACGATATTCAGCGCGTCGGCGATGTTCGCAAGCGGGTTGCCTTCGACGACGACGAAATCGGCGAGTTTCCCGGCCTCGAGCGTACCGAGCTGACGGTCGAGCCCGAGCGCGAGCGCGTTGCCGGCCGTCACGATCCGCAGGACCTGATCCGGCGCGATGCCGGCCTCGGCGAGGAGGGCCATTTCCAAGTGGACGCCGAGACCGTACGGCACCGTCGGCGCCCCGCTGCCGACGGCGACGAGGCCGCCGGCGCGGACCAAGCGGACCAAGTGCTCCTGCATCGCGCGCACGGAGCGGTCCTGTGCGGGCCGCGACAGCCACGGGCCGCGCTCGACGTCGGGATAAATGCGCTCGAATACCGGATGCCGCACGAGCCGAGCGAGCACACGCGAACCGTTCGGCACGCCGAACGCCGCGCCGAGGCCCGACGTCAACACCGTGCGCGACTCGACGATCGTGTTGAAGACGTCGTCGTACGCGAGCCCGAGCGGCGATGTGCGCATCGGCAGCGCCGTCGGCACCGGCAGCGCGAGCGGTGCGTTGTCGAGCGGCGGGAACACGGACGTTGCGGCGCGGAGATTCGCGTAGCCGTGCACCGGGATCGGATACGCCAGCGCCGCCTCGCGTGCCGAATCATCGGCCGAGGCCGCCGCGGGCGCCGCAGCGTCCGCGGACGCACGCGCGGCCGGTGAGACGACGAGCCGCGGGCCGAGCCGGCGTCCGCTTGCCCACGCTTCGGCGCGTTCGAGCGCTTCCGGCACGTCGACGGCGTATTCGCGGACGGTCGTGACGCCGTGCGCGAGCCACGCGCGGCCGAGGCGCTCGCCGAGCAGCGCCGAATTCTCGGCGTGCACGTCGATCAGGCCCGGGATGATCGTGCCGTCGCGCAGGTCGATCACGCGCTCGGGCAACGGCAGCAGGCCGCGTGCGACGATCGCCTTGATCCGCTGTCCTTCAATGTGCACGTCGACGTGACGGACGTAGTCCGCCCGGATCGCGTCGAACAGCCGGCCGACCTGGATCGCGTAGGGCGCGTCCGGGGCGGCCGCGCGCCACTCGATCTCGGGGAGCGGGCGCGGCTCGGCCGTGGCTGCGGTCTCGCTCCGCGGCGCCGCGACGGCTCCGCTCGCGGCGTCGTAAGTGACGTGCCCCGCGTCCCTGCCGTCTGCGGTCCGGAGCGCGACGGCGATGCGGTCCGGACCGTCCCAGCCGACGCCGGCCGCACCGACGAGGCCGGTCGTGACCGTGCGCGCCGAGCCGCCCGCCGCAGGCATCACGCGGAGCTGCGACGGCGCGCGCGGGTCGACACCGTCCGTCTCGAGGAACGCGATCGTGCGCCCGTCGGGGGACACCGCCGGCGCATGGTCCCGCGCGGGCGTCAGCGTCAGCTGCGTCAGCACGCCGCCCGGCAGCGACACTTTCCACAGGTCCATGTTGCCGCCGCGGTCGCTCGCGAAGACCGCAAACTGGCCGTCGGGTGACACGCTCGGCTCGATGTCGACCCACTCGTCGTCGGTCAGCCGGCGCGGCGTGCCACGACGGTCGACGAGCCACAGGTCGCCGAGCGCGCTCACGACCTGGACGCGGCCGTCGGGCGAGACGCTGAAGCCCGCGTGGCCGCGGACCGGATTCGGTCCCGGTGCGTCGAGCGGGACGTCGATCGGCGGCGGCACGCTCGACTCGATCGCGACCGCGGCGAAGACGTGCACCGGTTCCCGAGACGCATGCGCGATCCCGCGCCGCCAGATGCGGCCGTCGGACGCGTAGAAGTATTCGCCGGGGGACAGCCACGCGACGCGCGACTCGAATACGTCCTCCGCGCGCGTCAGCGTCTTCACGACGGGATCGGCCGACAGCACGAGCATCCTGAGCTCGCTGCCCGGCGCGCTGCCGTTCGCCGGCGCGCGCTGCTCGTTGTAGACGATGACGCCGCCGCCCTCGCGCCAGCTCGGCGCGCTCAGCCGATTCTTCGACCGCAAGAGCTCGACGCCGACGCCGCTCGGCAGGAGCGCACGCAGAGACCAGCCGTCGGCATCCCGGCGCACGTACGCGATCTCGCCGTGCTCGGACACCGCGGGGAACGATGCGTCGCCCGGCTCCGCCGTCAGCAGCGTCAGCACGCCGCTCTCGATCTCGATCCGCCACAGGCTGAACGTGCCCGTCCGGTTCGAGACGAATACGACCGAACGTCCGTCGCGCGTGAAGTCGGGCTCGCGTTCGTCGAACTCGGTCGCGAGGAGAGCGCGTCGCTCTCCCGTATCGACGTCGAGCAGCCACAGGTCCCACTGGCCGTCGACGAGACGCTGGTAGACGACGTGCCGGCCATCCGGCGCGACCCGCGGGTGGCGCGCGGCCTCGTCGTCCGGCGTCAGCTGCTCGGCGCCGCCGCCGGCCGCGGGCACGCGCCAGAGCCGTCCAAGCAGATCGATGACGAGCGTTTCGCGATCGGGGAAGATCGCGAGCGAGAAGTTGGTGCCCTGGCTGACGTTCGCGATCCGCTGCTCGGAAAGGGCTCTGCCGGTGCCGAGCGCGCACGCGGCGAACGCGACGCAGAGCGAGGCCGCGAGTCGGTAACTTCGACGGGTCATCGGCCGGACGGATTACGGCTGCAGCAGCTCGACGCGCCACGGGCCGCCGCCGAGACGGCCGTCCGCGTCGCTCGTCAGGTCACGCGAATAGTAAAGCCGCTTGTGGAAGCGGCCTTGGCCTTCGGTCCAGAGCTCCACACGGTCGCACCAGAGCCGGAAGCCGCCCCAGTGCGGGGGGCGCGGCACCCCGCCCGGAGGCGCCGTGTCGGACGAGTAATCGCCGCCGAGCTCGCCGGCCTTTGCGATCGCGCGCTGCTCGAGCTCGCTCGGATCGGTCAGCGGCTCGCTCTGCGCGCTGATCCACGCGTTCAGCTGGCTGCGGAACGGCCGGGTCGCGAAGTACGCGTCGCTTTCCTCGGCAGGGGATTTCACGACGCGCCCTTCGAACCGGATCTGTCGGCCGAGCTCCTCCCAGTAGAGAACGCCCGCGGCCCACGGATTCCCATCGAGCTCGCGGCCCTTCCTCGAGTGGTAGTTCGTGTAGAACACGACGTAGCCGTCTTCCTCGGACACGCTTTTCAAGAGCACCATCCGCGCGGCAGGCCGGCCGTCGCTGCCGACGGTCGCGAGCGCCATCGCATGGGGATTGCGGCGCGAGCCGGCCGCCGCCTCGTCGAGCCAGCGCCGGACCACCCCGAACGGCTCGGCAGGCTCGCGCTCTGACATCAATGCCGTCCCGACCGCCGTGATCAAGCGAGCGCCTTCGCGTGGAACGCGAGATGCTCGCCGATGAACGTGCTCACGAAGTAGTAGCCGTGGTCGTAGCCGGGACGCTCGCGGAACTCGAGCTTCTGGCCCGACGCCGCGCAGGCCTCCTTCAGCAGATCCGGGCGCAGGCGGTCGAGGAACGGGTCCGCGCCGCCTTGATCGACCAGCAGCGTGTGACGGCTCGGCGACGAGCGGATCACGAGGCTCGCGTCCCATTCCTTCCACGCCTCACGATCCGGGCCGAGGTAGGCCTCGAGCGCCGGCATGCCCCATTCCGACCGGCTCGCCGAGGAGATCGGGGAGAAGGCCGAGATCGAGCGGTACGCGTCCGCGTTCTTCGTGCCGATCAGGAGCGCGCCGTGCCCGCCCATCGAATGGCCGCTGATCGACTTGCGCGCGGGGTCGACCGGCAGGTGATCGTTCACGAGCTCGACGAGCTCCTTCGAGATGTAATCGTACATCCTGTAGTGCGACGCCCACGGCTCGACGGTCGCGTTCACGTAGAAGCCGGCCGCGCTGCCGACGTCGACCCGATCGTCCTCGCCGGGGATATTGACGCCGCGGGGGCTCGTGTCCGGAATGATCAGCGCGATCCCGAGCTCGGACGCGTAGCGCTGCGCGCCGGACTTCACGCTGAAGTTTTCCTCCGTGCAGGTGAGGCCGGACAGCCAGTAGACGGCCGGGACGCGGCCGCGCTCCGCCGCAGGGGGCAGGTAGACCGCGAACTGCATCGTGCAGCGGCAGGCTTCGGACTGGTGGCGGTAGGTGCGCTGCCAACCCTCGAAGCAGCGCGACTCGCTGACTAGCTCCAGATGATGCGACATCCCTTCCTCCTGATCGCGTTTCGCCGCTGAAATACCGCGTCAGACACCCCTAATTCCGGCCGTGATCTTGCGTCCACCTCGGCTGCACGGGTACAAACCCCGGACCTCAACCGGAGAACCCCCGATGACGCTCGAAGAACTGCGGCGGCGGCTGTCCGAAGTGGACCGCGAGCTCGTCGAGCTGATCGCCGCGAGGCAGCGCATCGTCGCCGACATCGGCGCGTACAAGATCGAGCATGCCGTGCCCACGCGCGATTATGAGCGCGAGAAGGAAGTGTTGAAAGGCGCGCGTACACAGGCGACGGAGCTCGGCCTCGATCCCGACCTCGCCGAGGAGGTGATGCGGCTCCTGATCCGCTCGTCGCTGACGCACCAGGAGCAGACGCGCGTCGCGTCGGACGCCTCGGGCGCCGGCAAGCGTGTGCTCGTGATCGGCGGCGCCGGCAAGATGGGCGCGTGGTTCGCGCAGTTCCTCGCGTCGCAGGGCTATTCGATCGAGATCGCGGATCCCGTCGAGAGCACGCTGCCGTACCCGCGCATCGCCGACTGGCGCGACAGCCCGCTCGACCACGACATCATCATCGTCGCGACGCCGATCAAGGTCGCGGCCGCTGTGCTCGCGGAGCTCGCCGAACGCCGGCCGAAGGGCCTCGTGATGGACATCGGCTCCCTGAAGACGCCGCTGCGCGAGGGACTCACGAAGCTGGTCGCGGCCGGCTGCCGCGTCACGTCGATCCATCCGATGTTCGGCCCGGACACGCGGTTGCTCTCGGGCCGTCACGTGATCTTCATCGATCTCGGCGACGCGGCCGCGACGGCTCAGGCGCGCGCGCTCTTCGCCGCGACGATGGCAGAGCAGATCGAGATGAGCCTCGAGGACCACGACCGCCTGATCGCGTTCGTGCTCGGGCTCTCGCACGCGCTGAACCTCGTGTTCTTCACGGCCCTCGCGAACAGCGGCGAGCTCGTGCCGCGCCTGCAGAAGCTTTCGAGCACGACTTTCGATGCGCAGCTCAAGGTCGCCGCGCTCGTCGCGAGGGACAATCCGCACCTTTATTTCGATATCCAGACGCTGAACGAGTACGGAGGCATGGCACTCGCGGCGCTGACGGAGGCCGCCGCGACCATCAAACGGCTCGTCGAGACGAGGGACGAGGCGGGCTTCGTCGCGCTGATGGAGGCGGGGCGCCGCTATCTCGAGAATCGGGGGTGACGCCGGGCGTAGGGCGGGTCCAGTGAGCGGGATCGGGCATCGACGGCGCGGCACGTAGCCGCGCTGCCGCACGGGGCAAAGGGGATGAAGGGGCTCAAGCTCTCCGAGCTCGAGCGCCGCATCGAGCGGCTTGCCGACGAGGCGCGGAAGAACGAGGAAGCGTGGAAGCGCGCCCAGGCGCGCGAGATGGAGCTGCTCGAGGCGGACGATCTCGCGACGCTCTTGACCCGCGCGACCGAGGGGCTTCGGGCCGGCTACAGCCTCGAGGCCGTGACGCTCCTGCTCGTCGATCACGAGCACGAGCTTCGCCATCTGCTGATCGGGGAAGGCGCGAGCCCGGACGCGTTCGCGCACGTGCTGTTCGTCGACCGGCTGCCGGAACCTCTGCCGTTCGATGCGGCGGCGCCCCGCCCGTGGCTCGGCCCCTTCGACCGGGAGCGGCACGGGCCCCTGTTCCCGGGAGTCGAGGGCTTGCGCAGCGTCGCGCTCGTGCCGCTCGCGCGCCGGGAAAAGCTCGTCGGCAGCGTGAACATGGGCAGCGCGAACCCGTCACGGTTCACGCGCCGTCACGCGACGGATTTCCTGCAGCACTTGGGCGTGATGGCCGCGTTCGCGCTCGAGAACACGGCGAACCGCGCGCGCCTCGTCCGCAGCGTTCTGACGGATCCGCTGACCGGCTGGAGCAACCGCCGTTACCTCGAGGCACGGCTCCGCGAGGAGATCGCGCGCTGCCGCCGGTCGGGCACGCCGATCGCGTGCCTGATGATCGACATCGATCATTTCAAGAGCGTCAACGACCGGTTCGGGCACCTGGCCGGCGACGAGGTCCTGCGAGGCGTCGCACGCCGCATCGCGCGCCAGGTGCGCGGCAGCGACGTCGCGGCACGCTACGGCGGCGAGGAGTTCGTGATCCTGCTGCCCGGCACGGACGCGCACGCGGCCGCCGCGATCGCGGAGCGGATCCGGGCGACGGTCGCAGAGCACCCGTTCGAGCTCGGCGGCGGCCTCGAGCCGGTGCCGGTCACGGTCTCGGTCGGGGTCGCGGAGCACGCGGCGGGCTCGCCGGACGGCGCGGACGCGGGTGAGACCCTTCTCGCGCGCGCGGACGCCGCCCTGTACGCGGCCAAGGCCGGCGGCCGGAATATGGTCGTCGTGCAAAATAACGGCTAATATAATCATGCGGTTAAGAAGAACGGGAGCGAATCGCGGGCGGCCGCCGGCTGCGACCGGATCCATGGACTTCATCGACGAAGAGGGCTATCGCGCGAACGTCGGCATCATCCTGATGGACGGCGCCGGACGCGTGCTGATCGCCGGCAGGCGCGGCCGTGGAGGGTGGCAGTTCCCGCAGGGAGGCGTCCGGCCGGACGAGAGCACGGAGTCCGCGATGTACCGCGAGCTGCGCGAGGAGGTGGGCCTCGAGCCGGACGACGTCGAGCTGATCGGCCAGACCCGGGGCTGGCTGCGCTACCGCCTGCCGCAGCGATACGTCCGGCGCGAGCAGACTCCGGTCTGCGTCGGCCAGAAGCAGCGATGGTTTCTGCTGCAGCTCAATTGCGACCCGAGCCGTCTGCGCTTCGATTTGACGGACGAGCCCGAATTCGACCGCTGCCGGTGGGTCGACTACTGGCGGCCGGTCAAGGAGGTCATCTACTTCAAGCGACTCGTGTACGTCCGAGCGCTCGCCGAGCTCGGTCCGCTCGCGTTCCCGAACAGCGGCCCTCCGGCGCCGCCGGCCTGGTGGCCGCGCCGCTGGCAGCGCGCGTGCGTGCTCAGCTGAGCCGCGAGTGAAGCGTGTCCTGTTTCACGCGATCGCGCACTGCGACAATACGAGCGCGATGACGCCTGACAGCCGGAATCGATGAGACGCCCGCGCGCCTGGCTCGTCGGCCTCGCAAGCGTGCTCGTGCTCGGCGCCGCGTACCTCGTGTTCGAGCTCGGCCGCTATCAGGCCGGCTACTCGCTGCTCGATCACCGTAGCGAGGTCGAACGGCTGCGCCGCCAGGCGAGCGAGCAGGCGCGGCTGATCGACGAGCTCGAGCGGGAGCTCGCGATGCTCGAAACGTCGAGCGAGATCGACCGCGAGACCTACGCGCAGATCAAAGTCACGCTGACCGAGCTCGAAGCGAAGCTGCAGGCGCAGGAGGAGGAGCTCGCGTTCTATCGGGGTATCATCTCGCCGCCCGACGGGCAGGCAGGCCTTCGCGTGCAGAGCGTCGAGGTCGCACCCGGCAACGGCGAGCAGCGCTATGTGCTCCGCATCGTGCTGATGCAGGCGATCGCGCAGAACCGCAAGGCGGCCGGCGTTGTAAGATTGAGGCTGTCGGGCAACCTGTACGGGGAGCCGCAGACGCTCGGTCTCGAGGAGTTGACGGGCGCCGCGGAGGTCGCCGAGCTCGAGTACGATTTCCGCTACTTTCAGGGCCTCGAGCAGGAAATCACGCTGCCCGTCGGATTCGAGCCGCTCGGGGTCGAAATCGAGGTACGGCCGTCGCAGCCGCCCGGAGAGCCCCTGACGCAAACGTTCGATTGGGCGGCCCTGAGCGGTGTCGGCCCGGAGGAATGACTGCCGATGTTTGGAAAGAAGCGCAGACAGCCGGCCACCGGCACGCTGATCGGCGCGGACTCGCGCATCCAGGGCGACATCGAATTCAAGGGCGGTCTGCACATCGACGGGTACGTCCGCGGCAACGTGATCTCGCTCGACGAGGAGCGCAGCTTGCTGTCGATCAGCGAGCGGGGCTGCGTCGAAGGCGTCGTCGCGGCGCCGCACGTGCGGCTGAACGGCACCGTGAAGGGGGACGTGAAGGCGACCGAGCGCGTCGAACTCGGTCCCCGTGCGAAGGTCATAGGAAACGTCCAGTACAAGCTGATCGAGATGGCGGTCGGCGCCGAGGTCAACGGCAAGCTGATCCACGAGAGCGAGCATCGTGGCCACGCCGCCGCCGAGCTCGACGAGCCCGGGCCGGTCGGCTCGGTCAATCTGGTCGGAGAGTAGTCGAATGAGCGAACCGCACATCGCCGGCAACGAGCCGCCGCTTCATTTCACCGACGCGGCCGCCGCGAAGGTGAGCCAGCTGATCGAGAGCGAGGGCAACCCGGATCTCAAGCTTCGCGTTTACATCCAGGGCGGAGGCTGCTCGGGGTTCCAGTACGGCTTCACGTTCGACGAGGAAGTGCAGGAGGGCGACACCGAGATCGAGAAGGGCGGCGTGACGCTGCTCATCGATCCGATGAGCGTTCAGTATCTGCAGGGCGCCGAGATCGATTACAAGGAAGACCTCTCCGGCGCGCAGTTCATCATCCGCAACCCGAACGCGACGACGACCTGCGGCTGCGGGTCATCCTTCTCCGTCTGACCGGCAAGAGTTGCCGCGCGAAAGCGAGAGGTCCGGAGACGACGGCGCCGGCGTGATCGCCGCCGTCGATCTCGGGTCGAACAGCTTCCACATCGTCGTCGCGCGCGCTCACGCCGGCGGGCTCGCAATACTCGATCGGCTCCGCGAGATGGTGCGGCTCGCGTCGGGCCTCGACGCGCGCGGCAATCTCGACGCCGACAGCCAGCGGCGGGCGCTCGAGTGCCTGAAGCGCTTCGGCCAGCGGCTGCGCGACATGGACGCGCACCGCGTCCGGGTCGTCGGCACGAGCGCGCTGCGCCGCGCGAAGAACGCGGACGCGTTCCTCGCCGCCGCCGAGGAGGCGCTCGGCGGTCATCCGGTCGAGGTGATCTCCGGCGTCGAGGAGGCGCGGCTCATCTATCTCGGCGTGTCGCACTACGCGCCGAGCATCGAAGGCTCGACCCTCGTCGTCGACATCGGCGGCGGCAGCACGGAGCTCATCATCGGCGAGGGATACGAGCCGCGGCAGCTCGAGAGCCTTTCGGTCGGCTGCGTCGACCTGTCGCGGCAATTCTTCGCGGACGGGAAGCTCACGCGCCGGCGCTTCGCGCGGGCCCGGCTCGAGGTGCAGCTCGAGCTCCGCTCGGTCCGCGAGCCGTTCCGCCGCGCGGGGTGGTCCCGCGCGATCGGCTCGTCCGGCACGGTGAAGGCCGCGGCCGAGATCGCGCGCGAGCTCGGGCTCGTCGACGGCGGCGTGTCGCTCGCCGCGCTCGACGAGATCATCGAGCGGATGATCGACGCGGGCCGCGTCGCGGATCTCGACCTGCCCGGGCTCGGCGCCGAGCGCGCGCCGGTCTTCCCCGGCGGCATCGTGATCCTCGCCGAGCTCATGGCGGGGCTCGGGCTCGAGCATCTCGACGCGAGCGACGGCGCGCTGCGCGAGGGGCTGCTCTATGACATGCTCGGGCGGCTCCGCGACGAGGATGCGCGCGAGCGGTCGGTGCGCGACATGCAGCGCCGCTTCCACGTCGACGTCGAGCAGGGCGCGCGCGTCGAGAAGACGCTCGAGGTGCTGCTTCATCACGTCGAGGAGGCTTGGGGGCTCGACGATCCGCGCTGCCGTCAGCTCCTCGGATGGGCGGCGCGCCTGCACGAGGTCGGCCTCGACATCGCGCATTCGAAGTACCACCAGCACAGCGGTTACCTGCTCGCGCACGCCGACATGCCGGGCTTCGGCCGGCTCGAGCAGCAGCTCCTCGCCGCGCTCGTCGCGTCGCACCGGCGCAAGCTCGACGAGACGATCGTCGAGCGCCTCCCGGCGGCGTGGCGCGTGCCGGCGGAGCGGATGATCGTGCTGCTTCGGATCGCCGTGCTGCTGAACCGCGGGCGGGGGCCGCTCGATCTGCCGCCGCTCGACGTGAAAGCCGGTAAACGCTCGCTGACCTTGGGTTTTCCTCGCGACTGGCTCGCGGCGAACCCGCTGACGCACGCCGATCTCGAGCAGGAGCGGCGCTGGCTCAGGGCGATCGGCTTCGAGCTGTCGTTCGGTCCGGACGCACCGCGCTACGAGGCTTCGGCGAGCTGACCGAGCAGCCGGGCCTGCGCGCAGACGGGCGTTTCACCGTCGCGTGCCCGGACGAGCGTGTAGCGGCCGTCGGGCAGGAGCGTCCACGCCTGCGTATTGTCGGCGAGATAAAGCTCGAGGTCCGCGATCAGCCGCGCCTTGAGACGCGGATCGAGGATCGGATACATGACCTCGATGCGCCGGAAGAAGTTGCGGTCCATCCAGTCGGCGCTCGCGCAGTAGACCTCCTCATCCCCGCCGTTCCGGAAGTAGTAGCAGCGCGAGTGCTCGAGGAATCGGCCGATGATCGAGCGCACGCGGATGTTCTCCGAGATGCCGGTCAAACCCGGACGCAGGCAGCAGATGCCGCGTACGATCAGGTCGATCTCGACCCCCGCCATCGACGCCTCGTAGAGCGCGCGGATCACCTCGGGCTCCACCACGGCGTTCAGCTTCGCGACGATCCGCCCTCGCTCGCCGTTCGCGGCATGGCGGGTCTCGCGGCGAATCAGCGCGAGCAAGCGCGCATGCAGGTTGAAAGGTGACTGCGACAGGAGCTTGAGCTCCTCCGTCTTCATCAGGCTCGTGAGCTGCATGAAGACCTGGTGCACGTCCTCGCCGAGCTGCTCGTTCGCCGTCAGGAGCCCGTAGTCCGTGTATGAGCGCGCCGTCCGCGGGTGATAGTTGCCGGTGCCGAGGTGCACGTAGCGGCGGAGCCTCCCGCGCTCCCTTCGCACGACGAGCGTCATCTTGCAGTGCGTCTTGTAGCCGACGACGCCGTAGACGACGTGCGCCCCCGCTTCCTGCAGCTTGCTCGCGAGCGCGATGTTCGCGGCCTCGTCGAAGCGCGCCCTGAGCTCGATCAGCACCGTGACCTCTTTGCCCGCCTTCGCGGCCGACACGAGGCTCTCGACGAGCGTCGAGTCGGGCGTCGTCCGGTACAGCGTGCTCTTGATGGCGAGCACGTCCGGATCCTGCGCGGCGCGGTAGAAGAAATCGGCGACCGGGGAGAACGACTCGTACGGGTGATGCAGCAAGACGTCGCGCTTCGCGATCGCGTCGAAGATGTTCGTGTTGACGAGCTGCTTCGGCAGCCCCGGAGTGAACGGCGGGTACTTCAGATCGTCACGATCCACGAGATCGTACACGGCGAGCAGGCGATTCAAATTCACCGGCCCCGGCACGCGGTAGAGGTCCTGCGCCGACAGCTGGAAATGGTTCAGCAGGTAGTCGGCGAGCTCGTCGGTGCAGTCGTGGGCCGTCTCGAGCCGCACCGCCGCGCCGTAGCGGCTCTCGAAAAGCTCGCCTTCGAGCGCGCGCATCAGGTCGTCGACGTCCTCGTCGTCGACGTAGAGGTCGCTGTTCCGCGTGACGCGGAACTGGTAGCAGCCGTCGATCTCCATGCCGGCGAAGAGACGATCGACGAAGGCGTGGATCACGGACGACAGGAAGACGAAGTGCGATTCGCCGGACTCGACGAGCTCCGCCGGAAGCTGAATCAGCCTCGGCAGCGACCGGGGCGCCTGGACGATTGCGCGGTGCACGGGGCGGCCGAACGCGTCACGGCCGTGCAGGCTCACGATGAAGTTCAGGCTCTTGTTCAGGATGCGCGGGATCGGCCGGGTCGGGTCGAGCGTCGTCGGGCTCAGCACCGGCACGATCTCTTCGCGGAACAGCCGCTCGAGCCATTGGCGCTGCGCGTCGCTCCATTCGTCGCGCCGCACGAAGCGAATGCCCTCGGCGTTGAGCGCCGGGATCAGCTCCTCGTTGAGCACGCGGTACTGCTCGTTGACGAGCACCGCGGTCTTCTCGGCGATCCTGCGCAGGACCTCCGCGGGGCCGAGGTTGTCGGGTCCCGCCGGCGCGGTGCTGACCTCGAGACGCTGCTTCAGCCCCGCGACGCGGATCTCGAAGAACTCGTCGAGGTTCGTCGACGAGATGCAGAGAAACTTCAGCCGCTCGAGCAGCGGGACCCGCACGTCCTTGGCTTGCTCGAGAACACGGAGGTTGAACTCGAGCTGCGACAGCTCGCGGTTGATGTAATAGTCCGGCAGCTTCAGGTTCGGAGCGTCCATCGTCGTACGCCGCCGGCCTCCTTCGCCGGCTCCGGTCGGCATCGATCCGTGAGCGACAAGACTTGCGACGGCCGCGGCACGGCGCCGTTCCGAACGATGCTACGGCCGCGTTCGTCGTTCCGCGGCGCCGGTCACGTTCGGCGGCGTCAGTCCGCCGCCGTAGCGTCAGCGTAGCGCGGCGCGGAAGCCTGCTCCAGGCGCTCCCAGAGCACGGCGACCTTCGCTTCGAAGTCGGCGCGGGAGCTCTCCGGCACCGGATCGGCCGGCGGCAGCGGCACCGTGCGCGGATTCCGGTGCACGCCGTCGACTCGGTATTCGTAGTGCAGGTGCGGACCCGTCGCGAGGCCGGTCGCGCCGACGTAGCCGATGATGTCGCCTTGCTTCACGCGGCTTCCGACCTTGAATTGGCCGAAGCGCGACAGGTGCGCATACAGCGTCGTGATGTTGCCGCCGTGCTGCAACGTGATCGTGTTGCCGTAGCCGCCGTTCGGACCGCGCTGGATGACTTTGCCGTCACCGGCCGCCCTGACGGGCGTGCCCGTCGGCGCCGCGTAGTCGACGCCCTTGTGCGCGCGGATCGTGTTCAGGATCGGATGGCGCCGGTTCAGGTCGAAGTTCGAGCTGATCCGCGTGAAGTCGACCGGTGCGCGGAGGAAGGCTTTGCGGACGCTGCGGCCGTCCGGCGTGAAGTAATCCGTGCGGCCCGTGTCGTCCGTGTAGCGCGCCGCGCGGTAAACCTTTCCTTGATTGACGAACTCGGCGGCGATGATCGGCCCGTCGCCGAGCTTCTCGCCGTCTCGATAGTGCTCCTCGTAGATGACGGTGAACGTGTCGCCGACGCGCGGATCGAGGATGAAATCGATGTCCCACTGAAAGATTCCGGCCATCGTCATCGTCAGCGAATCCGACATGCCGGCGGCGGTGCCGGCCTCGAACAGCGACGTGCGGATCTCGCCGTGTGCAACCCGCTCCTTGATCTCGACCGGCAGCTCGATCGTCTTCGCGTCGAACCCGGTGTCCGCGCGCTCGATCGCGAGAAGGCGAACACGGTCGATAGGCCGCTGCATCGCGAGCACCTCGCCGTTGCGATGCTCGACGCGGATCGTGTCGCCGGGACGCAAGAGCTTCAGATGCTCGGCGACGTCGCGCAGGCTGATCATCGCCGCGAGGTCCGTGAGACTCAGGCCGTTGCGCCGGAAGAGCCGCTCGAGCGTGTCGCCGGGCTTGACGACGAGCTCGAGCACGGATGCGGCCGCGTCCTCGAACAGTGCCCGTGGCGATCCGGTGCGGCCTTGCACCGGATTCGCCGGCAACGGCAAGAGCTCGTTCGCACCGGCGGGCTGCGCGAGGATGGCGCTCTCGCGGAGCACGTCGCGGCGCGGCGGGATGTCGACGGCGAGCTCGGTCAGTGAATGTCGAGCACCCGTCTCGATCGAGGCGGGCTTCGATTCGTTACGTTCGCTCTTCAGCAGGAGCGAGACCGCAACGAGCGGCAGCGACAGTCCGAGCAGAAAGAGCCTCAGTCGACGCTCGCGACGCCGCGCCGGGACAGTGAAGTAGAGATCCTTATAGTCGTGGCGAATGCCACTCTTGTACGGCTTCACCGGCCACCTTATGTTGAAATGGCTAGTAATGTACCCGCTCGCGAACGCCACGGTCAAAGACCGCAGGGCCGCCTTCGAACGCGCTCGAATCGAAGCCTCGGCCACGTACGGCGGCGTTCCGGCGGGTCCCCGCTGCGTCGACGCGTCGGGACCGTTCGACTATGCTTCCCGCCGCTTCGCGTTCCGCAAGCGTAACATCACGGACGGTGGCTCGAGGTGGAATCCGTCGCAGAACAGCTCGCCGAATTGCGGCGAGGCGCCGAAGAGATCCTGATCGAATCCGAGCTCGTCGAGCGGCTCGCCGAGGGGCGTCCGCTGCGCGTCAAGGCGGGCTTCGACCCGACCGCACCCGACCTGCATCTCGGCCATACGGTGCTCCTCAACAAGATGCGCCGGTTTCAGGATTTCGGGCACGAGGTCATCTTCCTGATCGGCGACTTCACCGGAATGATCGGCGACCCGAGCGGCAAGTCCGCGACGCGGCCCCCGCTGACGCGCGAGGAGGTCGAGGCCAATGCGAAGACCTACGCCGAGCAGGTCTACAAGATCCTCGACGCCGAGCGTACGCGCCTCGAGATGAACTCGCGGTGGATGAGCAAGATGGACGCGGCGGGGCTCATCGAGCTCGCGGCGAAGTACACGGTGGCGCGGATGCTCGAGCGGGACGACTTCAAGAAGCGCTTCGAGAGCGGCCGCCCGATCTCGATCCACGAGTTCCTGTATCCGCTCGTGCAGGGGTACGACTCGGTCGCGCTCCACGCGGATGTCGAGCTCGGCGGGACCGATCAGAAGTTCAATCTGCTCGTCGGGCGGCACCTCCAGCAGGTCTACGGACAGAAGCCGCAGATCGTTCTGACGATGCCGCTTCTCGAGGGCCTCGACGGCGTGAACAAGATGTCGAAGTCGCTCGGCAACTACGTCGGCATCACCGATCCCCCGGACGAGATGTTCGGCAAGCTGATGAGCATCTCGGACGAGCTGATGTGGCGTTACTACGACCTCCTGAGCTTCAAGTCCGTGACCGAAATTGGACGCTTGCGGAAGGAGGTGCAGGAAGGGCGCAACCCGCGCGACGTCAAAGTGCTTCTCGCGAAGGAAATCGTCGAGCGATTCCACGGGGCGGAGAGCGCCGAACGGGCGCACCGGCGCTTCGAAGAGGTTCATCGAAACCGTGGAGTTCCGGATGATCTCGCGCTCGAGAAGATCAGGATCGATGGCACCGAGCTCGGAATCGCGCACGTGCTGAAGCGGGCGGGTCTCGCCTCGAGCACGTCCGAGGCATTCCGGCTCATCGATCAGGGCGCGGTGCGGCTCGATGGCGAACGGGTCGGCGACCGCGCGCTCGTCGTTCGGGCGGGCGAGCCGCACCTCTATCAGGTCGGTAAGCGGCGGTTCGCTCGCATCGAGCTGGTGCCGGCCGCCGACGGGCAGGGGGGCTGACGGGCCGACGGCGCGAAAAAGCCGCCCGTTTCGGCGGGCAGTCGAAAAAGCGCGAAGCGTGGGAACTTCGTCGCGCGCATGGCGTCAAAAGGCCCGGTTCCGCAGGGAGGGCCGCGAAAAGCGCCCCCGCCGGGGCCGGGGCCAGCGGAACCCAAGACCCAGGGACGGGTCGAATCTCCGCCGCTCTCGAGACGGATTTGCGGTGTCCCGAGGGCGCCACGGGAGGACGAATAAAGACCTCTTGCGTCCCGTGCAGCAGTGCTTATAATGCCGCGCCTCCTGACCAGTGTTCGTGACGTTGATGTGACGGCGCTTGCAGGAAAGCAAAAGTCCGCATAGACTTTTGCGTCTGCCCGGGGAGCCTTCCGGGCCGCTCTTTAACAAATCAATCTCAAGCAACTTGTGTGGGCGCTCGCAAGAGCAAAGGTGCCAGAGCCCATGCGAGGAGGCGCGCATGCGTCGAATCGTATCGGCTCGAAAAAGCTCACAAGTCTTTACGTTTAAAGTGAAGAGTTTGATCCTGGCTCAGATTGAACGCTGGCGGCATGCCTAACACATGCAAGTCGAACGGTAACAGGCCCTTCGGGGTGCTGACGAGTGGCGGACGGGTGAGTAATACGTAGGAATCTGCCCAGTAGTGGGGGATAACCCGGGGAAACTCGGGCTAATACCGCATACGCTCTACGGAGGAAAGCGGGGGACCGAAAGGCCTCGCGCTATTGGATGAGCCTACGTCGGATTAGCTAGTTGGTGAGGTAATGGCTCACCAAGGCGACGATCCGTAGCTGGTCTGAGAGGACGATCAGCCACACTGGGACTGAGACACGGCCCAGACTCCTACGGGAGGCAGCAGTG
>CAZKNH010000058.1:15277-24417 GCA_964553875.1 uncultured Gammaproteobacteria bacterium | reverse complement strand
GAGGCAAAGGAGCGGCTGCAGGCGTTGGGAGCGAAGGTTGCGGGGAGTGTGTCGAAGAAGACCGACTACGTTGTAGTGGGTGAGAACCCAGGAAGCAAAGCAGCGCAGGCAGCTGAACTTGGGTTACGCTGCTGGACTGAGGAGGAGTTGTTACGTTGGATGCAGAACGGAACAGCATGAGGTCACCGTTCCAAACTGCAGTCCTCACTTCCCTCCAAGGCGTTCTACTTCCGATCGTCAAACTAATGCTCCGATGCGGGCTTGGCTGCCCGGAGTTTATCGCGGTAGCGAAAACGGTCTTTGTACGAGCCGCTAGTGACGATTACGGACTGCGTGGCAGACCTACAAATGTATCCCGAGTTGCGGCTATGACCGGACTCTCGAGAAAGGAGGTAAGGAGGATACGTTCAGAGCAACAGCGTGATCGATGGACGCCGGACATGGAGGTCACGCCGGCTAACACCGTACTTCACTACTGGCACTTCGATCCACTCTTCTGTGAGCGTCCGGGTTGCCCAAGGGCGTTGCCATTCCATGGTGCAGATGGGTTCGCATCGCTGGTAAAGAAGTACGCTGGGGACATTCCAGCCGGGGCGATCAAAAGGGCGCTCGTTAACGCTGGGACGGTTGCTGAGGAGGCGGACGGCAAGCTTGTTGTTAAGGAGCGTTACTTTTATCCGGCCGCCTTCAACGAAGACTTCATTCGTAATGCTGCCTTTGCCCTAAGAAGTTTGGGCGAGACTCTTGTTCATAACGCGTCGCTCGCTGGTGATCGTTCAAGTCCGGGCGCGATTCGCTACGGTCGCTTTGAGAGGTTTGCTTGGACTGACAGACTTAATGAGGAAGCAATAGGTCGATTCAAGCAGTGGGTTCGCCTCGAGGGTACGCAGTTTATCGAGCGTGCCGACGACTGGATCGGTGCCAATGAAGAAGTCGGGCAACCAGCTTCGAAACGTCGGACCGCTGGCGTAGGCGTCTACTACTTCGAAGAGGACTGAGCAGAACGCGATCTATTGAGTTCTGAGAACCCCACCTGGCCTCGGCGGCCTCTCGGCCGGTACTTGAAACGGACCGGCATTGGAAGGACGCAAGTCCCAAATCTTCCGCATTTAGCGCATATCCGGAGCTGTAAGATTCTGCTCCGCACCCCCCTGTTGGCAGGTCTACCAAAAAAATTCCGCTAAATCAACGGATTGCGCGGAGCGGAAAGGTATCGAAAACGACCAGATCCTAAGTGTCGCTAACTCCTTGACCGAAGTAGAAAACGGGGACAAAATGGCTGCAACCCGCAATTATGTAGACTGCGTAAGTATTCTGTAAAAAGCTACGCGCAAATATAGGTTTTTTCCACGAGTTTTCTAGGAACATGGCATTCGGGGAGCAGGGGGGGCACGTGCAAACATTTTTCGCTAGTCGTTCGGTCAGGCTCCGTGCGATTGCTTTGTCCATCTCCTTATTAGTCAGCTCTCAGTTGTTAGCAGATGTCGCGGATAGCACGGTGCAGGGCATTACCGGAAGCGGTTTACGCGAAGCATCCGCGAGCCAAGTACAGGGGATTACCGGAAGCGGCTTGCGCGGTATTACCGGTAGTGGGCTACGGGGGATAACAGGCAGCGGGCTCCGTGGCATTACCGGGAGCGGCCTGCGCGAAGCAAGTGAAAGCGAGACTGCCGGCATAACGGGGAGCGGCCTCCGCGGGATTACGGGCAGCGGGCTTCGGGGGATCACCGGAAGCGGACTTCGTGGAATTACCGGCAGTGGCTTGCGCGACGCTGGTGGGAGCGAGACCGCCGGCATCACGGGCAGTGGGCTCCGCGGCATCACGGGTAGTGGGCTCCGCGGCATCACGGGCAGCGGGCTCCGCGGGATCACGGGCAGCGGGCTTCGGGGGATCACCGGAAGCGGACTTCGTGGAATTACCGGCAGTGGCTTGCGCGACGCTAGTGGGAGCGAGACCGCCGGCATCACGGGCAGCGGGCTCCGCGGGATCACGGGCAGCGGACTTCGTGACACGAGCGGGAGCGAGACTGCTGGGATAACCGGGAGTGGCCTCCGTGGGATTACAGGCAGCGGCCTGCGCGGTATTACTGGAAGCGGACTTCGGGGAATTACGGGCAGCGGGCTTCGTGACTCGAGCGGAAGCGAGACCACGGGGATAACCGGCAGTGGGCTTCGTGGAATTACGGGCAGCGGTCTGCGTGACGCCACCGGAAGCGAGACTGCCGGAATAACCGGCAGTGGCCTTCGCGGGATTACAGGTAGTGGCCTCCGCGGGATCACAGGCAGCGGGCTTCGTGGGATTACGGGCAGCGGACTTCGTGACGCGAGTGAGAGCGAGACTGCTGGAATAACGGGAAGCGGCCTTCGCGGGATCACGGGGAGCGGGCTCCGTGGGATCACAGGTAGTGGTTTGCGGGGAATTACAGGAAGCAGCCTTCGGGGAATTACAGGGAGCGGACTGCGATCCGCGGCACTGGGACCGGTGGACTCGCTTCTTGTAGGTTCTGGAGTGGCCGTCCTCTCGGTTGCGGGTCAGGTTTTCATAACGTCTCTTTCTGACGTTTCCGATGTACAGGTCGGCGACTATGTGCTTGCTGCTGGATCCGGTGATGGTGATCTAGCGTTGTTAGTCGGCATTGACGAGTCTTATGTGCCTGGATCATCTCCAGTCTGGGTCAGGGGTGTTGTTACCTCGGTATCCAAAGATGTTGGGCGTATAGGCGTTGGTTTTGCCGCGTTCGATCTTTCAGCTGCCCTTGGGTCAACACCGGATCTTGAATTGCAGGAAGGTGCCATAGTTGAACTCGCGGGTATACAGCCACTGCCGGGCGGTACCGTTCTGGTTGAGGCCGTCACGACAGACTCGACGGCACTTCGAAGCGTAACAGCCGATTTGCGTCTTGCGGATTTCGAGAATGCCACTCAAGGCATAACGGGTAGCGGTCTTCGCTGACCGTCGTTTCGAGACGGGCCCACCGACGAGAGCCGCCGAAGCGTTTGGCTTCGGCGGCTCTCTTATTAATTGGTCACGAAATTCCGAGTCGTCGATCTACGATTCAAGCTGCTAAACGCGCAGCTCAGGACCTGATGCTTTGCATTGCTCAGGCGTGGAGCGATTGCTACGCTGGATTACCGTGGAGTTTTGCGGACGGCCATGTCACAGGCAGTGCGTCTAGGCTTGCTTTCTGCTTATCGACGACTTTTGCAGCCGTTGATACGGATTCTCATAAGGAACGGGGTCTCATACTACGAGTTCAATGAAGTTGTTAAGAGCGTGTACGTAGAAGTCGCCGAGCGAGACTTCACCATAGCCGGCCGAAAGTCTTCTCAGTCGCGTGTTGCGATTCTGACTGGCTTTAGTCGAAAGGAGGTCGCTAGACAAAAGGCGTTGTTGGATTCAGGCACACTCTTCGAGACGACTAGTAATCTGAACAAGGTGACCCGCGTTCTTGTCGGTTGGCACTCGGACCCTGAATTTACAGGTCCATACGGTATGCCCATTGAGCTCCCGTTCGATGCCGGTTCCGCACCTAGCTTTTCGAGCCTCGTTCGCCGATATAGTGGTGATGTATCGCCTGTAGAAATGCTAGAGGAGTTGATTCGAGTTGGTGCGGTCGAGAAGTCAAGTAGCGGGCTTTACAAAGTTCTAATGCGAACCTATATCCCGGAACGCCTAAACCCAGATGCCTTAGAAAGGTTTGGCGAAGTAGTTCGCAACTTTATCGAGACATACGAGTACAACATAGAGACACAAGAGCCCAATGCTCGTCGGTTCGAACGTATCGTTTTTGCCGACGATGGTCTCCGCGCGAGTCTAATGCCCGCCTTTGATCAACTGATTCGTACTAAAGGTTTACAGCTGCTCGTGGAGTTAGACAACTGGTTGAGTGCACAAGAGCTTACGCCAGGAGCGAAGAACAAGAGCGAACCACGTGTGAAGACCGGACTCGGCATCTACCACTTTATAGATGACCGATCGGACAACGAGAAATAGGTTCGTACCTTAGTTTAGGATCCTTCACTCCTCAACGAATCAATAAAAGCAGCAATCTTCCGCTGCGTAACCCGATTACTCAGTTCAGCTCGAACCGCCTCCAACGCAGGCGGCTCCGTCGTTCTTCTGTCCTCGAGGAGGATGACATGCCAACCGAACTGGGTTTCCACCGGCGCGGAGGAGTGAGTGCCGACCTCCATCGCGTCTACGGCTTGCGCGAAGGGAGCGACCATGGAGCTCGAGGTGAACCACCCGAGATCGCCGCCGTTCGACGCAGCGGGATCGAGGGAGTGCTCTTTTGCGAGCTCAGCGAAGTCGGCGCCTCCGTTCAGCTGCTCGATTAGGGCAGCCGCTTGCTCCTGCGACTCCACCAGAATGTGACGCGCCTTGTGCTCGACGGTCTCGAACTGAGAGAGGTTGGCGTCGTATTCGGCTCGCAGCTCCGCATCGGTCGGAGGATTCTCTTCGATGTAGCGGTTCACCAGTGTTTGCGCGAGCAGCTGCTGACGCTGTATCTCGAGCTCGACGGCGACGGTTCGCTCGCGCTGTATCCCGCGTGCTTCAGCGGCCTCCGCCAGAACTTTGAGGTTGACCAGCCTGTCGATGATCGTCTCACGCTCTTCCGGAGTAAGCTGCTCCATCGGCTTCTGGAACGCATTAAGCGCAAAGTACCGGACGAGCGACTCCTTCACCTCTTGGCCGTCTGATGCCTGGAGAGTAGCCGTTCCTAACGGATCAGTTCCGCCGGTCGATGTGTCGGTCGGTTCTTGTTGTTGAGTGCATCCGAGCGTGATGATCGACACCGCGATTGCGGCGGAGAGCGATTTCAGGGTCATTGTCTCTTCCTAGCTGAATTGCTTGTCGTTCAAGAGCCAAGAGGTGGATGAGCGGTCAGGCTCAAGGCGTGAATATCAGTCCTCATGAGGTCCCCAAGGGCCTCGTACACCATGCGATGCCGCTCGAGCGGGTTTGTTCCCGCAAACTTCTTCGAGACGATCCGCACACGGAAATGGCCCCTGCCGTCCCGGGCGCCAGGGTGCCCGGCATGTAGGTGGCTTTCGTCCGTGATCTCCAATACTTCGGGGGCGAAAGCCGCCTCGAGTCGGGATCGAATGGCGGATACTCTGTCGCTGATCACGGCAGCGTCTGCAGGACGGGCTTGATTTCGACCTCCGCGAACACCCCTTCGATGCGATAGGGATCGTTCGCTGCCCAGCGTTCGGCGGCATCGAGCGACTCGAACTCGGCAATGATGAGGCTGCCGGTGAAGCCGGCAGACCCAGGGTCCGGACTGTCGATCGCAGGATGCGGACCGGCGAAGACGAGTCGGCCGCTGCGCAACAGCGCTTCCACGTACTCGAGGTGGCGCGGACGAACGGCGGCGCGCTTGCTCGCGCTTTCCGCGGCGTCCCGGGCCATGATGGCGTAGAGCATCGGACTCACGCCTCTTCCTGGCCCCGAGGCCGACCGCTGGTCTTGGCGGCAATCCACACCGCCTGGCCGATAGCGGTGAGCAAGGTCAGGCCGAGCATCCCGAAGAGCTTGAAGTTCACCCAGGTGTCTTCGTCGAAATTGTAGACGACAAAAAGGTTCGCCGCGCCCAGGAAGGCGAAATTGGCCACCCAGATGCGATTCAGCTGGCGCCACATGGACGACTCGAGCTGGACCGCATGGCCCATCACCCGTTCAGTCAGGTTCTTTTTGCCGATGAACTCGCTACCGAGGAATGCGGCGGCGAACAGCCAATTCACGACGGTCGGCTTCCATTGGATGAAGAGCGGATTCCGGAGAAGGAGCGTGACCCCGCCAAGCACCGCCACGAGCGCTGTCGAGACGAGGAGCATCTTGCTGACCTTTCGCTCACGCACCCACTGGATGCCCATCTGCAGTCCCATGGCAACAATGATCGCCCCGGTCGCCCAGTAAATCCCGGCAACCTTATAGACGACGAAGAAGACTACAATTGGAAAAAAATCAATGACTAACTGCATCAGGGTGACCGGCGGTCGCGGCTGTCGATGCCCATCTTAGCGCAAGTCGGCGAGTCGGCTCATCGGAGATCCGCATCGACAAGGCCGCAGAGGACCAGAGGCTCTGCCAGAGCGAGGCTACAATGGCCGTCATGACGCAGGTTTTCAAGGTGCATCCGGTCAATCCGCAACGTCGGCTCCTGGAGCGTGCCGCCGCTATGCTGCGGGAGGGCGCGGTCATCGTCTATCCGACGGACTCGACCTATGCCCTCGGTTGTCAGATCGCGAACAAGGAGGCGCTCGATCGCATCCGGGCGCTGAGGCGGACGGATGTCAACCACGAGTTCAGCCTGGTTTGCAGGGATCTATCGCAAATCGCGAACTATGCCCGCGTGAGCAATCAGGCTTACCGGCTTATCCGAGCGCTGACGCCAGGACCATACACGTTCATCCTGAAGGCGACCCACGAAGCGCCGCGTCGGCTGCAGGATCCGAAGAAGCGCTCCGTCGGCATAAGGGTGCCTGACCACAAGATCGCAATCGAGCTGCTCGACGCGGTCGGCGAGCCGATCGTCAGCTCGACGCTGCAACTGCCTGGTGACGAGCTTCCGCTGACGGATCCGGAGGACTTCAGGAGCCTGCTCGAGAAGCGAGTGGACGCGATCATCGATGGCGGCGTCTGCGGAGTCGAGCCCACGACGGTCCTGGATCTCAGCGGCGCGGACATTCGGTTGGTCCGCCAGGGCAAGGGAGACGCGTCGGCCGTCCTTTCCTAATCCGGAGCGCCCCGAGTGCGTATAATGCGCGGATGCCGGACATTGCGTCGATCCTTCACGGGCTTTCGGTCGTCGCCATCCCCGTCCTCTTCGCGATCACGCTGCATGAGGTCGCGCATGGATGGATGGCGCGAAGCTTGGGCGATCCCACGGCCCAGATGGAGGGGCGTCTGTCCCTGAATCCGGTGAGGCACATCGACCCGATCGGCACCGTCGCATTGCCTATTGGGCTTCTGATCCTGAACGGTCCGATATTCGGGTGGGCAAAGCCGGTACCGGTGGTCTTTGCGAATCTGCGCAATCCGCGTCGGGATATGATCTTCGTCGCGGTGGCGGGGCCGGGCTCCAACCTGCTCATGGCGGCTTTTTGGGCGGTGCTGGCCGGTCTCGAGCTTTCCGTGCTGCAGATCGGGGGCAATGCCGGAAGGTGGCTCCTCTCGGTTTGCGATGCCGGAATTCAGATCAACGTTATTCTCGCCGTCTTCAACATGCTGCCGATCCCGCCGCTCGACGGGGGGCGCGTGCTTGCCGGGCTCGTGCCGCCGCAGGCGGCGCGTGTGCTCGATCGGATCGAGCCATTCGGCATCCTGATCGTGCTCGTGCTGCTCCTGACCGTGCTTTGGGACTGGCTCGAGCCGGTCGTCGATGCAGTCCAGGTCTTTTTCGTCTCGATCGCGGGGATGTTCCTGTGAGCAGCGATGCGAATCCGTCCGGCAGGCCGCGGCTGCGGCTCGTTCCGCCGACTCCGCCGCCTCTTCATGACGAGGCGAATGCACCCGCGCAACGGGAGATGCCTTTTGCGATCGTGGAAGGGGAGCCGATCACCCAGCTCCCTCGGGATCTCTACATTCCGCCGCACGCGCTCGAGGTCTTCCTAGAAGCGTTCGAAGGGCCGCTCGACCTTCTGCTCTACCTGATTCGGCGCCAGAACCTCGACATCCTCGACATCCCGATCGCGGAGATTTCGCGGCAGTACGTCCAGTACATCGAGCTGATGAAAGAGCTCCAGTTCGAGCTCGTCGGGGAGTACCTCGTAATGGCCGCGACGCTCGCCGAGATCAAGTCTCGGATGCTGCTGCCGCGGCCGGAGTCGCAGGAGGAGGAGGAAGAGGATCCCCGAGCCGACCTCGTCCGTCGTCTGCAGGAGTACGAGCGCTTCAAGAAGGCGGCCGAAGACCTCGATTCGCTCGAGCGGCTCGAGCGCGACGTCGTGCAAGCATCTGCCGAGGTCACGGAACGGCGAGTCGTCACGAAGCTCCCGGACGTGACGTTGAAGGAGCTGCTGCTGGCCTTCAAGGACGTGCTCAATCGCTCGAGCATGTTTGCGCACCACCACGTACAGCGCGAGCCGTTGTCGGTCCGGGAACGGATGTCCGAAGTGCTGATGGCCGTGCAGGGCGAGGCGGACGTCGATTTCGTGAAGCTGTTCGACCCGCGGGAGGGGCGGATGGGAGTCACGGTCACGTTTCTCGCGATTCTCGAGCTCGTAAAGGAGTCTTTGCTCGAAATCGCGCAGTCGGAGCCGTTTGCGCCGATTACCGTGCGGGCCGCTCGCTCGGTCGCAGCCCCGGAACCGACCACGGAACAGGCTTAAGGGAATGGACGAAACCCAAGTCAAGCACGTCATCGAAGCTGCTCTGCTGGCCGCGGGTCGACCGTTGCCTCTTGACACACTTGCTGCCCTCTTCGCGACGAAGGCCTCGGAGCTCGACAAAGAGACGCTGAAGAGGGCGCTCGATGCTCTTGCCGAGGACTACCGAGACCGAGGGCTGGAGGTCAAGGAGGTCGCGAGCGGCTATCGGATTCAAATCAAGAGCTCGATGACGGACTGGCTGCTGCCGCTATGGGAAGAGCGGGCGCCTCGCTACACGCGTGCACTCCTCGAAACGCTTGCACTGATTGCGTATCGACAGCCGATCACGCGGGCGGAGATCGAGGAGGTGCGAGGTGTGGCCGTCAGCAGCAACATCATTCGCACGCTGATGGAGCGGAACTGGATTCGCGTCGTCGGTCATCGCGACGTGCCGGGTAAGCCCGCGATGTTCGGAACCACGAAGGAGTTTCTCGACTACTTCGGACTGAAGAAGCTCGAGGATCTGCCTCCGCTCGCCGACATCAAGGACGGGCTGCCGGAGCTTCATCCACAGACGGACTTCATCGAAGCGATCGAGAGCGGCTCGGGCGCCGAAGCGGCTGCGAACGACGACGAGTCGCAGCCAGGCGCCGAGCAAGGCGAATCGTCGAGCGCCGTCGAGGACTCTGAGGCGGAAGCGGAAGCAACCGCCGCGTCTGGATCATCGGCTTCTGGTCCGGAAGGGGCTGTCGTCGCGGCCGTAGCCGTAGCCGACGAAGACGAGGACGACGAGGACGAGGAAGACGACGAAGACGACGAAGACGACG
>CAZKNH010000058.1:0-15177 GCA_964553875.1 uncultured Gammaproteobacteria bacterium | reverse complement strand
GACGAAGACGACGACGAGGACGAAGACGACGACGAGGACGAAGACGACGACGAAGACGAAGACGACGACGACGAGGACGAAGACGAAGACGACGACGAGGGCGACGAGGACGAAGACGAGGACGACGAGGACGAGGAAGACGACGAAGACGACGAAGACGACGAGGACGACTACGAGGACGAAGAGGAAGACGAGGAGGAATCCGCCAACTTCGTCGTCGTGGAAGCTTTGACGACCTACGTCGAGGGGCACTCGGCGGATCTCGAGGCCGAAGACTCGACGGATGACGCAGCCATTGATCGGACCTCCCGGAGCGATGCCGTCGACGATGCGCCGTCCGCGGACCTGACGGCCGAGCCTGCGGCGGCGGAGAACGCTGCGAGCTCGCTAGGCGATGAAGGTGTGCGTGATGCGGCAAGCGAGCGTCAGGCCCCGCCCGAGCACTCTTTCGCTGCTGCCGAGGACGCCATGTCGTCCGGCGAAGAAGGCGACCCGGACAGAAGCGACACAGACTCGGACGAACGATTGAGCCGAGTTGAAACGGGCTAAAGCGAGGCGGGCGCCGTCGACGCGCCCGTCGGGTGAGCGTATCCAGAAGGTATTGGCGGAGGCCGGCTTCGGATCGCGCCGCGAGATCGAACGCTGGATCGCCGAAGGGCGCATCAGCGTCGACGGCCGCAGAGCCGAGCTCGGCGAACGTATCGTCGGTACCGAACGAATCCTGATCAACGGCAGGCCCGTCCGCCTCAAGCGGCAGCCGGCCGCACACCGCCACCTTGCGTACTACAAGCCTGCGGGAGAAGTCACGACGCGGGACGACCCGGAGGATCGGCCGACGGTCTTCGATCGTCTGCCTCGCCCCCCGCACGGCAGATGGATCAGCATTGGCAGGCTCGATCTGAATACTTCGGGCCTGCTGTTACTGACGACAGACGGCGAGCTGGCGCACCGGCTGATGCATCCGCGTTACGCGGTCTCGCGGGAGTATGCCGTTCGGTTGCTCGGTTCGCCCTCCGAAGAGCAGCTCCGAACGCTGTCGCAGGGCGTCGTGCTCGAGGACGGGCCGGCCCATTTCGAATCGATCGACGTGCGCGGCGGGGCCGGGCGCAATACATGGGTGCACGTGACGCTCCGTGAAGGGCGCAACCGGGAAGTGAGACGGATGTTCGAAGCCGTCGGGTTGACCGTCAGCCGCTTGATACGCGTGCGATACGGCCCCGTGCAGCTCGGACGGATGCAGCGCGGGCGCATGCGCGATTTGACTTCAGGCGAGATTGCGGCGCTGTACGACGCCGTCGGACTGACCGTACCGTCCGAGCGTCAGCCGAAGAGCCCGACGAAATCGAAACGGCCGGCCGTGCCGCGGAGCCGCACTCCGCCAGGTAAGGCTCCGCAGCGAGGCCGAGGGCGTCCGGGCTGACACGCGACGGAAGGCCGCGTTCGAGCGGCGCTCGGCGTCATTCCTGACAGTCGATGCGCTGCCCGTGCGTTCCTTTGCCGTCCGGTCCGAGAAGAAAGAAGTAAGGTGCGATGATCTCTTCCGGCGGCTTCAGCGTCTCTGGGTCCTCGGCCGGGTAGGCCTGCGCACGCATCCGCGTTCGCGTCGGACCCGGATTCACGCAGTTCACGCGAATCGACGTGTTGCCGAGCTCGTCCGCCAGAATCTGGCTCAAGCCCTCGATCGCGAACTTCGAAACGGAGTACGCCCCCCAGTACGCTCTCCCTCGATTGCCTACGCCGCTCGTCGTGAAGATCACCGACGCGTCTTTCGATTGCCTGAGCAGCGGCAGCATGCAGCGCGTCAGTATGAACACGGCGTTCACGTTCACGTGCATCACGCGCTGCCACGTGCCGATGTCGTAATGCTCGATAGGACTGCGATCGCCGAGTATGCCCGCGTTATGGACGAGCCCGTCGAGTCGGCCGTAGCGCGACTCGATCTGCTCGATCAAGTGCTGGTACTCCGGACCCTGAGCGCGTTCGAAGTCGAGCTGGACGATCGCAGGTTCGGGCCCCGCCGCCGCGACCTCGTCATAAACCTGCTCGAGCGCGCGCTTGCTGCGCCCGTGCAGCAGGACCGTTGCACCGAGCCGCGCGGCGCCGAGCGCCAGCGCGCGGCCGATGCCGCGCGTCGTGCCGGTGATCAGAATCACGCGGCCTTCGAGCAGCCCCGGGCGAGGCGAGTAGTTCTGCCAAACCTTCATCACGCGAGGCTATTCGGTGGTCGTCGAGATCGCAAGGCGCTCGCCTGCGGAGCCGCCGGTTGCCCCGTCCCGTGCTTCGTCCGCGGCTGACTCGGCCCCGGGAGCGGGGACGGCGGATTCGTTGTCCCGCCCCGCGCTCGCGTCCGGCAGCACCGTCGCTTCGCGCGGCGTCTCTTCTATCGGCGGCACGGTCGAGAGCTCCTGCCGCGGACTGACCCCGAGCTCCGTGAAGCGCCGAGCGCCGGGCAATACCATCCGCTCGAGAGAACCGATCGCTCGGTTGTAGGCCTTGACCCCGTCACCCAGCGACTTGCCGATCTGCAGCAGGTGCGCGGAGAACGCGTTGAGCCGCTCGTAAAGCTGCGTGCCGAGCTTACGGATCTCGGTGGCATTCTCGGCGAGCTTGACCTGCTGCCAACCGTACGCGACGGCCTTCAATAGCGCGACGAAGCTCGTCGGCGTCGCGAGGATGATGTTCTGCCGCAGCGCATCATCGAGCAGAGCGGGGCGCTGCGAAAGCGCCGCGCTCAGGAACTGATCGCCCGGAATGAAGAGGATCACGAACTCGGGCGTGTTGTCGAACTGCTTCCAGTAGGCCTTCGATGACAGCTCGCGGACGCGCTCGGCCATGATCGTGGCATGGCGGGCGAACGCGGTGCGGCGCTCGGCTTCGCTCTCGGCCTGCATCGCCTCGAGGTACGCGTCCAGCGGAGTCTTCACGTCGACGACGAGCAACCGGTTCTCCGGAAGCCGGATCAGCATGTCGGGCCGTATCGAGCCGTTCTCCGTCGCGCGGTGACTCTGCACCGAAAAATCGCAGTGCTCGACCATGCCCGCGAGCTCGACGAGCCGACGCAGCGTAACTTCTCCCCATTGACCGCGCACCTCGGGCCTCCGCAGCGCGTTCACGAGGTTACGCGTTTCGGCGCGCAGCTCGCTCTGGCCTGCCGCCATCGCCTCGAGCTGAGCCTGAAGCGCTCCCTGCGCCTCGCGTCTAGCCTTCTCGAGCTCCTGAAGCTGCGAGTCGGTTCGCTCGAGCGCGTCGCGGATAGGCCGCACGATGTTCTCTATCGCGCGTTCGCGGGCCGCGAGCTCGCTCCTGGCTCGCTCGTGATGGGCACCGAGATTCTCGCGGGCGAGCTTGAGAAACGTCTCGGTATGCTGCCGGAACTGCTCGTGCGCGAGCCTGCCGAAGCTCACGCGCAGCTTCTCTTCGGCTAGCGCGAGCGCCGCTTCGCGCTCGGCCTCGGCGCTGTCGCGTGCTCGGAGCTCCGCGATGCGTACGCTGAGCTCGGCTTCGAGCCGCACGCGACGCACGTAACCGATACCGAGGCCGACAAGTAGTCCCGCCACGAGCGCAGCAGCGCACGCGACGAGGAGGATTTCGAAGGCGACGCTCTCGGGCAGCGTCATCGGCTTGTCTTTCCGGCCGCGGCGTGATCGAGGCGTTGCGTTTCGGTGTGCACGACGAGCCGAATCCGATGGAGAAGCAGCGTTAATTTTATAAGATAAGACACGAACAAATAAAGCTTTTCGTCAGGCCGACAGGCGCTTCACCGCATGCGCGAAGTAGTTCACGTCGACGTTACCGCCGAGGCGGTATTGCATGGTGAGCGGGTTGTAATGCAGACCCGCCAGGTCCGTCACGTCGAGGCCGGCATCGCGGCACCAGGCCGCGAGCTCCGACGGACGAATCAGCTTGACGTACTCGTGCGTGCCTCGCGGGATCATCCGGAGCACGTGCTCCGCCGTGACGATCGCGAGGAGGAAGCTCTTCGCGTTTCGGTTGATCGTGCTGAAGAACGCCGCGCCGCCCGGACGGAGCAGCGCCGCGCAAGCCGCAACGATCTCGGCCGGGCGCGGAACGTGCTCGAGCATCTCGAAGCACGTCACGACGTCGAAGGCAGCCGGCTGCCGAGCCGCAAGCTCATCGACGGCGATGCACTCGTAATGGATCTTCAGGCCGCTCTCGGCGGCGTGCGCGCGCGCGATATCGATGCTTGCCGGAGCGAGATCGATGCCGGTCACGTCGGCACCCGCGCTCGCGGCCGCCTCCGCGAAGATGCCGCCGCCGCAGCCGACGTCCAGCAGCTTCGCGCCGGCGAGCGCGGCATGACGCCGCACGTAGTCGAGCCGAAGCGGGTTGATCGCATGCAGTGTCTTGAACGCGCCGTCGCGGTTCCACCATTCCTCGGCGCGGGAGGAGAACTTCTCGAGCTCGTTCGCGTCGACGTTGCGCTGGTCTCGAACCATTGCACTCACCTGTTTGCCGCGGCCTAACGACCGTCGTCCGCGATCCGCCTTGCCCATTGCGCGGCGCGAGCGCACGTCTCGGCGACGTCGAGCCTCGTGTGCTGCCCGTCCGCGACGAGGTGTTCGCCGGCGACCCATACGTCGCTCACGTGCTCACGCGATGCAGCGTAAACCAGATGCGAGACCGGATCGAGGACGGGCTGCAGCGCCGCATCGCTCATCGATACGCAGATCACGTCGGCCGCCTTGCCCGGCTCGAGCGAGCCGATCTCGTGCTCGAGCCCGAGGGCACGCGCGCCGTTGATCGTGGCCATCCGCAAGGCGGTCGCCGCAGGCACGGCCGTCGCATCGTTCGCGACGAGCTTACCGAGGAGCGCTGCCGCGTCGAGCTCCGACCACATATCGAGCCGGTTGTTGCTCGCGGCGCCATCCGTGCCGAGCGCGACGTTCACGCCTGCCGCGAGCAGCGCGGCGACGGGGCACGCGCCGCTCGCAAGCTTCAAGTTCGAGCGGGGGCAGTGAACGATGCTCGCGCCGGCGCGCGCGAGCGCATCGATTTCCTCGTCGAGAAGCTGCGTCGCATGCACGCCGATCAGTGCCGGCGTGAGCAAGCCGAGCTCGTCGAGACGCGCGAGCGGCCGCCTGCCGGTCTTGCTGACCGCCTCTTCGACTTCGGCGCGCGTCTCGTGCAAGTGGGTGTGAATTGGCACGTCGAGCTCGTCGGCGAGCTGCCGAATCCGCCTCAGCGTCGCGTCGGACGTCGTATAGGGTGCGTGCGGCGCGAACGTCGTCGTGACCAGCGGGTTGCCTTTGAAGCGGTCCCGGACCTCGAGCCCCTTCGTGATGTACTCGTCGGGTGTCGACGCCCAGACGGTCGGAAACTCGATCGCGATCATGCCGACGACGACGCGCATCCCGGCCTCGGCCGCCGTCTCGGCGACGACGTCCGGGAAGTAGTACATGTCGGAAAAGCAGGTCGTGCCGGCACGCAGCATCTCGGCGACCGCGAGGCGTGTGCCGTCCCGGGCGGACTCGGCGCTGACCCAGCGGGATTCGGCCGGCCAGATCCGCTCGCGGAGCCATCGCTCGAGCGGCAGGTCGTCCGCGAAGCCGCGAAAGAGCGCCATGCCCGCGTGACAGTGCGCGTTGACGAGCCCGGGTAAGAGCACGTGCTCGGGACGTTCGTGGAGGGCATCCGGAAGGAACCGGGCCCGCGCCTCCGCCTCGGGTAATACCGCCTTGATCCGGCCGGCGTCGATGGCCACGGCGAGTCCCTCGACGGCGCGAACGTCGGGCTCGATCGCGATCGTCCAGCGCGGACAGATCAACGTGTCAATGTGTTCCGGCATCGTCGTGTCGCCGCAGGCGGCCCCGGTGCTTCGGCCCGGCCCGATCGCGCCTTCCGCCGGGCGTCGAGCCCTCCGAGCCGCCGCAAGTATAGCCCCTCGAGTCGGCCGTAAGCCTGCGGATCGCGAGTCGCTGTGTTAGAATTTGGGTTGTTTTTTGAGCACTTGAATCCCTGCCAGTCGGGCCGCCGTGTCGCTCGGCCGGCGAAACCATATCTCGCAGCATATCGCGCTCTCCTTGGCCGGCGTCAACGGAGATCAGGGCGTTATTTTTTGAGCGAAACGAATGGCTGAAGGGGCGAAGGAAATATTGCCGGTCAATCTCGAGGACGAGATGCGGCAATCCTACCTCGATTACGCGATGAGCGTGATCGTGGGCCGCGCGCTGCCGGACGTGCGGGACGGGCTGAAGCCGGTGCACCGCCGCGTGCTGTACGCGATGCGCGAGCTCGGCAACGACTACAACAAGCCGTACAAGAAGTCGGCTCGCGTAGTCGGCGACGTCATCGGTAAGTATCACCCGCACGGCGATGCCGCCGTATACGACACGATCGTCCGGCTGGCGCAGGACTTCTCCATGCGCTACGTGCTCGTCGACGGGCAGGGCAACTTCGGCTCCGTCGACGGCGACGCACCGGCGGCCATGCGCTACACCGAGGTGCGCATGGCGCGCATCGCGCACGAGCTGCTCGCCGATATCGACAAGGAAACGGTCGACTTCGTCCCGAATTACGACGAGTCCGAGCGCGAACCGTCCGTTCTGCCGACGCGCATCCCGAATCTCCTGATCAACGGCTCGTCGGGCATCGCGGTCGGCATGGCGACGAACATTCCGCCGCACAACCTCGGCGAGGTCGTGGACGCGTGCCTCGCCGTGCTCGAGAACCCGTCGATCGGCATCGCCGACCTCATCAAGCTCGTGCCGGGACCGGATTTCCCGACGGCCGGTCAGATTCACGGGGTGCAAGGCATCTACAGCGCCTACACGACCGGGCGCGGACGCATCTACGTTCGGGCGAAGACGCACGTCGAGGAGATCGACGACCGGGGGCGCGAAGCGATCATCGTCACCGAGCTGCCCTATCAGGTGAACAAGGCGCGGCTGATCGAGAAGATCGCCGAGCTCGTCCGGGAGAAGCGCCTCGAAGGCATCAGCGAGCTGCGCGACGAGTCCGACAAGGACGGCATGCGCATCGTGATCGAGCTGCGCCGCGGCGAGCGCTCGGACGTCGTGCTGAACAACCTGTTCAAGCAGACGCCGATGCAGAGCGTGTTCGGCATCAACATGGTCGGGCTCGTCGACGGGCAGCCGCGTCTGCTGACTTTGAAGGAGCTGATCGAGGCGTTCCTCCGCCATCGGCGCGAGGTCGTCACGCGGCGCACGCTGTTCGATCTGCGCAAGGCGCGTGAGCGGGCGCACATCCTCGAGGGGCAGATGGTCGCGCTCGCGAACATCGACGAGGTCATCGAGCTGATCAAGGCTTCGCCGTCGCCGGCCGAGGCGCGCGATGCGCTGTGCGCGCGCGTCTGGCGCCCGGGCGCGGTGGTCGCGATGCTCGAGCGCGCCGGCGCTGCGAGCACGCGCCCCGAGGATCTGACCGAGGAGTGCGGCCTGACGGAGGAGGGCTACAAGCTTTCGTCTGTCCAGGCACAGGCGATCCTGGATCTCCGCCTGCACCGGTTAACCGGTCTCGAACAGGAGAAAATTTCCACTGATTACAATGAAGTAGTAGATAATATTCAGGAATTTCTCCAAATTCTGTCCGACCCGGACAAGCTGCAGGCCGTGATTCGCGGTGAGCTGAACGAGATCCGCGAGCGGTACGCCGATCCGCGGCGAACGGAGATCGTCGAGGACTTCAACGACCTGACGATCGAGGATCTGATCCCGGAGGCTTCGCTCGTCGTCACGTTGTCGCACGCAGGTTATGTGAAGGCGCAGCCCGTCGACATGTACCAGGCGCAGCGCCGCGGCGGGCGCGGCCGCGCGGCCGCCCGCGTGAAGGACGAGGATTTCATCGACCAGATCTTCGTCGCGCATTCGCACGACACGCTGTTGTGCTTCACGAGCCGCGGCAAGGCGTATTGGCTCAAGGTCTATCAGCTGCCGCAGGCGGGCGCGGGCTCACGGGGGCGGCCGATCGTGAACCTGTTGCCGCTCGAGGCGGACGAGCGGATCAACGCCGTGCTGCCGGTGAAGTCGTACGACGAGGACAAGTTCGTGTTCTTCGCGACATCGCAGGGCACCGTGAAGAAGACGCCGCTCGTCGCATTTTCGCGGCCGCGCACGAACGGCATCATCGCGATTGACCTGCGGCCCGACGATCGGCTGATCGGCGTCGGCATCACCGACGGGCACCGCGACATCATGCTGTTCTCGAGCGGCGGAAAAGCGATTCGCTTCCCCGAGGACGATGTGCGGCCGATGGGCCGGACGGCCGCGGGTGTGCGCGGCCTGCGTCTCGCCGGGGCCGGCGACGAGGTCATCGGCATCGTGATCCTCGACGAGCGGGGGCCGCTGCTCCTTGCGACCGAGAACGGCTACGGCAAGTTGACGCCCGTGGACGAATTCCCGGTACAGGGACGCGGCGGTCAGGGCGTGATCTCGATCCGCACGTCCGAGCGCAACGGAAAGGTCGTCGCAGCGCTGCAGGTCTCGCCCGACGACGAGATCATGCTGATCACGTCCGTCGGCACCCTCGTGCGCACGCGTGCCGCAGAGGTCTCGGTGCTCGGCAGAAACACGCAAGGGGTCCGGCTCATTCGTCTCGACGAGGGTGCCCGGCTCGTCGGCGCCGAGCGCGTCGAGGCGCTGCAGGACGAGAACGGCCGCACGCCGGAGACTGGCAACGGCGGGCTCGCGATGTCGGGCAATGGCGAGACGGAGTCGTTCGACGGGGACTCGTCGGATGACGCCGACGGCGAGGATTTCGCAGGGGACGAAGTCGAGCCCGGGGACGACGACGAATAAGGCGGATTCGACGCCGCGCGGCAGCAAGAGAGGGGCGATGCCCGGCGGCGGACCGTGCCCGGCAGGGAGCCGGGAGCTTGAGCAACAAAGGATAGTTAGAACATGAAGCGAGTGTATAACTTCAGCGCCGGACCGGCGATGTTGCCGGAGCCCGTGTTGCGCCGCGCACAGGAGGAGCTGCTCGACTGGAAGGGCAGTGGCATGTCGGTGATGGAGGTGAGTCACCGCGGCGCCGATTTCATCGAGTGCGCGGCCGACGCGGAGCGCCGCCTCCGGAAGCTTCTCGGCGTGCCGGACCACTACAAGGTCCTGTTCATGGCCGGCGGCGCGACGGCGCAGTTCGCCGCCGTGCCCCTCAATATCGCGCCCGAGGGCTCGACGGCCGACTACGTGATCACCGGCAGCTGGGGCAAGAAGGCCGCGAGCGAGGCGGCGCGCTACTGCAACGTGAACATCGCGGCCGATTCCGAGCCGTCCCGCTACACAGAGATCCCGCCGCGCGATACGTGGCGGCTCACGCCGGGGGCGTCGTACGTGCACATCACGCCGAACGAGACGATCGTGGGCGTCGAGTTCCACGAGATCCCGGATGTCGGTGACGTACCGCTCGTCGCCGATATGTCGTCGACGATCCTGTCGCGGCCGATCGACGTCGAACGCTTCGGCATCATCTACGCCGGCGCGCAGAAGAACATCGGTCCGGCCGGGCTCGGCATCGTGATCGTTCGCGAGGACCTGATCGGGCGCGCGCGCAGGCAGACGCCTGGCGTCTTCGACTACAAGATCACGGCCGAGTCCGACTCGATGTGGAATACGCCGCCGACGTTCGCGTGGTATCTCGCGGGCCTCGTGTTCGAGTGGCTCGAGGAGCAGGGCGGTCTTGCGGTCATGGCGGAGCGAAACCGCAAGAAGGCAGAGACCCTCTACGCCGCGATCGACGCGTCCGACTTCTACACGAACTCGGTCCGCCCGGAGTTCCGTTCTTGGATGAACGTGCCCTTCACGCTTGCCGACCCTGCGCTCGACAAGACGTTCCTCGAGGAGTCGAAGGCGGCCGGTCTCACGAACCTCAAGGGTCACCGGCTGGTCGGGGGCATGCGCGCGAGCATCTATAACGCGATGCCGCTCGAAGGGGTCCAGGCGCTGGTCGATTTCATGGCCGACTTCGAGAAGCGGAGGGGCTGATGACGGCGCGGTTCAAGATCCAGACCCTCAACAACATCGCGCTCGCGGGCCTGCGCCGGTTCCCCCGCGAGCGGTACGAAGTCGCGTCGGACATCGCCCAGCCGCACGCGATCCTCGTGCGCTCGCACAACATGCATCAGATGGAGATTCCGTCGAGCGTGCTCGCGGTCGGCCGCGCGGGCGCCGGCGTGAACAATATTCCGGTCGCCGAGCTCAGCCGGCGCGGCGTGCCGGTATTCAACGCGCCCGGGGCGAACGCGAACGCCGTGAAGGAGCTCGTGCTCGCGGGCCTCTTCATCGCCGCGCGTAACCTGATGCAGGCCTGGGACTACGTCCGCCGCCTCGACGAGGAGTCGGACGAGGTGTTGTCGAAGGAGGTCGAGGCGGCGAAGAAGCAATTCGTCGGCTTCGAGCTGCCGACCCGGACGCTCGGCGTCGTAGGCCTCGGCGCGATCGGCGTGCAGGTCGCGAACGCGGCGCTCGCGTTGGGCATGCGCGTCATCGGTCACGATCCGAAGATCACCGTGCAGCGCGCGTGGCAGATGTCGTCCGGCGTGCAGCAGGCCGTGAACCTCGACGACCTGCTTACGCGCTCGAACTTCGTGACGCTGCATGTCCCGTTGAGCGACGACACGCGGAACCTCATCAGCCGCGAGCGCCTGAAGCTCTTGCCGAAGGGCTCCGTCTTGCTGAATTTCGCGCGCGAGGGCGTCGTCGATCTGGACGCGGTGGTCGATGCGCTCGAGAGCGGTGCACTGAGCTATTACGTTACCGATTTCCCGACCGTGCGGCTCAAGGCGCACCCCCGAGCGATCTGCCTGCCGCATCTCGGCGCGTCGACGCAAGAGGCGGAGGAGAACTGCGCGGTCATGGTCGCCGAGAACCTTCGCGAGTTCCTGGAGCACGGCAACATCCGTAACTCCGTGAACTTCCCCGAGGCCGTTCTGAGCCGCGACCGGCCGTATCGCATCGCGGTGCCGCACCTGAACGTGCCGAACATGATCTCGCAGATCTCCGCGAGCGTGTCGAAGGCCGACATCAACATCAACGACATGCTGAACGTGTCGCGCGGCGAGATCGGCTACACGCTCGTCGACCTCGACAAGCCCGCGACGGACGAGATCGTCGAGCGGATCCGCGGCATCGACGGCGTGCTGTCGGCCCGGATACTCCCGATCCTCGAAGAATAACGACACGACAGGCGCGCGCCCATGAGCGACGAGCAGGAAGACCCGAAAGCAGCCTTGCAGCGCCTGCGGGCGCGCATCGACGCGATCGACGCCGAGATCCAGGCGTTGATCTCCGAGCGCGCGCGCTGCGCGCAGGAGATCGGGACCGTCAAAGGTCTTTCGAAGACGGCCGAGTTCTACAGCCCCGAGCGCGAGGCGCAGGTGCTTCGCGGCGTCGTCGAACGGAACAAGGGCCCGCTGCGTGACGAGGAGATGGTGCGCCTCTTCCGCGAGCTGATGTCCGCATGCCTTGCTCAGGAGGAACCGCTCAAGGTCGCGTATCTCGGCCCCGAAGGCACGTTCACGCAGACGGCCGTCTTCAAGCATTTCGGGCACTCGGTGCGCGCGTTGTCCGTGCCGACGATCGACGAGGTCTTTCACGAGGTCGAATCGGGAATCGCGGACTTCGGCGTCGCCCCGGTCGAGAATTCGACCGAGGGCACCGTCAACCACACGCTCGACATGTTCCTGACGTCGCCGCTCAAGATCTGCGGCGAGGTGGAGCTCAGGGTGCATCAGCACCTGATGGGCAAGATGAAGCAGATCTCGAGCATCAAGCGCATCTGCTCGCACTCGCAGTCGTTCGCACAATGCCGCGGCTGGCTGGCCCAGTACCTCCCGGACGTCGAGAAGATCGTCGTGTCGAGCAACGCGGAGGCCGCACGGCGCGCGCGGGACGAGGAGGGTACGGCCGCGATCGCCGGCGAGGCCGCGGCCGAGGTGTACGGCTTGAACGTGCTCTTCAGCAACATCGAGGACGAAGCGGACAACACGACGCGTTTCCTCGTGATCGGCCGCAAAACTTTTCCGCCGAGCGGCGAGGACAAGACATCGTTGCTCGTCTCGGCGCGCGGCACCGAGGGGCCGGGCGTGCTGTTCCACCTGCTCGAGCCGCTCGCGCGGAACCAAATCAACATGACGCGCATCGAATCGAGACCGTCGCGGCGCAAGAAGTGGGACTACGTCTTCTTCGTCGACATCGACGGTCATGCCGAGGAACCCCATGTGAAGAAGGCGCTCGACGAGATTCGCGAGCAGGCGAGCCTGTTCCGCGTGCTCGGCGCTTATCCGAAGGCGGTACTGTGAGCCCAGTATCGAAGGCGTCGGCCGCGGCGGCCGAACGAAAGGACTATCGAGCGTTGCCGGTCGACCGCGTCGGCGGGACGATCGAGGTGCCCGGCGACAAGTCGATCTCCCATCGGGCGCTGATGCTCGGGGCGATCGCCGAGGGTGAGACGCGCGTGCGGGGATTCCTCGAGAGCGAGGACTGCGTTGCGACGCGGCGCGCGTTCGAGGCGCTCGGCGTCCGGATCGAGGACGAGCCGGACGGGACGCTCAGGATCGCCGGCGTCGGTCCGGCCGGCCTCAAGCCGGCACGAGAGCCGCTCGATCTCGGCAACTCGGGCACGGCCATCAGGCTGCTCACCGGCCTCCTCGCGGCTCAGCCGTTCGACTCGATCCTGACCGGCGACGCGTCGCTGCGCCGGCGTCCTATGGAGCGCGTTGCGGCACCGCTCCGCACCATGGGGGCACGAATCCGGACGCACGACGGGAAGGCGCCGATCGAGATATCGGGCGGCGCGCGGCTCTCGGGAATCGACTACACACTGCCGGTCGCAAGCGCGCAGGTGAAATCCGCATTGCTTCTCGCGGCGCTCTACGCGTCCGGGACGACGATCGTCCGCTCGCCGGGCCCGAGCCGCGACCACACCGAGCGGATGCTGCGCAGCATGGGCGCGCGCGTCGACATCGACGACGGCGGATTGACGGTCTCGCTGACCGGGCCGCAGACGCTCGAGGGCGGCGAGATCGTCGTGCCGGGCGATCTGTCGTCCGCGGCCTTCTTCATCGTTGCCGGCTGCCTCGGCGCGACGGACGGCCTCCTGATCCGAAACGTCGGCGTGAACCCGACGCGGAACGGGATTCTGACGATCCTCGGCGCCATGGGCGCGCGGATCGAGCTCCGGAATCCGCGGGTGGCGGGCGCCGAGCCCGTCGCGGACCTCTTCGTCGAGCGCTCCGAGCTGACCGGCATCGACGTTCCGCCGGAGCTCGTGCCGCTTGCGATCGACGAGTTTCCGATCCTGTTCGTCGCCGCCGCGGGTGCGCGGGGGCGAACGATCGTCCGCGGCGCCGAGGAGCTGCGCCACAAGGAGAGCGATCGGCTGACCGTGATGGCGCGCGGCCTCGCCGCGCTCGGGGCGAAGGTCGAGGAGCGGGAGGCAGGCCTCATCATCGAGGGCGGGCGGCTTCACGGCGGCGAGATCGACAGCCACGGTGACCATCGGGTCGCGATGTCGTTCTCGGTCGCGAGTCTTCTGAGCGACGGACCGATCGAGATCCGCGATACGGCGGCGGTCGCGACGTCCTTCCCGAGCTTCCTCGACGTGGCCGCCGCATGCGGGTTGGCCGTCACCGGGGTGTGACCACATGCCGGCCGTGCCGGGCGTGCCGATCCTGACGATCGACGGCCCGAGCGGTGCCGGCAAGGGGACGGTCGCCCGCGCGATCGCCGCCCGGCTCGGCTGGCGGCTGCTGGACAGCGGGGCCCTGTACCGGGTCGCGGCGCTCGCGGCGCTGCGCGCCGGCATCCCGCTCGACGACGAGGAGCGCGTCGCGCGGCTCACGGAGGACCTCGACGTCGAGTTCGCCGAGATCGACGGCCGCGAACGAGTCCTTCTCGACGGCGAGGACGTCACGACCGAGCTCCGGACGGAACAATGCGGCGAGGCGGCGTCTAAGGTAGCAGCGCTACCGGCCGTCCGCCGGGCCCTGCTGGCCCGGCAGCGTGCGTTCATCGCCCCCCCAGGGCTCGTGGCCGACGGCCGCGACATGGGGACAGGCGTGTTCCCCGAGGCAGTGCTGAAGGTGTTCCTGACGGCGACTCCCGAGGAGCGCGCCCGTAGGCGATATAAGCAGTTGAAAGACAAAGGGATTAGTGTTAGTCTGCGCGACCTTTCCCGGGAAATCGCGCAGCGGGACGAGCGGGACGCGAATCGGCCGGTGGCACCGCTGATTCCGGCACCAGACGCGCGGATCATCGACTCGACGCACATGAGCCCGGAGGAGGTGACGGAGCGCATCTTGCATTGGCTCCGTGAAGCGGGTGTCATGGCGGGATGATCTATTTCCCCCTGAAGGACGTGTCGCTCAGGACGTAAACGGCACGATCGTTAAATTGACCGTCGATGCAAGGATGCAACGGCGTTGAGGTTGTAAACATCACATGAGTGAATCTTTCGCGGAACTACTTGAGCAGAGCTTAGCGACTCAACAGATCAAGCCCGGCGCGATTTTGATGGGGAAGGTCGTCGACGTTAACGACGACGTCGTCATCGTGAACGCAGGTCTCAAGTCCGAGGCCGTCATACCCACCAGTCAGTTCCTGAACGACAAGGGCGAGCTCGAAGTTTCGGTAGGCGACGAGGTCGAGGTCGCGCTCGATACGGTCGAGGACGGCTTCGGCGAAACGCGGCTCTCGCGCGAGAAGGCGAAGCGCAGCCGCACGTGGGCGCGCCTCGAGGAGGCGTTCGAGAAAGGCAGCATCGTCACCGGCACGATCAGTGGGCGCGTACGCGGCGGTTTCACCGTCGATATCGATCTCGTGCGCGCGTTTCTCCCCGGCTCCCTCGTCGATGTGCGGCCGATCAGAGATCCCGTCGCGCTCGAGGGCCAGACGCTCGAGTTCAAGGTCATCAAGCTCGACCAGCGTCGCAACAACGTCGTCGTCTCGCGGCGCGCGGTCGTCGAGGAAGAGTACAGCGCCGAGCGCGAGCAGCTGTTGAAGAACCTCGAGGAAGGCGCCGTTTTGAAGGGCGTCGTCAAAAACCTCACCGATTACGGCGCGTTCGTCGATCTCGGCGGTATCGACGGCCTGCTGCACATCACGGACATGGCGTGGAAGCGCGTGAAGCACCCCTCCGAGGTCGTGCAGGTCGGCCAGGAGCTCGAGGTCAAGGTCCTGAAGTTCGACCGCGAGCGCAATCGCG
>CAZKNH010000057.1:0-24799 GCA_964553875.1 uncultured Gammaproteobacteria bacterium | reverse complement strand
GCACTCGGCTTCCGAACGCTCGGGCCGATGCCGGCAGAGTCGGAACCCCGGAACGGCCTAGACTCGGTTACGCACCTCGTCGGCGACGTCGAACGCGTCGCGAGCCGCGTCTGGATCCTGAAGGAGGGCCGGCTGCTCGCCGACGAGCCGGCCCACAGTGGGTCTGCGGTAACTTCTTCGCCTCGCTGACCACGATGTGGGCCGCGAGCGCGTTCCGTCAGATCGTCAGCGATCCGCGGCTTTCGCTGTTGCCGTGGTGACGGTCGCGCGGAACCCTCGAATCTAGGGACCTGCCCCTTGGCTACGCATCGAGCACGACCACGCGCTCACATCGAGCGAATGGTCGTTCCAGGACTGGTTGGGTCTTCGGCCGCTCGCCGTCGGCCGGCCTGTCGGTCCGACGGGCACGATGATGCGCAGCGCCAACGACGGTTGGCCCGACCGAATCGGTGCAGAACGGCGAGCCCTCACTTTGCGAGCTCCGCCAGCATCAACGGAAAAACGTCCTCGGCGGCACGCCGCCCGAAGAAGACGTCGAGATGACTGTAATTCGGCAGCACGTGCAGCGTGTGAAAGCCGGGACGACGGGCATCGAAATGCCGCCACGAGCGGATCTGGCTATCGGGCAGGAAGCAGCGGTTCAGAGCACCCGTGAAGAACGCGAAACGGGCGCGCGTACGGCCGACATCCGCGAAGTCGTCCGGGATGTCGCGCAGGCCGTCCACCGTCGTCAGCACGCCGCGCCGGACGCAACGGGCCATCTGCCTGAAGAACGACAGCGGCACTTCGGCGAACTCGCCCCGCAGCCAGTCGTGCACGTCGTCCGTCAGATTCTCGTGCCGCCAGAGCGCGGGGCAGCCGCTGCCATAGATGAAGCTCACGAGCTTGCAGACCGTGTTGCGGCACTCGTGGTGCGTGGCGCGGACCGCGAGCGTCATGGCCCTCGCGAGCGCCGTCGGCGCTTCGATGCCCCAGCGCGGGCTGACGTACGGCGCAAGCTTCGACACGATCGGGACGACGGCCTCGAGCTTCGCACGCGACCATGCGGGCACGACGGGATGGAGCGACACCGCGTTCGTCACGATCGTCGTGACTTCCGGCACGAGGCCCGCGAGCGCCGACATCACGAAGCTCGTCGATCCCTGGCAATGCACGACGGCCTTGACCTCGGAGGCACGGGTCTCTTCGATGATCTTGCGCACCGCCGCCGGATGATCGTGCACGGCGGCCTGGTCGAGCGTCCACTCGTTCGGCGGCAGATCGATGCTCGCACGCCAGTTCTCGAGCCAGACGTCGTAGCCTGCCTCGATCAATGCGTCGACGAGGGTCGGCTGCCCCGGCGGTCTGAAAATGTTCGCGCGCACGCCGGCGCCGTGGACGAGCAGCACCGGGCCGCGGACGGGCTCGGTATCCGCGGCCCGCACGTTCACCAGATTGAGCGGCATGCCGTCGCCGGCTTCGAACGGCACGATGCGCTCGACGTACGTCGTCATCGGCTCACACTTCGATCAGATCGGCGATACGCTCGGCAAGCGCCGCGATCGTCCGCGACGGATTGACGCCGATCGCCTTCGGCACGATCGCGCCGTCCGCGACGTAAAGGCCGGGGTGACCGAAAACCTCGCCGCGATGATCGACGACGCCGTCGTCCGGACCCTCGCCCATTCGGCAGCCGCCGAGCGGGTGAGGCGTGATCAGGTCCTTGAAGACCTGCCACGACAGCGGCACCAGCGGGACGCCGCCGGTCTCCTTCGAAAGCCTCTTGTGCATCGAGACGAGGGCGTCCATCACGGCCTCGGAGCGCTCGATCTTCCATTCGAGCTCGAGCCGCTGCCGGAACGGCGGCAGGAAGCTGCGCGACAGGCGAAGCTCGCCGTCGGCCGCGTCGCATGCCTGCCCGAACCATGGCATCACGCACGCAAGCTGATGTCGCTGTGCGGCGCCGAGCAACGACCGGAAGACCCAGCCGCGCAGCCCCTTCCCTCCTTCGTCCTCGAGCGCGTTCGCGACGATGTCGGGGAAGCCGCCGTCCTGCACCCAGAATCGATGCCCGCCCACCGAGCCGTCGAGAAAGTCGATCGCCGACGTGATCGTCGGTCCGCGCGTCGGCGAGATCTTGCGGCCGGCGTAGAGCGCGGGTGTCAGGAAGTCGCCGTTCGAGCTCCAGCCGCGTCCGAGCATCTTGCTCAGATTCGGCAGCGTCGCGTACTGATCGCGGCAACGAAGGAGCAGCTCGTTCGTGCCCATCGTGCCGGCCGCGACGACGACCTTGCGCGCATTGAAGTGACCCGGCACGCGTTTGCGCGCGACCGGATCGATCCGCTCGAAATCGACGCGGTAGCCCCTGCCGTCGTCGAGCGGCGTGATCCGCCGAACCCAGTGGAGCGGCTTCACGACGGCGCCGTGACGCTCCGCGAGCGGAATGTAGTTCAAGTCGAGCGAGTTGCGCGCGCCGACCGGGCAACCCAGGTCGCAGTTCCCGCAATGAATGCACGTGCCCTGCTCGAGCCCGTGCTCGTTGACGAAGCGTTTCGACTGCGACGGATCGAACGTCTCCGCGCGCTCGCAGTCGAAATCCGGATCGAAACGGACGGCCAGCGGCATCTTCCGGAAGCGGTCCCCGAACCCGGCGCGATCGGCCGCCTCCTTCATCAGGCGCATCTTCGGCGGCCACTGGTTGTCGGGCACTTCCTGCACGTTCAACATCGCGCCCGTCTTCTCGAAGTACGGCTTCAGCGCTTCGTAGGTGATCTCTTTCGGCCAGCCGGACTCGAAGACGAAGGGCTGTGCCTCGACGAACACGTTCGCGTAGATCAGCGAGCCGCCGCCGACACCGCAGCCCTGAGCGACCGCCATGTCATCGAACCATTTGAGGTCGATCCAGCCGTTTTGCCGCTCCGGGCACTCGTCCGACCAGAGCCACGCATCGTTCGTCCCGCGCGGATAGTCCTCGGGCGCCCAGCGGCGGCCGCGCTCGAGGATGCAGACCCTCGCGCCCTTCTCGGCGAGCCGGCACGCCGTAACGGCGCCGCCGAAGCCGCTGCCGATCACGATGACGTCGAAATGGAGCGCCTCGTCCTGCGTCGTGCCGAAAAGGCGTCGGCCGAATTTGGGCACGACGTAGCCGTCCCACAGCTTCCCTGCGAAGAACCGTCCGAACTTGACGATCGCCTCGAGCTTCTCGCGAGAATTTGCTGCATTCGGCACGTCGAGCGTCGACAGGAGCGCCGCGAGATCCTTGACGCCGAGCCGCAGCACGCCGGCGCCTACGACCGGCCCCGTCGCATCCCGGCCCTCGTGCAGGGTCACATGGAGCGTCGTCGTGTCGGACCACAGATCGAAGCCCGGATCGTCCCGAACGGTCTTCCAGCCGCGCAAATAATAGTCCTTGCCGTCGTGACGGAACGCGAGCTCGTACCGCATGTGAGTCGCTTCCGGATCCTCGGTCGGCCGGAACAGGTTGAACACTCCGGCGGAGCCTTCGAGCCCGATTCCGAACGGCGGGAAATCGACGCTGCCGGCGAGCGACCCGGTATGCGTGGGATCGCGGACGAACGCGTCGATATCGTCGATGCGCACGCTCGCATGGAGCGCGAGGGCCGTGCCGAGCCTCGCACCCGCTTCGGCGCCCGCGATCGGATCCGTCTCGCCGAGCGCGAACGCACCGGTCATCGTCTCCCTGAAAGTGACCGTCAACTTCTTCATGAATCCTCCGTTCGCGCGTACGGCGTCAGAGCGACAGCGGTTGCTGGTCGTATTCCGCGCTCAAGAAATGCGTGAGGCACCACGCACCCTCGAGCGTCTTGCCCTGGCTGTCTCCGCCGTAGAACTCGTGCCACCAGCGCGCCGACTGCCAGAGCGCCTCGGGGCAGCTCGAGCGGCTCGCCAGCCCGGGCGTGAGATCGAAGCCTGCGGCGGCCACGACGTACTCGATCATCGTGGCCGACGGAATGCCGTGCCCTTCGAGGAGCGGGTTGCCGGCACGGTTGACACCCCAGACGAACGAGAGCCACAGCATCAAGAGCTCGAGGGCATCGAGCACGGCTCGCTGCCCGACGAAGCGCTTCAGGTGCCCCTGCACCTCCGCAAGCGGCACGGGGACACGGATGATCGCGATGTTCGGGTAGCGTCGAACGTTCCTGTAGCGCTTGAGCGTGGACTGCTGCACGGCGTTCGTCGGCGGCGGATAGCCGAATCCGTTCTCCGGCGTCAGCGAGATCTCGAAGATCGGCGTGTTGCCGAGCTGCTCGCTGCGGGCGCCGAGCAGCGCGACGTGTGACCAATGGCTCGGCGTGAGGTCGGCACGCGCATGCGATTGCGCGACTCGGAGCCTGAAGTCGACCGGACCGACTCCGCCGAGCAGCAGCAGATGCGTGACGTCGTCGCCGCGCAGATGCGGTTCGATCCACGCGAGATTGTCGCCACGCTTGCGCTCGGCTTCGACGAACGTCGGGCTCGGAGTATCGGTTTTCGATGTCCTGATGTTCAGCATCGTCGGGTCTCAGCGCTCATGTGATGGAATCGCGAGTTCCACGCTGGCTTTGTGCCGGGCGCGAACGGCGTGCGAGGAATGAAGCGGGTAATACGTCACGCGGCCGAGAATGCCGGTCCCGTGGCGTTTCAGCGAAAGCACGGCGAGCTGGTCGCCCTTTTGCCGATGCAGCGTCCGCGTCGAGAACCGGCGACGGCGGAGCACGTCCTCGGCGAAATAAGCGGGCGCCGGCTCGGCTTCGGAGTGCCTCGGCCAGTCGTCTCCTCCGCCGCGCAGACGGTCCAGCCAGTTGACGGCCTTCTTGTAACCGTCGATGCCGACCGATGTGACGAGAGAAGACGGGGACGTGATCACCTCGTGGATTGTCGGCAGGAGCTCCCGGTCGACATCGAGCACGCTGACGACGCGTCCGAAATGCACGTCTCCCGTGATCGCGATTGCCTGCGGCGCCTCGGACAGGATCTCTACGAGCTTCGAGTAATCGCCGTAGTTCGCGAGCACCCGGTCTCCTACGGCGCCAGACAGTGCCGACGCGGCCGGATCGAACAGCGACTGGCCGGTCGCGAAAACGCCGAGCCAGCCTCTCGCTCGGAGCGTCCGGACCCATTCTTCGAGGCGCTCGAGCGTCCTCGGCCCGAACGAGCGCGAACGATCGGGGCGTCGCAGCGAACGGCTGTCGGCGACGAAAAGAGACATCGGCGGCACATCGATGACGAACGGATCACCGAACTCTTCGCCGTCTTCTCCCGTCACCGGCATTTGAAAGGCCCGATACAGCGCCGCCGCGGCTTCCGTCCACGCGGCGCGTCCCTTCGGCGTATACGTGTTACCGATGATCGGGCTCGCGTGCGGAAAGTTGTTCCAGTACTCGTGATCGTCGGGCGTCGCGACGCTCGGCGCCGCGGAGAGCACCGCCGCATAGTCGTCGTCGCCGAACCAATTGCGGCGGTAGCTCCTTTCGAATCGTTCGGCGAGCCAGACCTTGTCGTTCGGAAAATCCTCGAGCGTCGGCAGGTCGAGATAGACCTGGTCACCGAGCAATATCGACAGGTGAAGCGGATGCTCGCGCGTGATCTCGTAGAGCGCTGCGTCGAGCACGCCGCGCTCGGCCTCGGCCTCGTGATAGCACGAAACGAGCAGGATGTTGAACCAGCCGTCGACGGACTCCGGCAGCTCGCGCGGCAACGTGCGGACCGTGAGGCGGCGCTCTCGTCCCGCCGCGGTGACGACGATCTCGTGCGTTCCGGGCGTCACGTTACGGAACTCGTATACGCCGGCGAAGACGCGCGGCGGCGAGCCTCGGAGCAGCGCCGGGCCGCGAGCGCTCTGGAGCGGGCGAAGCGCCCGCGGTTTCGCTTCGGCGCCGTCGAGCCGCCACGTGAGCTCGGGCGCTTCGACCTGCCCGTCTACGCCGACCCACACCCGAACCGTGTCCGCCGGCGCGGCACGCGGATGAAGCGCGATCGACATCAGCCGAACGCCCGCGCCGTCACGGATTCGGCGCACGGGGTCCCACGAGCCCGAGCCAGCCGAGAGTTACCGTCCATTCATCAGGAGAGCGACTGGAAAGTCGCTGAATGGTACTGAATCCCGGAAGTTATAGCCAGCAAGCAGATCGAAGGACTTCGCGCGGCCGAGGCCGATGCCATGAGCCCGCGAAATCGCGATACGAATGCCGGCGGCGATGCGCCAAGACGGCGCACCGAGGCTCCTCCGCGCTCGGCGGCCGTCGGCACAAGCTACCAGCAGTCGCCGCGCGGGTCCGGTGACGCGGTACGCTGCCCTTCGGAATTGATCGTGAAGACCTGACAATCGGCGTCGTCGGCCATTCTGGCGGTAGCGGTAGCCGTAGCCGTGAACGCGGACGCGTCGGCCGAGGTGACGCGAAGCACGTAGCGGTTGCCTTCGGTCGTCGCGGACATATTGATGCTCGCGAGGTCCGTTACGTACGTGTTGCCGTTCCTCGTATAGAAGCGTTCCTGATTGGCGGCGAGCTGAAGCAGCGCGGATTTCGCTTCCGTCCGCTGTGCGCGAATGGAGTATTGCCGGTAGCTCGGCACGGCGATCGTGGCCAGCACGCCGATCACGACGACCACGATCATCAGCTCGATCAACGTGAACCCTGCGATGCGGTTACGCATCGCAGGAGTTCCGTAGGCAGTGTCCTTGCTCGATTCCATCGCAGGCGTTCCCTACTAGCCGCTCGTCCTCAATCGACACTGTCGACACTTTCTTGCCGCCAGAACGTGCGCACCGGGTTGTTCCCGAAGCCGGTCGGGAGGCAGAAGAGATCCACGCAGGCCACGGGCGGCGGCGTGCATTCCTCACCGACGCAGTTCTCGGGATCCTCCGGCGACGGGAACAGAAACACGACTTCGGCTGCAATCGAACCGCCGAACTCGATGTAGCGGTCGGTCGCCGTCAGATTGGTCTCGTCGAGCGAGCCATCGAGGTTCGTGACCGGCGCCGCATTGAACAGGCTCACGATGTACAGGCGGTTCGTTCCGAGCGCAGGCGCACACGGATCCGCCCCCGCGCCGGCGCTCGGCGTGAAGGTCGTGAAGAACACCTGATTGTTGAACGTCCTGGCCTCGGCAAGCACCTTCTCGCCGGCCGCGGCATCGAGCTCGAACATCCATCCTGGGGACGTATTCGGCACGTCCGTGTCGACTTCGTCGATGACTGTCAAGTCCCCTTCGGTGATCGGCGTGATCGCGTTGTACTGCGTCTGCGTGAGCTTGCGCAGGGCGTTGAAATCGCGAAGCGCATAGAACCGATCCGCGTTCTCCTTGCTGAGCGGATGCGCCCTATGTCCGGAGCCGATGCCGATATGAATGAAGCGGGTGTCTGCGTGGCTCACGAGCGCGACGTCCGGCGAATAGTAGAAGCGCCGCACGTCCGCGAGCGCCGGCGAGTCCGACGGCGCGGCGCCGAGCTGTGCGATCACTCCTCCGGTGATCAGATTCGACGGCTGTTCGCCATTGTAGACGTCGAAGCGCCAGATCTGGCCGCCCATGTCCGCGGCATACATCCGGTCCGCGTAGCCGTCGCCGTCGAAGTCGATGACCTTGACGTCCGCCGGAATCGAGTAGTCCATGCTCTTGCCGGCCACGGCGAAGTCGGCGTCGCGTCCGTCCTTGCTGCCGTGCCACAACAGCATTCCGTTCTCGGAGTCGATGATGTAGATCGAGTTTCCGATCGTGTCCGTCGTCGACTCGGAGTTGTCCTGGTCCGGCTCGTAGCCGCCGCCGACCACGACGACGAGATGATGCTCGCTTTGACCGGTCTGGTTCACCTTGATTCGAGTGGGAACCGGCGTGGACCAGGTCTGCCCGAGGCCCGGCAGCGTCGAATTGTCGTGTCGCCACAGCACCTTCGGCGCAGTGGGTTGCGTGACGTCGAGCGCGTAGTACGCGTACCCGCCGCGCCGCATGCCGAAGAACAACAGAACGCGCTCGCCGGCGGAGGGGTCTATGACGCCGTCGTTGTTGCCGAGCACCTGCACGCTGACGTTGCCGTCGATTCCATACGACTTGACGGGAGTCGAACCGTCGAGGAACAGGTTCACCTGCTGCCCGAGGAACTCGGGCGGCAAGAACGCCCAGAGCTCCGTGCCGTCATCGGCATCGATCGCGTGCAAGAAGCCATCGTTGGTCGCGAAGAAGATGATCGCATCGTCGATGCTCGGGCCGTAGACGACCGACGCAGGTTTCGAGTGGAGCGGATCGCCCATCTGGCGGCGCGGCTCCGTCGTGTCGCCGTCGTTGTCGACGTCCGACGCGTCCAGGCCGTTGATGAAGCTGATCACCTGCTCTCGCGTCGGCGCATCCGGCCCGCCCGTGTTCAGCAGAGCGTCGTCGATGGCCGGATTGTTGAGGGCGACTCGATTTCCGGGGGCCGTGAGGTTGTTACCCGCGATAGACGTATAGACCTTGCGCTCCTCCGGGATCCGGTGCGCCGCACCGCCCACCTTGATGTCGTGCCCGTCGGGACCGTCCGCCCACAGGCTCTGGGAGTTGGCCACGAAGAAGCCGGTCTGCTCATCGACCGCCGGCCGCCCCAGCGCGTCGACGATCTTGGCATCCGACGGACGAAGGCGGAATTTCTTGAGGTTGCCGGGCCAGTGCTCGGTGCTCGACGGCTCGAACAGCGTGATGTAGAGATCGTTCAGGTTCTGCGCGCGGTTGAAGCTGTTCACCGACACGGCCGGAGACGTGAACGTCGACTGCGTCTGCAGGATCTCCGTGACGATGCCGGTCAGCGTCGTGAACAGAGATGCGCTGTCGACGGCCTCGTAGTACCGCCCGCCGCCGCGAGCGGCCGTGTCGAGCAGCACCGGGAGCCTGACAATCTGGCCGTTACGGTCTTCCAGCGCGAATCCGACGACGTGCGTGATGACGTTCTGCTTGCCCGGCAACGGCGACATGTCGCCCTTGAACATGAACTCGGCGAGATCATCGAGGCAGTCGCCGCCCTCGGGCGTCGGGCTCAAGTCGAGGCCGGCGTAGCTCTCGACGTCGCAGACCCCGCCGGCCGGAATACCGGCGAGCGTACGAAAGCTCGTGCCTTCCGCGTCCTGCAGGTTCAATATGGCGGCGTCGGAATCGTCATCGCCGGTCGGCGCGCCGTCCGTCAGCAGAACGATGTAGTTCTTCTGGCACGGGTAGTCGATCGGCGAGTCGTACGTCGGCGGATCCTGGCTCCGCAGCGCAGTGCTGACGCTCTTCGGGTTGGTCGCTCCGTGGACGGCGGATCTCCCCATATAGTAGAGCGCCGCCTCGTACATCGTTTCGGACAACGGCGTCCATTTGGTCGGCGTCAAAGCGTTGATCGCCGCCTGGATGCCGGCCCGTGCGGTCGAGACGTCCTCCATCGCGTACGCGACGCGTCCGCCGTGAGGCCCCGACGCCGACGTCTGCCTGAAGTGCATGAGGCCGACGTTGATGCCGTCGACCGAAGCCACCAGGCTGTTGGCGACGTCTTTGACGACCTGGAGCCGTGTCGACACCGTGCCGGGACTGTAGTACCAGTTCAGCCAGTTGCCGTCGTAGATCCAGTAGTAGTTCCTCGTGGGACTCTGTCCCCACGACACCCGATTACTGGTACCGGACGTCCACAGGCGGTTGCTGTCGTTGTTGCGCGGGTAAACCTCATTGCTCCCGTCGGTGCCGCCGTGAATGCCCCAGTCGGCCTCGCATTCGACTATCCGGTTGGCTGCCAGCTCTTCCCACCTTCTTTGCGAGCTGTCGTAACTCGCGAGCCTGTCGCGATAAAGCCCGCCGCCCGGAGCTGCGAACGCCTCGAGCGCCTTCTTGCACTTCAGATCCGAGCGCCGGAACCGGTTATCGTTCCTGCACTGCGGCGGCGACGTGGCACTGCCGGAAGCAAAATAGACGTAATCCCTGCTGCAGGGCCCGCTGTAAACCGTGTTCGGATCGTAGTTGTTCTGCGTGATCAGCTTCGCGTCCATACTGATCGAATCGTCCAAGATCAGCAGGACGTTCGGTCGCGCCGAGCTCGAGAAGTCCGACGTGTTGATGAACAGCTCGATGTCTTCCGCTCCCGCGGGCAGCATCGCCGTCGTCGTCCACAGACAGCCCAAGGCCAATGAGGCCACTTTGCCAGTCATGCGTTGCATATCTGCCAATCCCTCGATAGCAGTCCGTTGCTTTCCCGGCGGCGCCCGCGGCTAACCGGCCGGATACAGCACGACGCGGGTGACCCGCTTCGACTTCGGCTCATAGAAAACGCCGACGCTCGCTTCCTCGCCCTGCGAGGCGCGGAGCTGACCGGCGACGACCGCAAAGTCGGTCAGCGTGATCGGCGCTTGACCGACCACCGAGTAAGTCGTCTCGCCGTCGACGAAGAGCGTCACCTCGTCGCACTCCGGGCACGGCTTCACGATGAGCGAGCCCAGCGTGCTCGCCGGCCAAACGACGTGGATCAGACGCAGCTCGTAGGCGCTTTCTATCGGCTCGAGCGTGCGAGCCGCGAAAACGTTGCCGCAGATCGATACGGCGACCGCTGCCAACGCCATTCGTCTCATCGTTGCCTCTCCGCAGCGAGGATCATTGACCACCGGGGCCGACGACATAAAAGCTCTGCACGTGCGTGGAGACCGCGTTCCGCGGCCCCGTCCCGACGGAACGGACGTTGAAATGAAACGCCTGCACGCTGCCGGTGCTCGTGCCCATGCTGAACGCGATATCGGGCACCGGCGTCGTCTCCATGAACACGGTTTCCGACCGATATTCGCCGTCGCCGACGACGCCTTCGTTGGTCGTCGCCGTGAACGTCGTGAAGTTGCGCTGCGCGATCGGCACGTCGATGCCGGTCTCGGCGGCCTGGAACGCGTCCTGCTGGAACTGACTGTTGCTCGACATCGTGATCTCGAGCGTCGCCATGTTCATCCCGGAGACGCCGAGCACGGTGAGCACGAGCAGCAGGACGAGCCCGACGACGAGCGTCGCGCCGCGCTGTCGGCCGACTGGGCGGTGTTGAGTGCCGCAAATGCGTCGTTGCATGAATCTCGACTCCTCAGATGGGCGGACGGGCGTTTCGCAGATAGATCGTCTTCGACACGACGACGCGCCGGAAACCGTCGTTGAACGGCCCGACCTCGCGCCCCGCATAGTTGTAGGTCGCCGTGTCGACGTAGCCGGTCTCCGGACGCTCGGCGCGAATGCGCAGCCAGAGACGCACCGCGAGGATCTCCGCTTCCTCCATGTAGGACGGATGGGTGCGGTCGAGGATCGGATCGTCCGGATTCACGTAACGGTCGATGACGCCGCGGTTCGCGCTGCCCACCGGATCGGTGTCGACGCCGAACTGGATCTGCATGTCTTCGACGCCCGGCAAGATCTCCTCGTCGAAGAACGCGGGACCCGCGCCCAGTGTCTTTCTGCGTAGCGACGGCACGGTGTTGCCGAGCGACGACCCGGTCGCGACGTAGTAGCCGTTCACGACGAGCCGGTGCGTTTGCGACGTAGCCGGAATGTAGCCGGCCGGCACTGCGGCTCCCTCGAATATCGTCGAATCCATGACCCGCGCGGACTGCAGGTGGAGCCAGCCGGCCGCCGGCACGACGGGATTCTGGCTCGCGCGGCGGATGACGAGCGTATCGGCGTCCGCGACGGCGCCGAACGCCGGCAGGCAGTCCCAGCTGTACGTGCCATTGGTCCCCTCGACGGCAAGCTCGAGATCGAGGTGCCAGTTCGTGCCGCAACTGTGCGGCGCCGAAAAGAGCGTGGATGCGGTATCAGTCTGCCTTGCGCGCCCTTCGATCGCGTTCGGCCTCGTCGTGAGCCCCCAGTAATGCGCCATGCGGATGTCGGGCTCGAGCACGTCGAGCGCGAAGCGCGCGTTTTCCTGCAACCGAGCCATCGTCTCGGAGACCTGGAACGTCGTGCGCCCCTGCATCAGAATCGTGATCGCGCCGATCATCAGGAACATGCCGATCGCGAGCGCCACCATGAGCTCGACGAGCGTCATGCCGCCGCATCGCCCGACGCGGCCGATTACAGTGCTGTTCTTGCACATCATCGTCACGGCCTAAACATCCGGAACTTCGATCTCGGTCGTGTACGACGTGGCGCCGATCCCGGTCTCCTCCCACTCCACGGTGATCGTGTAGACGGGGGGCGTGCCGTCGGTGAATTCGACCCGGCCGGAACCGCCTGGCAACTGGCTTTCGATCAGCTGCTGCCAGACGAAAAGGTCGTGAGCCGCCATTTCGGCCGGCGTGCAGTCGTCGCCTTCGCCGGTCTCCGGATCACATCCGTAGTCGGTCGCCGCGTCCTCGTCGCCGTATACGCTGCCGGCGAGCCTGTTGACGCGAATGCGCTCGGCCATGTCCGCCGCGAGGTTCACGGCCACGGTGCGATACATCGCGACACGGCTCGCCCCGAGGCCCTGGCCTTGCAGCGCGGCGATGCCGAGCAGGCCGACCGACAGCACGACCAAGGCCACCATCACCTCGACGAGGCTGAATCCCCGGTCATGAGCCACGAATCGCGCACGTTCTCGTTGCATGAGTTGTCTGCGTCGTTCAGTGGATCAAGAACAATCCGCTCCGTCGATGGCGCCGATCGCGGTCGCTATCGCGTCGATCTCGGCCAGGACCTGGCCGCGACCGGTCGCGTCGATCCGCACGACGCGCGCGCTCGATCGCCCCGCGGCGGAACGGTTGCCGCGGTCGTCGCAAAAGAGCACCGTCCGGCCGTCGAAGGGTCGGCGCGGGAACCCGCTCGGCATGAACGTGACGAAACCCGCGTCCGCCGAGATCGTGATTGCGCCGCCGGGCGGCGGGCTCCGGCGCAGGATGATCGTCTCGTCCGCGTCCACGGCGTGGTTGCCGTCGGTTGCGTCCGTGATCACCGGGCTGCCGTTCGCATCCGCAGGCCCGCTCTCGTCGACCCAGACGATGAACCCCATCTCGGTGCTGTTGGCCACCTCGCTCGCATCGCACTTGGGCGGGTCCGCGTCGAAGCTCGCGCTCAGGCAGAACGTCACCGGCACCTGCCGCTTGACCGCCTCGGCACGCGCGAGCAGCACGGCCGAGATCATCTCGTTCGCGGCGCTCGCCATCGCGCTGTTGCGTTGGAATTCGCGGAAGCTCGGTATGCCGACGCCGAGCAGGATGCCGGCGACGGCTATCGCGATGAGCAGTTCGAATAAGTTGAAACCGCGCTGTCGTAGCGTGCTCATGGCCGGCGACTGTACGAGCGGCGCTCGCCCGTCAGGGTTGCGCCCGACGAGCGGCGCGTCGTCGCCGACGAACGGGTGGTTCGACTAGATTATGACGACTTCGTGGACCGGAAGCCGTTCACGGATTGCGAACGCTGTTTGTGACGTTCGTCACAGTCGCTCGATCGAACGCGACGTGACGCTCGTCGCACTCGCTCCATCGAGCGCGAGCGCGGAACGGGCCCCGCTATTTGGCGCCGAGCCGCTCGAGCAGCGCGATCGTGTCGGGCTTCCGCACGGGCGGATGCGTCGCGAGGAAGACGCCTTCCGCCCAGACGATCGGCGTGCGGCCCACGTTGTCGGCGAGGTCGAGCCGAGCTCCGTTTGCCGCGAGGAACTCGATGATGTCGTTAGATCCTCGGTTCGCCGCACCGTGAATCGCCGCGAGGCCCATCGAGTTGACGGCATTCACGTCGTTGCCGAGCTCGACACACATTCTCACGGCCTCGAGCAGCGCATCCGGGCCTTCGTCGAACGTCTGGTTGACGACCCAGTTCACGCCGGCCGCGGCCATCAGCGGCGTCGTGCCTTCGAACGTCGGGATGCCCGGATCCGCACCGTGCTCGAGCAAAAGCCGCATCACCGTGACGTCGCCCGCGAGCGCGGCCCGGAGAAACGGCGTCTGGCCCGTGAAGTCGACCCACGATAACGACCCGAGACGCGTGATGAAGCGCCGCTCCGGAGGATACTCGCGAGTGCGCGCGTTCGGCTCCGCTCCGCGCTCGAGCAGCGTTCGGATCAGCTCGAGCATCGCATCCCGGTCGATGCCGTTGTCGCGAGTGGGGCCGTCGACATCGAGGTTGCGCACGTCGACGGCCGCCCAGAGGGGTGTCTGCCCGTACCAGTCGATCGCATTCACGTCGGCGCCGCGCTCGATCAGCAAATGCGCGACCGCGACATGATCGCCGCGGTCGGCGCCCGGCCTCTGAACGGCGGCAAGGCTCGCGTTGATGATCGCGTTCAGGAGCGGCGTCACCCCGTTCGCGTCGGCCTGCTCGAGGTCGGCGCCCGCATCGACCAGCAGCCGCGTAACGGACAAGTAGCCCTCGCGAGTCGCATAGAGCAGCGGGGTCTTCGCGCCGGGAATGGGATAGCGCATGCCGCGCTCCGGCCAGCCGCCGCGGATGATTCCGACTCCCTTCGAGCCCGCGTTCTCGCTCGGCAGCCTGAAGCGCGGCGTCTCGCCCGTGCGCGTCTGCGCGTTGACGTCCGCGCCGTGCCCGAGCAGTAGCTCGACGACGTCCGCATGGCCTTCCCGTGCCGCGACCATCAACGGCGTCTGTCGGTACTCCGGATCGCGCGCATCGACCGTCGCGCCGCGCGCGATCAGCGCCGCGGCGATGAGAGGATCGCCGATGCGCGCGGCAAGGAAGAGCGGCGTCTCGCCGGTCCGATCCGGCTGGTCGGGATCGGCTCCGGCGGCGAGCAGCCGCTCGACCATCACGCGGTCCCCGTTCTCGATCGCGAGATGGAGCGGCGCGACGCCGTGCTCGTTCATGAGGTTCGGGTCAGCGCCGGCGTCGAGCAGCAGGCTCGCGGTCGCTACGTCCGAGACCCGCACGACCCAGTGCAGGGCCGGCGTGCCGTAGGTCCCGAGCGCATTCGGATCCGCACCCCGCTCGAGCAGCGCACGCACCGCGGCCATGTCGCGATTCATCGCCGCATCGGCGAGCGATTCGCCTTCGGCGCCCGGCACCGCACCCGGGGCCGCGAGACCCGCAACGACGACGAGCGCGATTCGCCCGCGCCGCATGTCAGATCTCCACGGTGCCCGTGCTGTCGCCGAACCGTTCCGCCGGCACGTCGAGCTTGTGCAGCACGGCGAGAAGCAGATTCGACATCGGCGTGCCCGCGCCCGCGCGGATGTGCCGCCCGCCTCGGAGCTTCCCGGATGCGCCGCCCGCGAGCAGCGTCGGCAGCGGCTCGTGGTCGTGCTGATTCGAGTTGCTCATTCCGCTGCCGTAGAGCACGACGGAATGATCGAGCAGCGTGCCGTCGCCGTCCGGCGTCTCCGCGAGACGGCCGAGGAAGTACGCGATCGTCGTGCGCGTGTGGTACTCGTTGAGCCGCGCGAGACGATCGATGTTCGCCGGCACCTCCGAATGATGCGAAAGGTTGTGGAACGGGTCGTTCACGCCGCTTGCCGGATACACGGCATTGCTGACCTCCTTCGCGATCATCAGCGTCGATACGCGCGTGATGTCCGCCTGCCACGCGAGCGCGATCAGATCGAACATCATCCGGGCGTGCTCCTCGAAGTCGTCCGGCACGCCGCTCGGCTTCGGCGGCAGCTCGAGATCGTCCGTGATCTGCTCGCCGGCGAGCGCGATGCGCCGCTCGACCTCCCGGACGTCTTCGACGTAGCGCTCGAGGCGCACACGATCGGCCGGCGGCAGCCGCCGCTCGAGCGCGTCGATATCGGACACGACCGAATCGAGCAGGCTCTGCGCCTGGCTGCGCCGGCGACGCCGCTGGTCGGCCGTGCTGCCGTCGCCGAAGAGCCGCTCGAACACGACCTGAGGGTTGTGCTCCATCGGCAGCGGCGCCGTCTCGGTGCGCCACGAGATCGTATTGCGGTATGCGCCGGAAAGCCCCGAGCCGCCGCTCAAGCCGCCCTCCTCGATCGACAGCTCGAGCGACGGGAGCGGCGTGTCGTGGCCGAAGTGCTGCGCATAGACCTGGTCGACCGACACGCCGAGGCGCGGCGTTGCGCCCGTCTCGGGCTTCGCGCACGTGATCCAGACCGCCGACGAGCGCGTGTGATTCGCGCCGGCCGAGGCGTCCTCGCCGTAGGCGAGTGGCAACGTCAGATCGCTCACGACGTTCACGTGCTCGCGAAGAGGCTCGAGCGACTGAAGGGTCGGCGGAAAGTCGAACCCCGCGCCGTCGGTCGCGGGCGTCCACCGGCTCATGACCGCTCCGTGCGGAATGTAGATGCACGCGAACCGGGACCGCGGCACGGCCGCCGCCCACGCGCCCCGCTGCGCGGCGGGGATCATCGATTCGAGGAGCGGCAACGCGAGCGTCACCCCCGCGCCTTTGAGCACTGCACGACGCGACAGATGTTTCTTCGTGATGAACCTCATCGTCGTCCCCCTAATCGGTTGCCGCAGGCGCTTCCGCCTGCTTCACCTTCATGCGGAACGGCACGCTCTCGACGATACCGAGCACGATCGACGAGAACCGGTAATCCTCGCGCTTCGCGTCCGCCGCGATCTTCCGCACCGTCGGCATATCGTAGGGCTCGAGGATCCTGCCGAGCGCATAGGTCAGGAGCTTTTCCGTGAACGCCCTCGCGAACATGTCCGAGCGCTCGAGCAGCGCTCGACGCAGCGCGTTCGGTCCCGTCACGATCGTTCCGTCGGGCAGCGTGACGACGGAGTCGATCGGCTGGCCGCCGTCCGTGTCGCGCCAGCGGCCGATCAGATCGAAATTCTCGAGCGCGAGGCCGAAAGGATCGATCCTCGCGTGACAGGACGCGCAGACGCTGTTCGCACGGTGCAGCTCGAGCCTGCCCCGCAGCGTGTCGGCGACGGCGACCGGGGACTCGTCCGAGAGATCCGCCTCGACGCCGGGCGGAGGCGGCGGAACGTCGGTGCCGAGCAGGTTCTCGAGGATCCACTGCCCCCTGATGACGGGCGACGTGCGGTTCGCGACGGAGGTGACCGTCAACAGGCTCCCGTGCCCCAAGAGGCCACGGCGCGGATCGTCCTCGCCGAGCTCGATCCGCCGCATGTAGCTGCCCTTCACGCCGTCGATGCCGTAGTGCCGCGCGAGCCGTTCGTTGACGAACGTGTAGTCCGCATCGAGCAACTCGATGATGCTGCGATCGTCCGTGATCACGCTCGAAAGAAGGAGCTCGGTCTCGCTCCGAAACGCTTCTCTCAGATTCGCGTCGAAAGCCGCATCCTGCGGCAGCGCCTCGTCGAGCTCGCGCAGCATCAGCCACTGTCCGGCGAAGTTCTCGACGAGCGCGCGGGAGCGCGGGTCCGCGAGCATTCGGAGCACCTGCGCCCGGAGCACATCGGGCTCGCCGAGCGCGCCCGACGCCGCGGCCGCGAGAAGCGCGTCGTCGGGGATGCTGCTCCATAGAAAGAACGACAGCCGCGACGCGAGCGCGAAGTCGTCGATCCGATAGCTCTCGCCCGGCGCGACGTCGTGCGGTTCCTCCTCGATCCGATAGAGGAAACGCGGGTCGATCAGTATCCGCGCGAGCGCGTGCTGGATCCCGCTTTCGAACCCGCCTTCGCCTTGCGCGTAGAAGGCCATCAGCGTGTCCACCTCGGCCGAGTCCTCGGCGACGGGGCGCCGATACGCCTTCGTCGCGAGGCGGGACAGGATGCGCCGCGCGCAAGCCACGGCTTCCGAGGGCTCGTCCGGGTAGCACGAGAAAATCGCCCTTCGGCTCGGGGTATCGCCCGGTCCGGTCGGCTCGAACGGGCCGTGGATCTCGACATGCTGGATGCCGCCCGGCACCGAGTAGTCGCCGTACAGCTCGTCGACGCCTGCGCAACGGCTCTGGTCGACCAGTGCGACGGCGATCGTGTGCGGGCCGGCGGTGACGGGCAGAGTGAACTCGGCGGGATTCCGGACATCGATCCGACGGCCGTCGAGCATCACGTCGACCTGCGGAAGCGGGCAGGTGCGCTGAGCGCTCAGCGCGCCGAAGCCGCGGGACGCGACGCGGATCTCGTACGTCGCGTCGAGCGGAAAATTGTGCGTGACGACGAGACCGCCGCGCGTGCCGAGCGGCAGGCCTTCGATGTGCCGGTCCTGCGAAAGCCCGCGCGGCGCCTCGTAGCGGACCTGCGTCGGCCCCGTCTCGAGATCGCCGACCGCGGCACGGCTGATCTTCATCGCCGCGCTCACGTAGCCCTGGATCAGCGTCGGCGACACGGTGAGCGCGTCGGCGATGTTGTCGAACCCGCCGATCGCGTCATCGGCGGGCAACGTATCGACGATATCCGACGCATCGAACGCGAGAAGATCTCGAATCGCGTTGCGATATTCCGCGCGATTCAGCCGGGAGATCCCCTTCCAGCCGGGATTCGGAGCGGCGGCTGCCGCTTCGTCGAGCCGGCGCTCGACGGTCGACACGAAGCTTTCGAGCACGTCCGGCGCAGGACGCCGCGCGTCCGGTGGCGGCATGAAGCCCGCCCGCACCATCTCGGCCGCGCGTTCCCAGAGCGCCGGGTGCAGGTGGACGTCGTCCGGCGACACCGTTTCGAACGAGACGTTACCGGCGTACTCGACGCTGTTGTGACAGTCCGTGCAGTAGCCTTCGAGCACGATGCGAGGATCGGGCATGTCGCCCGGTCGCCATAGGCGACCGGACACGACGAGTGCCGCCGTCGCGAACGCGCCGGCGGCAAGCAGTGAGCCGATTCCCCGACGTCGGAGTCTCATGCCCGCCCTCGCCCGGGTCGCTCCCTCAGAACAGGAAGCGAGCGCCGACGGTGTACTGCCGTCCAATCGTATCGAACGTTCCGGCGTCCGTGTAGCTCGATCCGAAGAAGTCACCGAAAGCGGCCGGCGCAAGCGGCGGCTCGCGGTCGAACAGATTTCTGACGTTCAGGAACATCCGCCATTGGCCGCCGGTCGCCTCGAGGTCGTAGCCGATCCGGAGGTTCGTCGTCGTGAAGGAGCTGACGCGGTTGTTGTGGATGTCGATGCCCGATACCCAGTCACGATCGCGCACCGTCGAGCTGATGAAGTTCTGCTGCAGATAGAAGCTCCACGGCCCGACGTTGTACGTTGCGCCCAGGTTCGCGCGCCACCGCGGCCGCGACATCTCTCCCGCCTGATCGTCCAGCACGCCGTCGACGGTCGTCGACGCCTCCTGGATGTTGCTGATCAGCCCCCTGATGCCGAAGCTGCCGCGCGCGAGCGAGCGTCGATAAGCGGTCTCGACGTCGATGCCCGTGACGCGCGCCTGGTCGACGTTGAGGAACGTGTTGACGATCAACGTGATCGGCCCGAGCTCCTGACCGGGATCGGGCGTGCCGCGCGTGATGCGCTCGCAGAGCGTCTGGATGTTGTCCTCGAAGCAGCCGTCGATCGTTCTCTGCACGCCGAGCGCGTTGATCGCGCCGTCCACTTTGACGTCGAAGTAGTCGATCGATATGCCGAATCCCGGCACGGCGGACGGCTGATAGACGATGCCGAATACGCGAGTATCGGCCTCCTCGGGATCGACGCTCGGATTGCCGCCGGAAATCTGCGTCGCCGCGTACGTCGGCTCTCCGGGGAGCCATCGGTCCGTGACGTTCGTGCCCGCGACCGATGTGTCGAAGCGCTCGGAGAGCGTGCCTGCGCGCACGTCCCTCGAGACCGTCGTCCGAAGCCGCAGGTCGTCGGTCAGCGACCAGTCGAGACCGCCCTTCCACGCGCGCACGCCGCCGCTGCCCGAGTAGTCCGCGTAGCGCCACGCGAGGCTCAGGTCGAGCGACTCGACGCCGCGCTTGCCTCTGACGAGCGGAATCAGCGATTCGGCGAAGACCTCCCTGACGTCGAAACGTCCATCGACGACGTTCGCGCTCGCGCGCTCGAAGCGGCTCACGCAGCCGCGATAAGCCGGCGGGACGCCGCGATAGCCCGCGGCCGCCGACTCCTCCGCGCCCCTGAAGCAGTTCGGCCCGCCGGTGTCGACGCTCGGCGTGATGCTGCTCTTCTGATCGAACGCGTCGCGGCGATAGGACGCGCCGACCGCGATGGAGACGGGGCCGGCGTTGCGGTCGTGCGCGATCTCGCGATCGAACGTGACCTCGGCGAAGTGCTGATCGACCTTCTGGATCAACGCCAGCGGACCGCCATCGGGGCGCAGGTCCTCAGTGCCCTGGATATACGCGCGCGCCTCGGCTGAAACGGAGCCTTCGCCGAAGAAGTTCGCCGGCACGCAGCCGTCGTCCGGCACGGTCAACGTCGAGCGACAGACAATCTCGCCGGTGTCGGGATGACGGACAGCGTCCATTGCGCGGTAGACGCGATCGATACGAACCGTGTCTCTGAGCTCGACGATCTGATCGTTCCAGCCGTACTGATAGTACGCATTGACGCGCCAGTCGCGGACCTCGCCCTCGACGCCCGTGGTGAAGGAGTACGTGTCGTTCTCCATCACGTGCATCGAGCCGCCGAGGTCGCGGCCGCCCGAGCGCGCGAAAGTGAAGCTCGTCTCGCCGGCGTCGATCATGCGCTGGCGCAGCTCCTCGTCGAGATAGGCGTTGTCGACGTAGATCGTCGCGGCCCAGGGCCCGTGCATCATGTTCGGTCCCTTGTCCCGCTCGACGTGCCCGCGACCGTACAGGCCCTGGAAGAACCACTGAAGCGTGTCGCTCACGTCGTAGGTCACGTGCGCGAACAGGCTGCTGCGCTCGTTGGCCGTGACGGGCCAGTACCGATGGGCCATGTCCGCGCCGCTGCCGCCGGATTGCACGGCGCCCGAGATGACCTCGCCGTCCTGGAAAGGCACCGGCGTACCGTCCGGCAGGAACTCGGTTCCGGCGAGCACTCCGCTCGTGATCAGCCCGCCGAACGTGTAGGCGCGCGTGCGCAGATTCGGCAGGTAGATCCGCTGCGGATGCGTCCCCGGGGGATCGTTCGGACTCCAGTCGGGGTTCGTGACCATGCCCCAGTCCTGGTACCACTCGTAGTCGTCCCAGTCGCGGATGCCGTCGTGCTCGTAGATGTCGCCCGCGACGACGATGTGCGCGCGCTCGCCAAGGGCGGTGCCGCCCGCGATCGACAGCTTGTAGTTCTCGCCTTCGCCGCGGCTCGTCGCGCCGGCCTGCAGATTCACCTCGAGGCCTTCGTACGTCGTGTCGAGTATGAAGTTGACCACGCCCGCCACGGCATCCGAGCCGTACGCGGCCGAGGCGCCGCCGGTCACGGTCTCGACGCGCTGGATGATCGCCTCGGGCAGTATGTTCACGTCCGTCGTGCCGAGACGCGTCGACGGCACGATGCGGCGGTTGTTGAGCAACGTGAGCGTGCGGTTCGACCCGATGCCGCGCAGGTTCAGAATGCTCGCGCCGGCATTTCCGCTCCACGTGTTCACCGTCGACGGCGTCGTGTTGGCGACGAACTGCGGCAACTGGTCGAGGGCGTCGATCAGCGTCGTCGGCGCCATGTATTGGAGCTCTTCTGCGCTGACGGTCGTCACCGGCGTCGGCGTCGTCATTCCTGACCGCTGGATCCTCGAGCCCGTGACCTGGATCTCCTCGACGACCCCGCCCGGAAGCGGCGATTCCTGGGCACGCGCGGCGCTCGACGCCACGCCGCTCGCTGCAAGTCCGGCGAACAAGCCTGCAAAAAGGCCTCTGCGCTGTTTCATTTCCTTTCGCTCCCCCAATTTGTCCGTCACGCGCACGATCAGCCGACCGTCGTCCACGACCGCCCAGAGCCCCGTCCCTTCGAGCAGGATCTCGAGCCCCTCGCTCACGCTGTACGTGCCGACCAGCCCGTTCGTCTCGATCCCGCTGACCGCGTCGAACGGAAACAGCACCGAGACGCTCGCCTGACGCGCGAAGCTCGTGAGCGCACCGTCCGCGCGCTGAGCCGGGATCTCGAAGCGAACCTTCTCGTCCGGATCAGACGCCCACGCGGCGACGGACATCGACGCGACGACCACGCCGAGTGCGGCCCGAAGCGCGATGCTGCACGGGTTCGTCGCCGAGAACCGGTACGGCACGTTCATAGGGCACAGTGGAGAGACAAAACGCGCACCGAAATCCTCTATTCCTCCCCGTGATCTTTTCTCCAACTCGGCTTTTCCGGGCTTCGAGGGTCGGCGAGGCGAGCCGCGCGCACCCTTCACCGGGCGGCTCGCATTCGGCGGAACGACGTCGCGCGAAACGTCCGGCGGGAGCTCAGGAAAGCCGAGCCGCGCCTGGCGGTCGCTCCAACGCTTCGAATGGCGGTGCTAGCGAGCGCCGCGCAGCAGGACCTTGCCTCCCTCGATCGCCTCCGCTTCGATCTGAAAGTTCTCGCGCAGCGCCGCGAGCAGTCCCTCGATGTCGCCGGCCCTGAAGTAGCCGCCCACGCGAATGCTCGCGAGCTCCTCGTCGGCGAGGACGAACTCCGTCGTCGTGTATCTCGCGACTTCTTCGAGCACCTCCTCGAGGGGCTCGCCGCGGAAAATCAGCATGCCGCGCTGCCATGCGAGCTTGATATCCATATCGACGGGCTCGAGCCGCAGCACTTGCGGCGCCGCTTCCGCCGTCTCGGCGGCATCGAGCACCGCGACCTGCCCCGCCGTGACGATCGCGTCCCATTCGCCGCCGCGCGCCCGCACGGGCTCGCTCGCGCGCCGAGCCTCGGCGCCGACCGGAGCCTCCGTATACGCCACGCCGACGTTGCCGTCGGTCACCGTGACCTCCACCTGACCCTCGGCGCCGAGGCGCACGTTGAAAACCGTGCCGAGCGCCTGAACCGCGCTCCTCCCGGCGTACACCGTGAACGGCCGATCGGCGTCCTCCGCGACCTCGAAGCTCGCCTCCCCGCTGCGCAGCACGACGTCCCGGGCTTCGGCCGTATACGACGCGACGATTTCCGTTCTCGTGTTCAGCGTGACCACCGAGCCGTCGGGCAGCACCTCCCGCGTCCGCTCGCCGACGCCGGTGCGATACACCGAAGCGATGTCGCGGACGACGGCGGCTCCCGGCGGCCGCGCATAGCGCTCGTTCACGAGCCATGCCGCCGCCGCCAGCGCGACGACCGCTCCGACCGCGTACGCCCAGCGGACGAACCGTCCCGCCGAGCGGTTGCCGTCGCGCTGCTGCAAAGGAAACAGCGCAGAAAGCTCCGCGAGACGATCGGCCTCGTCCCAGAGCGCGGCCATCTCGAAGAGCGCATCGCGGTGGCTCCGCCTCGCAGCGAGCCAGCGGCGCAGCTCGCCCTCCTCGTCCGACGAGAGGCCTCGGTCGAGCCGGGCGATCCAGGCGGCCGCCTCCTGCTCGGTCGAGGCACGCGATCTCAGCTTGACGACCTTAGCCATGAGCGCCGCCTTTCTCGTCGTTCGCCGTGCCGACGGCTTCGGCGTCGGCCTCCGACGAATGTCCCATCGCGCGCATCGCGTGCATGGACATCAATAATCCCTTGGCGACGTGCTTCTCGACCGTGCTTTCGCTGATGCCGAGGTACTCGGCAATCTCCTGCTGGCTCAGTCCGTACACCTTTTTCAGCACGAACACCCGCCGGCATTGCGCGGGGAGCGACCGAACGGCTCTGCAGAAGCTCAAGAACCGTTCCTTCGACTCGAGCTCCGATTCGAGACTTTCGCCGATCAAATAGACCTCCCAGTCGGCGAAATCCTCCACTCGGGTCGCATGGGCGCTCGTCACGGCGTTCAACGCGAGATTGCGAGCCGTCTTCAGCATGAACGAGCGCGGATGACGGATCTCGGCCTTCTGGGAGGCCGCGTACGCGCGGATGAAGGTTTCCTGCAGGATATCGTCGATGTCGTGCGGCCTCGCGATGCGGCCGACGACTCGCCGCAACGAGCTGCGGCATTCGAGGAATGCCGCGAGAAGTGCCGAATGAGCTGGGCCTCGTGGCCCCTTGCGCCTGACCATCGCTCTCCCCCCTGCCGATCGCGCCTTCTTCGCGATCGAAGCGCCGGTCCTCGGCGGCCAAGCATACCCATCCGGGCGGTGATCAAGAAGCAGCCTTGCGTCGCGCGAGCGCGACATCCGCTCCGATCGCCGGACTCGGCTCGAGAAGCTTGTGCGCACCGATCGGCGGCAGCACGGAATGACCATCACACGCTCGCGTGCCGAAGCGCGAAGACGCGATAATCGGCCCCAGGAGAACGCGAGACTGTCCGCCGCTCGAGGTATCGATGAAAAAGCACCCGGCCCGTGCCGCCGTCGTCTGCGTACTGACCGTCGCCGCCGCTCACGCCGAGGAGCGTGTCCCGCTCGAAGCCGATCTCGCGGCGATCGAGGACTTCAACCGCCGTTACGTGCAGGCGATCAACGACGGCGACATCGAGACGCTCGCCGAGTTGACGACCGACGATCACATCATGCTCGCGCCGAACCGCCCGCCGCTCGCGGGCAAGGCGGCCCTCGTCGAAGCGATGACGCGCGTCTTCGAGCAGACGGAGATCGACGAGTCGTGGACGCCGCTCGAAACCGTGATCGACGGCGACCTCGCGTACCAGCGCGGCACCTACGTCGTGCGAGCGCGCCCGAAGGGCAGCGACGCCGAGATGCGTGCGACGACCGGAAGCTTTCTTCGGATCTACCGCCGTCAGCCTGACGGCGAGTGGCGCATGACGCGCGACGTTTTCAACACGCACCCGCTGCCGGAACCCGCGGCAGACGACGCAGGGAGCTAGAGCGCGAGCGACCTGATTGCGCGACATCGACGATCCGTCGTCGTTGCGGCGCGTCCTGTCTCCTTCATGAGCGGCACGCCGCGTCCAAGCGGTCTTCGTCATATCGGCATTCGACGGACCGCCGTGAATCCGTCCCTGGAGGCTGCGGGCGCGCCGTCCATGGCGCGCACGCTCCGTCGAATGCCGATATGACGAAGACCGCGCCCCCGCCGAGCTCAAACGTTCAT
>CAZKNH010000056.1:14310-25093 GCA_964553875.1 uncultured Gammaproteobacteria bacterium | reverse complement strand
AGAGCGATCGTCTTGCAACTTTTCGTCGCTATCCTCAACGAGGAGTCGCCTAAGATCAGCCTGCTGAAGCGACCGCACGTTGAGCTCGCCGCACGGCGCGTGCGCCTCGAATTGGCGGCCGATACGTCCCTCGTGGCAACGTAATAAAGCGGCTGGCGAGCGATTTTTTTCGAGTCAGTCGAGCGTCGCGTTCGCAGGGCACGAGAGAGTTCACGCTTGGTTGCCGCGTCGCATTGTCCGGGTGACGACGATGCGCGCCCCATTCCCAACTCGTTCTGCCACTGTTCCCGTCGCACGGCGGTGGGCAACGCCGGCAAGGATCGCGTATCACTGCCCCGCGCGGATCGCGCGCCACTGCTACGGACCCGGTTTCCGTAGCGGTTCGCTCGACTACGATGGGATCTTCCTCGTCGCGTTCCTTCTTCTGCGCGCGAGTCTCTCGCGACTTCGTACCGACGTGGAGGGGGAACGGGCGGCGATGCTTTGTGCCGCCATCCTTTCGTCAGTATCGCATTCGCCGTTCTCCGCGAGCTTCTCGCCACGACATCGCCTGTCGAGTTGGAGCAGCATCTTGGCAAGCTCCTGCACAGTGGTCAGCCACGGCGGTTGCATCGTATCGACTACTGTTCGGATCGTGATCTGTACATGGTAAAAAGAAAATCCCGCAATCGAGTGCGAGGACGGATTCAAACTGAACACGTGCCTGCCCGGACGACGTTCAAACTCGTTCGGGCGATACCGGTCTCATGTGCTCCTCCGCGTCAATCGAGGCTTTCAAGCCGGTCGAGAATTGCGCGCTCGAAGCGTTCCGACGCCGCCGAGAGCTCGGCCTTGAGCGCGGCGACTCGCTTCGCGTCGCCGGACTTGAAGGCCTCTTGCAGTTGAGCAGCCAGGCTGCGAATCTCCATTGCGCCGATCATGCCGCTAGTTCCGACGACCGTATGAAGATGACGCCGAACTTCTTCGGGGTCGTCGCCGTCGAATGCGGCGAGGCACTGAGCAATGGTTTCCTGGAAGCTACGCGCGATGTTGCGGAGCGGTTCCGGTTTCCAGTTGAAACTCTCCCAAAGCTCCGTGAACACTGCTTCGTCGACGACGGGCTGAGCAGGAGAACTGGAGGAACCGCTGGTCCCTGCGTTTGGGCGAAGCCACGTACGCAGTACCCTGCTCAGATCCTTTCTGTCGAAGGGTTTGATCAAGTAGTCGTTGATCCCCGCTTCACGCCCCATCTCCTTCTTTCCGACGCTGACATCGGCCGTCATGGCGACGATGGGTACGTGGTCCGGCAGGAGCTCGCGTGCCCGACGCGCCGTCTCGAAGCCGTCCATGTCGGGCATGCGGAAATCCAGGAGGATCAAGTCGAACGGATGCGTCTCGAGCAGCTCGATCGCCTGCGTTCCGCTAGAGGCGAGGGCGCACGAGCACTCGAGCGAGTCGAGCATCGTTCGCACGACGAATAGATTGATGGGGTGATCGTCTACCACGAGAACATGGCCCCTTGGAGTGGTCAAATCGTCGGTGTCGAGCACTGTCTCGGGCGGCCGTTCCGACCGGGGGAGAGGCAGAGTGAGACGGAAAGTCGACCCGGCAGAGCTCGACTCCACCAGATCCAATCGCCCGTTCATGGCCTTGGCGAGACCGCGGCTGATCGATAGGCCAAGTCCGGTTCCCTGACGTCCGTGCTGCAAATGCGTCTGGACGAATGGCTTGAAGATAGCGCTTCGCATGTTCTCCGGAATGCCCGGGCCGGAATCGTGAACGTCTATCTGCACGGCGCCGTCGACACTGGTGGCTTCCACCAGGACATATCCGCTATCGGTGAACTTGATTGCGTTCGTGAGGAGGTTGCTGACGATCTGTCTGATCCGTTGACGGTCGCCTATGAAGCACGAAGGATGCTCGTCGTAGACGATCAGCCATAAGTCGATTCCTTTCGCGGCCGCTCGCGCACTGTATTGCGCAACGGCTTCGTGGAGCAGCTCCTCGAGGCTGAAAGGCTCGTGCCTGAACGGAATGGGAGCGCCGCCGGCGCTTCTCGTGATCTCGAGCACGTCGGTGATGAGCTCGAGCATCGAGCGGGCGGAGGCCTTTGCGAGCGCAAGCTGTTGCGAGCCAGTCTCGGAAAGCTGCTCGTCGCGCAGGATATCGAGCGTCGCGATCAAGCCGTGCAACGACGTGCGAAGCTCGTGGCACACCGTTCCGAGAGCCTCGTCTCGAGACTGAGTTCGAGCGAGTAACCTAGGTCTGCGGTGATGAGCAGACCATTCGTTGTTGTTGGTGCGATTCATGGTCTCGCGGTATTTCTCCAGGCTTTGCTTGCCTCGCGGAAACCAGAACAAGGAGGTCGTTGCCTGAGAAAGTTGTGTGTCTACGAAACGAGCATCGCCTCCTCGAGATGCCGCTTGGCCTGCGCGAGAAATCGCTCGACGAGCTCGCTCCCCGCCGGGGTGAGCATCACGAAGTCGCGCCGCCCGTCGGAGGGATCTTGAACCTTGTGCACGTATCCCAACTCCTCGAGCTTGTTGATACGCCGCAGGATCGTCGTCGACGACACGTAACCCTGGAGAACCATGAGGTCGGAGACCGAGAGCATCTGGTTCTGGTACTTGGCCCGCATCAGCTCGTGCAGCAGATCCCAGGCCACATCGTCGAGCTTGCAGTCGCCAAGTCGGCTCTGAAGCTCCCGAAGGCTGGCGAGAATGTCGAGTATCGAGGCGTCCGGAAAGCCAGGTTCTGGGCTGGGTTGGACGAGCGGGGGCAGCGACTTCGTCGGCGATACCATCTGCCTGAGGCGTTCCGCGAGCATGTAGGCTTGTTTCGCGAGCTGTGATATTTCACTCGCCGCGGGCGAGAAGAAAACTCGCTGAGAGAGGGACGCACGCCCGAGTGCACGCTGAACCGCGTCGACGAGCTCCTTGGGGCGTACGGGCTTGGTCAGAAAATCCGACACGCCGAGCCGCAATGCGTCGATCGCTGTTTGCATCGACGGATGCCCCGTGATGAACAGCACCTGGGGATTCGCCGCATATTGCGGGGTCGCGCGCAGTGTGGTGACGAACTCGAGGCCGTTCATGTGGGGCATGAAGACGTCGCTCACGATGACCTTTATCGTCGAGCATTCGTGGCAGATTCTCAGTGCTGCCGACGGAGACTTCGCGACGACGCATCTGAAGCCGGCGGAGGTCAGGGCTTCTTCGAGGAGAGTCAACAAGGTCGAGTCGTCGTCGAGGACGAGTACCTCGGCACCGTTACGTCCGCGCTCGTCGATCACGAGCTCTCGCGAGGGCGGGAGCATGCGTTGCCGAGAGTGATCCGACATAAGCTGCCTCTCTGCTGGCTCGATGTGCGTTCTTGCCAGCACCAAGGCAATGTTAGTAGCAATCTGAAACGGGTCTAGTATCGATGTTTTCAGAATGCATGGAGTTTCGGAGATGCAGTTCGCGTTCCGGGAAGGCGGCGTGGCTAGACTAGTCGCACTGTTGGAACCAGGGCTGATGGAGTCGACATGAATCTCGTCGCAAATTCCAGGCGTGAACAAGTGAGCGAGAAGAGCCGTGTGTTGATCGTCGACGATGATGCGACGGCCAGACTTGCTTTGGCCGCCATGCTTCGCGGGGACAATCTGGATGTCATGTTTGCGTGCGACGGGTGGGACGCGCGAAGCCGGATGGACGCGATATGTCCCGACGTCGTCGTATGCGATTTCGTAATGGATCAGATGAGGGGCGACGAGTTGTCGTCATGGATGAAGACACACGAGAAGTGGCGACTCGTGCCGTTCATCGCGGTGACCCAGCTCGAGAATCCGATCCTGTTTGCGGATCTCCTGGGTGCTGGGGCGGATAGCGTCGTTGCAAAGGAGAAGGCGCCCAGAATGCTCAAGGCACAGGTAAATGCGGCTTTGCGAATGCGGCGGCACTTCATGAGCTCCCGCGGGGTCGTCAGGGGGATCGAGAAGACGGAGACGAGGTTGGATGCAGTCTGATTCCTTTACTCAAGCCGCTGTCACGCGGTCTTGAGTAACCTGTCTCCGGATAGAGACAGGGGGTAGGCTGGAGGCGGCGATGGTCGCATCCGATATTGTCAATGATTCGTCGCCGCGGCGAAGCATCGCCTATCCGCGAGACGCGACACCGTTGACCGCTCCGGCGGCCGAAGAGAGCGCAATCGAGATCGACGAGAGGGTACGGCGCTGCTTCGATGCAATGCGTGCCGAAACGCGCGGAAGTTACTTCGATCAGGTGACGCTCACGAGCGAGTTTGCGTTGCTCGAAGGGTGGTTACGTGGCCGAGGACATGGGAACGCTGTATCGGCGCAGACGCGATCGTTGGCGCTTTACGTCTCGAGCTTGATCCGCGCGGGAATACCCAAGGAGGAGGTGACGCGGCGGGTCTGTTTTCTGAGGTGCTTCTACGCAGCCATGAAGCAGATCGGACTCCGAGTCGACGATCCGATGGAAGAGGTGCGGATCTATGGGATGTTCGGAGGGCCGAGTCAGCGTTATTGACGGCGTCCCGTTTATCTGCGGGGCGAGCCGGCGCCGAACGTCGGTATGCCCTCCTGATGGTGAGCGAGTTCGAGCATGAAACGCCTCGTGGGAAGGCCGGTTTGCGCGTGAACTGGCGGGAGCGCACTGCTGCCCGGCAACCGCCGCATCAGGAGCTGTGTATAGGGGGCATACGCGTTCGCCTGGGAACGCGCATCGGCACCGGGCGATACAGCTATGTATACGCCGGGCAGGACGAGTGGGGCAACTCGGTCGTGGCCAAGGTGTACCGAGCATACGTCCCGAGCGCGATGTGGGAGAACGAAGTCGCCCAGCTGCGGAGGTTTCGTCATCCGCACGTCGTGCCGATCATGGGCGCGCTCGAGCTCGACGGCGAGCGATACATCGTGCTCATGAATGCGGGCCAGCCGGTCAGCCGAGTCAGGTCGTTCGGAACGCAGCGGCTGCGCGAGCGCTTTGCGCTCAATGTCGCGCGTGGATTGCTGCACGCGTTACACGTCATCCACGGGGAGAATTACGTCCATGGCGACGTGAACCCGAGCAATTGCCTCGTATGGAGGCGCGGCGCCTCGATGGAGGTCAGGCTCGCCGATTTCGCTTTCTGTCGGCCCCTAGGGGTCGTCGAGGACGAGTTTTCTCGGTTCGCTCAGTGGATGCCGTTGCCGGAGAGACTCGATCCCGCTCTGGGGGAGCTTGGAGCCTGCAGTGACGTTTACCTGGCGGCAGTCGTACTGCTCGAGATTTTGACGGGGCACATCGAGGAAGCCACGCCGGAAAACGCGCTCTCCGGGAAGCTGCAAGAACGTGCGGCCAGTCACGACCGCCGCTTCGTGAGAGCGCTTGCGCCTGCGCTCGCTCCAAAGACGAAAGAACGACCGAGAGCAATAGAACTTTGGAGAGCGCTCTCTCGAGCGGTACCAGACGAGTCGGAGGAGCAGATCAGCTGATCGATGCGCCGTGATAGGGCCTTCGCCGAACCGACCGTAGCAAGAAGGCGGGAACTCTAGAGCAGCACGAGCAGAATCATCGCGATCACTGCCCAGAGCACGCCGCCAAAGATGACGCCCCAGACCAGTCCCGCTCCGGGTATCCCCGCGCTCTCGTCGAGCTCCTCGAGGACGAAGTGCTCGTCCGACGCCGCCGCACCCCCCGGGACGACGTCCGAAAAGTCGTCGGTCGTGAGCCGCCGAGTATCTGCCGATGTGTCTACAGCGTGCATGACAGCTACTCTATCTGCCTTCCGACATTACCGAAACTGCAAGTGGTTGCAGAATGACTCTATCGGCATGCGTCCGTCCGGGATCGTCGCGGGGACGCCCTCATGGCAGCAATGCTTACAGAGAGAAGCAATCTGTCCAATGGCCGCGTTGCGATGCTGTTAGGCTGCGTCGTGGCGCGCGGACGCCGATGAGCCGGAGGTGATTGTTCTCCGCGCAAGGAGTGTCGCGTCCGTGCTCGGCAGAAGTGTCAGGCGGTCGAGACCGCGGCCGTTCGGGAAAGTCGTCGTGGGCGCGCGTTCTCCTCGAGATTGGTGAGTGAGCGCCGTCGTGCGGCGGCGTTGCCTGACGTGAGACGTCCGGAAGTGAGAAGGATGACAGGTCGTCCCGATCGACACGCAGAGCGACAAACGGCGGCCGTTCTGATCTTCGTCGTCGCACTCCTTGCGACGGCGTTGGCATACCGCCCCGCTCTCGGCGGCTCGACGTTCTTCGACGATGCTCACAACCTCGGCGGGCTTGCTGAGATCTCCGACCTGTCGTCGGCTGTGCAGTATATCGGGAGCGGCGTAGCAGGGCCGCTGGGCAGGCCGATAGCGCTGGCTTCGTTCGCGGCGCAGGCGTACGCGTGGCCGGACGCGGTCGCGCAGATGCTTTACACGAACATTTGCATTCATCTGCTGAACGGCGCCCTGGTCACATGGATGCTCTTCCTGCTGCTCGACGTCGGTCGACGAGCCACTCAGCCAGGCCGGGCGGCGCGTGTAGCTGCAACGAGCGGCGCGATATGGATGCTGATGCCGTTGCTCGCGTCGAGCTCGTTGATGGTCGTTCAGCGCATGACCACGCTGTCGGCGACGTTCGTTCTCGCCGGTGCTGTCGGGTACCTCTACGGCCGAAGCGCTTTGGACCGCCGGCCTCGCATCGCCGTGCTCGTCATGGCGGGTGCGCTGATCCTCGGCACTACGCTTGCTGCGCTGACGAAGGAGAATGGCGCGCTGTTACCGCTGCTCGTGCTCGTCGCGGAGCTGACGATAATCGCTCCGCCTGAGACGGCACGGGCACGTTCGCTGCGGAGGGCTCTGCTCGGGCTCCTCGCGCTTCCGGCTATCGCGCTCGCCGCCTACCTCATGGCGAACGCCGTCTACAGCGACACCACGGTGGCTTACAGGGGCTTCTCCGGTGCCGATCGGGTACTCACCCAGGCGTACATCCTCTGGGAGTACCTGCTCAACGCGTTCGTCCCGGCGGCCGCGAATCTAGGGCCCTTTCACGACGATCACGCTGTGTACAGGGACTGGTTCCGCCCGACGTCGATGCTCGCGGTCGGCAGCTGGCTCCTGATGATCGCGGCAGCGATCGCGCTTAGAAAGCGGCTCCCGATGCTGTCGTTCGCCGTTGGCTGGTACCTCGTGGGGCATTCGATCGAGTCCACGACGATACCTCTCGAGCTTTACTTCGAGCATCGAAACTACGTGCCGATCATCGGGCCGGTCCTCGCCGTCGTATTCGCGGCGGATTGCGAAGCCGCGAAAGTCCGCGTGATTCGTCCGGCGCTCGCGGCGTATACCGTGCTGCTCGGGCTCGTGCTGATCGGTGTGACGAGCGCCTGGGGGCGCCCGCTGCTCGCCGCGCATATGTGGGCGTTGTACAGTCCGGAGTCGGCGCGCGCGACGCAGTATCTCGCCGAGCAGTACGCGACAGCGGGCAAGCCGCGCCGAGCCTACCAGATTCTGCAGGCGAGGTTGGAGCAGCGGCCGACGGACGTGAATGCCGCGCTCAGAGTCATCGGGCTCGGGTGCTTGCTGTCCCGGAATGCGGATCAATCGGTGCTCCTAGAGCGCACGAAAGATGCACTCGAGCACGGCGGCTATGATTCCGGGGTTGTGAAGCTCCTGGCGGGGCTGCACCTCGTTGCGAAAGAGAAGCGCTGCTCCGCCGTAACCGCCGAGACTGCTCACGAGCTCGTTTCCGCCGCGGCACGCAATCCCGCATATCAGGCGGTGCCGATTGCCTACCACGACCTGCAGCTGCTGCTGGCTGATCAGGCTCTGATCGGGCGCAACCCTGACGTCGCGATGCGCCATCTCGAGATCGCCCTCGCGACGAGGTTCAGCCTCGAGGCGTTGGCGGGCGCGGTGCAGGCACTGAGGAGCGCGGGGCGCGTCTCGGTCGCGCTCGATCTGCTGGACGAGGCGCGCCAGAGGCGGCCGAGGAATCCTCTGCGTGCGCTCGTGTGGGCGCAGCAGGTCGAGAAACTACGGACCTCCATCGGATCGGCAGCCGGCCATGACTGATCGTCGCAACACTGCTCCGAGCGTTTCTGTGATCATCCCGGCGCGCAACGAAGCCGACTCGCTGCGACGTCTGCTGCCGAAAGTCAGTGCCGTCCTGCCGACGGCGGAGATCATCGTCGTGGATGACGGGTCGACCGATGGGACGGCAGATGTAGCGGCCGATCTCGGCGCGAAGGTCATGCGTCATCCCTATAACATCGGGAACGGCGCGGCAATCAAGACCGGCGCGAAGGCCGCAACGGGCGACGTGCTGGTGCTACTGGATGCGGACGGACAGCATAACCCTGCGGACATTCCGCGGCTCCTCGAGCTCGTGGACGGCTACGACATGGTCGTCGGCGCCAGGAGCCCGGGCTCGCATGCAGGGATGCCGCGAAGGCTCGCGAACGCGATATACAACCGGTTTGCGACCTATATGACGGGCCATCGAATACCGGATCTGACCTCCGGCTTCCGCGCTGTGCGCGCCGAGCGTTTCCGCGAGTTTTTGCACCTGCTGCCGAACGGGTTCTCATACCCGACGACGAGCACGATGGCGTTCTTTCGTGCGGGGTACTCGGTCGGATACGTGCCGATCGACGCGGGGAAACGTCTTGGCCGCAGCCACATCCGGCCGTTGCGCGACGGACTCAAGTTCTTGCTCATCATCTTCAAGATCGGAACTCTTTACACGCCGCTCAAGCTGTTCTTGCCCGTCTGCGCCCTGTTTTTTGCGCTGGGCTCCTGCAACTACCTCTACACGTATCTTGCGTACGAGCGATTCACGGACATGAGCGTGCTGATGTACACGGCGTCCGTGCTCGTTTTTTTGATCGGATTGGTGTCGGAGCAGATCACGCAACTGATCTACCTGCGGAACGCGGAGACGCGGGTCGACCGGCATCTCATGCAGGCGACCGCGAGGGCAGCGGAAGCGACAGCGGAACGGACAGAAATGCCGCGCAGCGATCACCAGCAACGCCTGAGACGCGCTGCGGATTAGCCCGCCGACACTATCTCGACGATCGGGCTACACGAAGGCGCGGAGGAGGACTAGTTCGACGGGCAGGAGGCACCCTCGGGGCACGGTGGGGTGAGCTGAATTTCGGCCGGGTCGACGACGAGATTCACGCGGAACGGCGGCTCGAGCTTCTCGAGCACGTTGAGCCCCGAGTTGCCGGGTACGGATACCGGTTCGGCCGCCAGAAAGGTGGGATCCGGCGCTGTGCTCTCCGGAAGAGCCAGGCACAATCCGCCCCTGTCGGACCCCGGCGCTCTCGAATACCACACTGCTCGAAGCTCGACCGCGCCACACGGAGCACCCGTGGTGCGGAACAAAAGACCGCCGCTCGCGCCGGTGGGGGCCCCGCCGACGCCGTAGAGAGGCGCACCATCCTCGCCTTGCATCGCCGAAAGGTAACTTTCCCCGGGCAACACGCGGTAGCTCACGGCGGACGACATGTCCAAAGCGAGGAAGATGCTCGCCGCCAGCGTGGAGTCGGGCTGCGCGAGGCAAACGGCCGCACTAGGCTGACAATCCTCATCCTCATAGAAAACCGCCTGCCGGGACGTGAATCGATCGGGCCGAACGCCGATCAGGGTGCGATAGTTCTTCCCGCTGGGATGGTAGTCGACGAACGGCACGAGCGGCGTGTCGTATTCGTCGAACCCGACGGCTTCGCCGATCAGGAGGCCGTTGTCGGCGACGACCAGAAAGCGTGTGTGGTCACGGTAAGCGTTGCGGACCGCGAGCGCATTGCGGACGGCGCTGATCCCGACGAACAGCCCGATTCCGAGGATCGTGATGACGAGAATGGCCTCGATCGAGAGGATAAAGCCGTCTTGCCGCTTTCTCCTGGGCGTCCATACGTCAGCCACCAGCGCTGACTTCCAGCGTCGATACCGGTTCACTCTGTCCAATCCGTCGGAATGCACTGATACGAGCTCTCGGAAACCATTTCGGCGTCCTCCAGAACGCACGGCTCGAGCGAGTACTCGAGCGCAGGCGTATTCGTCTCGCCCCGATTCGGATCGGAGAAGTAGGGGACGCTGTAACTCAACGCATTGGCGAAATCGATTAGCTCCGCGTTGGTGGCATTTCTTATGGCTACCCAGCCTCCGATCGTTCCGAGCACGAGGATGGTCGCGAAGAGCATTGCCTCGGCCGAGATTATGAATCCCCGCTGCGAGTAGCGGAGGCCGCACGCCTTGGCCGCGACGGGCATGCCGCCTGACCTACGGGAGCGCTGCAAAGCGCTGCCGTCGGCGGGATTCGCTCTGGTCGGCGTCGAACGCATCACTTTTGTCTGAACGGTAACGTCGCCCTGCGGGGCCCTGGATTCCCTCATCACGGAATCTACCAAGCGTGCCGCGCAAAAGTAGCGTTCCTAACGAACGATATGTTGCAACGTAAAACCTTTTTGCGTTGACCCGATGGGAGGACGGTGGCGAAGTACCCGCGGAACTCGGTCGTTTGAGCCGAGCCAATGCACCACGACAAGGGAGAGTACTCTAGTGGATATCAAGAAACTTGCAGGTAACGTTACCCCGAGAAGGCTCCGCGGCTTCGCGCTGACGTCGGAGCTCGTTCTCGTCAGCACGATCACAGTGCTCGGCGTCACCGCTGGCCTCGTGGCCCTGCGAGACGCGACGATGGCCGAGCTGCACGATCTGTCGGAGGCGGTCGGGGCGCTGAACCAGTCCTACGCGTACCAGGGAATCGACTTTCTTGGGACCGACGCGACGTTGGGCTCCGTCGCAGGGTCGATCTTCCTGGACGACG
>CAZKNH010000056.1:8759-14210 GCA_964553875.1 uncultured Gammaproteobacteria bacterium | reverse complement strand
ACGCGGTCTCGGGAGCCCGTCCAGCACGGGCTCCCTTTCGGTTCCGTCTGCTGGTTATGTCCCAGCGTAGCGACGGGAAAGGCCTCGAGGGTGCGGAAGCGCGACGTGGGTTGCATCTCGCCTGACGAGCTCGCACACCCGTGTCGAAGGAATTCACGAGTCTCGCAGAGTTTCACGAGCGTCATGAGAACTTTCATGCGACGTAAGAAATCCCGTAGCGAACGCCTGGCGCTCGCCACCGTCCTCGTCCTGTCGTTCTCGCTGGTCGGCGTGTTAGGGCAGCGCCAGTACGTCCGTGCGACGACGCAGGAGACGTGGGTGGCTGCGAAACCGCTGTCGGCAGGGCAGGTCGTCGGTCGGGGTGACCTCGCGCCGGGACGCGTGAACGGTTCGAGTCCGCCGGGCATGGTCGCACAGCTCGACCAGATCGTCGGCCGGCGTCTTGCGGTCGACAAGGCCGAAGGCGAGGCCTTCGGCGCCACGGACTTCGTGCCCGAGGAACGACCGTGGCTTGCCGCGATGGTGCCGGAGGGACGCGTGATCTACACGATGGTCCCAGACCGGTACCTGCTGCCCTACAGCCGCCAGCTACGGGGCGGCGACCGATTCGATATTCTGATCACGGCGGCAGGGGGGCGGGTCCATCCGCTCGCGTTCGACGTGATTCTGCTCGGCGTGCTCAAGGATACCAACGGCACGCAAAAGGAGCCGCAGGGACGCGGCCTGTTGTCGGCCCTCGCGTCGCCGAACGCTGGCGACGCCTCCGACGGCGAATCCCATCTGCTCGTGCTCGCCGTGAAGCCGGAGCACGTGCTGTCGCTCGCCTCGGCGCAAGGCGCGCCCGGGCGCATCAGCTTCGTCGTCCACGGGCAGAACGAGGTGCGCGAAGGTAAGCGGCTTGCGGTGATTCCGCCGAAGCGTTCCGTCGAGATCGTCGCCGGTCTCGACCGAAGCCGGGTCACCGTCGCGCGCTAAGCCCACGTGACACCGAGAGCGCGGTCATGCGGTCGTACTTCGGTCGGAAGGGGGAGATTGTCTCGCCGACGAAGGCGGAGACGGTGCACGGGTCGCCGTTCGACGAGCTTGCGCCCCCGGAACGCTCGGAGATCGAAAGCTTGCGTCGCCGGATCTTCAGCGCGCTCTTCGAGCTCATCGAGGAGGAGGGCGCGGAGGATCTGACCGACGAATCCGCCGTTCTCGCTTGCATCGACGAGCTGATAGACGAGGCGAGGAGAAACGGCAGCGCCGGCGTGCCGGTATCGCATTGGCAGCAGGTTCGCCGTGAAGTGCTCGACGAGGTGCTCGGGCTCGGCCCGCTCGCGCCGCTCCTCGCGAACCCCGATGTCTCGGACGTTCTCGTCAACGGCCCGAACGAAGTGTGGGTGGACAAGCAGGGACGGCTCGAACGTACCGACGTGAAGTTCGACGATGAGCGCCATCTGCGCCGTCTCCTCGATCGGCTCGTCGCGATGCACGGTCGGCACATCGACGCGTCCTCTCCGCACGTCGACGCCAAGCTCGACGACGGCAGCCGGCTGCACGCGGTCGTCCCGCCTCTTTCCGTGCGAGGCGCCGTCGTCTCGATACGCCGTTTCCGTGCGCGGCGGTTCGAAGAGCAGGAACTGCTCGAGCAGGGCTTCTTCTCCCCGCAAGCGCTCGAGCTGCTGCGCATTGCCGTCGAGAGCCGGCGCAACGTCGTGATCGCGGGAGGCGCCGCAGCCGGCAAGACGTCGCTGCTCAATTTGCTGTCACGCTTCATCCCCGCGGACGAAAGAATCGTCACCGTCGAGGAGACGTCGGAGCTGCGGCTCGAGCACCCGCACGTCGTGTCGCTCGAGACCCGTCCTCCGAATATCGAAGGCCGCGGCGGCATCGGTTTGCGCGAGCTCGTGAAGACGGCGCTCCGGATGCGGGCCGACCGCATCATCGTAGGAGAGGTCCGCGGCGAGGAGACGCTCGACATGCTGCAGGCGATGAACGTCGGCCACGACGGGAGCCTCACGACCGTGCACGCGAGCAGCCCGGGCGACGTGATCCATCGCCTCGAGTGGATGGCACTGATGGGCGCCGCGAACGTGTCGCGGGACGTCGTGCGCGGCATGATCGCGTCGGCGCTCGACCTGATCGTGTACGTCACACGTTTCCGTGACGGACGGCGTGTCGTCACGTCTATCCACGAGGTGCGCCGCGGAAAGGACGACATCGTCGTTCGCGAGCTCTTTCGCTTCGAGCCGAGGCGCCGTTGCACGAACGGTCCCACCGTCGGCAGGCATGTCGCCGTCCAGTCGCCAATGTTCCTGCAGGAGCTCGCAGCGGCCGGATACCCGGTGCCCGAGCACCTCCTCCCGGCGGTCAAGGAAGGAGCGGGGCAGTGACACCGGAACTGCGCTTCATGGCCGTCGCGCTGCTCGGGATCGCCTACTTCGCGGTCGAGCTTTCGTTCCGCACGAGCGCGAGCGGCTACACGCGGGAGTGGCGTTCCGCGAAGAGGTTCCCGGTGCTTGCGGCTCTGGACCGCTTCGCGCAGATGCTGAACCTTGCCGCGAGACCGTGGATGCTCCTCCTGATCGCGTCGCTGCTGAGCCTCGTGGTGCTGCTCGTTACGCTCGAGCTCGCTCCCGGGGCGATCGTCGTCGCCGTGATCGCGGCCATCGTCTTCTTCCTCGCGCTTCAACGTCTGATCGAGGGTTATTGCGAGTGGCAGACGCAGCGCTTCGAGGAGCAGCTCGTGGACTCGATCGATGTGATGACGGCGGCTCTTGTCGCGGGCGCATCGCCGCTCAAGGCGTTGGAAGCCGCGGCACGCTGGAGCGAAGGGAGAACGAAACGGGAGCTCCAGGAGGTGCTGCGTCGGCTCGAGCTCGGGCTCGATATCGAGCAGGCGCTCGATCGGATCATCAACGTGTACGACTCCGAGGGCGCGCGGCTGTTCGCCCAGGCGCTTCGCGCGAAGTGGCAGATCGGCGGGGATCTCGCCGAGATACTCACGGCGACCAACCGGATCGTGCGCGAGCGAAATAAGATGCGCATTCAGGCGGCGGGGCAGTTGTCCGGAATACGCAACGCGTCGCTGTTCGTCGCGTGCATGCCGCACGTCATGTATGTGCTGCTGCTGATTCTCCAGCGGCCGTGGATCGCTTCGATTCACGCCGACCCGGTCGGCCAGCGTTTGCTCTATGCCGCGCTGGCTTTACAGGTCCTCGGTTTCCTCTGGCTGTCGAGGATTCTGAAATTTCAAGGATGAGTTGAGCAATTGTTGAGCATGCAGGATTCGAGCTTGAAACGTCCCGCTCGGCGCGTCGAGCACGACGACTCTCAACCGCGGAGCGGGAGCGCGGGCCGTGTGCCGACACCGAGGCGTTGGCACGGTTACCTGTTGCCGGACAAGGTGATCCGTCGAGCGGGTGCCAGAGTCGAATCTTTCGTCGTGATCTACTGGGCGATCAAGGCACTCTGCGGCGTGTCGGTGCCGGTGTTGCTATCCGCCGCGGGCGTGACGCTGTCGTTAGCCGGGTACATCGCCGTCGGCGTCCTCGCGTCGTTCGCTGTCGACATCGAGTTGTGGCGGCGGATGAAGAGGCGTCAACGGCGAATCCGATACGCGCTCTCCTATTTCCTGGACATGGTCACCGCGTTTCTGCGCGCTGGCATGAGCCTTGAAGCGGCGATCCTTCGCGCGACCGAGTTCGGTTTGCCGCCGCGCAACCCCCTGAGGCATGAGCTTGGCATCGTTCGCAGCGAGATCTACGCCGGTCGGTCGCGTCGGGAGGCGTTCGCGGCGCTATGGGACCGCACGGGCGTGTCGGATCTGCAGACCCTCGCCACCCTGTTTCGGACGGGGTTCGACATCGGCACGCCCATTCTTGCTTCGCTCGAGCACCAGGCGGAGTTGCTGCGAGAGCGAACTCGAGAAAGGCGTCAGAAGGCGATCAACAGAAAGATGACGCAGGCCATGGTGCCTCTCGTTCTGTTCAATTTCCCGATGATGCTGATCATCGTCTTCTATCCTCCGGTGCTCGAGTTCTCGAGATTGTTGTTCATTTCGCCGTGAGCGCATCAATAGAGTGTGTAACGGAATGGCCAAGATAAGGTCGCTCATCACGGGTTTCCTGGTCGGCTTGCTCGGCGTGACGAGCGTTGCGAACGCGGATGGTCTCCTCTATGTCGAGACCGCGAGCGGGGCGCGTCTCGACAGCACTCGTGAGATCGTTCGTTGGACCCATGCGCGCCTCGTGTTCGACAAGGACCTCGAGCGCATTGCAGTCGGTCAACCGAACGTCCTCGAGGTCGAGCTTCTCGGCGGCCGGGAAGCGCTGGTCCTCGCGAAGAACATCGGCACGACCAGCATGATCGTGTGGTACACGGACGGCACGACCGAGCCTCTCGTCTTCGGCGTCGTGGAGGACCTTTCGGTTCTGCGGCGCGTGCTTCGAGATATTCACCGCAACATCTCGATAGAGCTCGCGCCGGACCGCGCCGCGCTCGTATTGCGCGGCACGGTGCCGAACATGGAAATCAAGGTGCGCGCGGAAAACGCGGTAAGGGCGTATCTGAATGCAGATGGCGCCGGCACGCGCGAAATCTACAATCCGGAGGCTGGTCCGGGCGGGATCGCGGCAGCGGCGCCGCGGACCGCGATCATCAATCTCATCAGGACGGAGATCGACGCGGAGCCCCTGGAGCGTCGGATCGCGGCGGCGATCGCCTCCGCGGCGCCGAACGTAACGGTCAGGCGCTTGGTACGAGGTAACGTGCGCGACGATTCGCGCGACACGTTCGTCCTCGAGGGCGAGGTGAAGGATCAGGTCACGCTGACCCGCGTCCTGAGTCTCGCTTCGAGCATCGTCACAGGCGACGCGAATCCGGCGATCAGCGTCGTGAGCGACGCCAGCGGCGCACTCGGTACGCAGGTCGGAGAGCAGCGGAACATCGGCAGGTCGCGTCTGCTCTCCGTGGCCGACGGTCGGGTGCTTTCGATGATCAACGTCAGGTTTCTGCCGCAGGTGCGGGTCGCCGTGCAGATCCACGAGATCAATCGTTCGAGGCTGCGGGACTGGCGGCCGGACCTGTCGCTGATCTCGTCGCGGTACGCGGCGCGCGCACTGGGCGGCTTGCCGTCGGGCGGCATCGTCGCCCCGCGCAACCTCGAGGCGCTGTTCGCTCCGGACGAGACGGAGATCGGTAACGCGCTGCAAGTCATCAACGGAACGCTGACGAACAATTTTCAGGTCGCGACGTCGCGGCTCGCGCTGGAGGTGCTGTTCTCGGTCCTCGAGGAGGAAGGGATTTCGCGCTCGCTGTCGAGCCCGACGCTGACCGTGCTGTCCGGCGAGCCGGCGGTCTTCGAGGTGGGCGGGCAGATTCCGGTCCCGTCGGTATTCGTACCGTACGCGGGTGCGGCCGCCGACGGCGACGACGGAAGGATCGGACTCTCGGGGCCCGGCACGTACG
>CAZKNH010000056.1:0-8659 GCA_964553875.1 uncultured Gammaproteobacteria bacterium | reverse complement strand
GGGCCCGGCACGTACGCGAACGTCGTGTTCAAGCGCTACGGCGTGAGCCTCGAGGTCTTTCCGCTCGTCGATGAGGCGAACAACATCACGCTCGATATCAAACCCGAGATCAGCCAGCCGGACCTGACGCTCACGCGCCAGATCACGAGCGCAATCGGCACCCGAAGCCAGGCGGCGGCCTTCATGACGCGATCGCTTCAGACGCGCATGCGGGTACGCGACGGCCAGCCGCTCGTGATCGGCGGGTTGATCTCTCAGGGCGACGAGCACGCGGAGGCCTACACGCCTGGTCTCAGAAACGTGCCGGGGATCGGCTTACTCGGGCGCGACTCGTCGAGAAGCGCCTACTCGACCGAGCTCGTGATCATCGTGACGCCGACGATCGTTCAAGACCCGGCGGACCAGGTGGCGCTTTGGCAGTACCCGAGCCCGGACGTTCTGCTCGATAGCGTGGTAGGGATCCCCGATCCCGCCGCTCTTCCGCGCATGATCAGACCGCCGCGCCAGAAACGTAACAAGTGAAGTGCGCTGCGGGAAGCGCACTGACCTACACGGAAGTGATGTTGAGTGAAGCTGTGGCAGAGAACTTTACCTATAAGGCGGCTCGTTGGGTTGTCGCCATAGCAGCCTCGCTGGCAATCACCGGCTGCGCGAACATGGATACGTACCGGAAAGCGTATCCGGATCCGAACGAGCGGTTGGGCCATCTTCTTGCGCTCTATAAGATCAACTTGAAGGAAGGCGATGGCTGCCACGAGATCAGGCGTCCGCCTCACGAGACCCTCGATTGCACACGGCTGATTGCCGAGCTCGATCGGCTCGTGATGGAGTTCCCGAATCATAAGGATGTCCTGATGGCCAACGCGGTGCTGAGCTACAAGGCTCAGCGCAAGGAAGTGGCCCAGCTCATGCTCGACCGCTTGCTCGCCCAGCCCGGCGCACACCCGGAAGCCGCAATACTTCGCGCCAGGATCGCGCTCGAGCAAGGCAATGTCATCGGCGCGGTGCAGTTGCTCGAGCGTCAGGCGATGCTGGCTCCGTCGAACCTGGATCTGCGCTCGGCGCTCGCGTCCGCGTACTACACGCAGGGCGACTACGAGCGGGCGCGCAATCTGCTGATGACGCCGGGGATGGCGAACCACGACCCGCCGGCCCACTCCTACCACCTTGGGCTGATTGCCGAGGCCCAGGAAGACTGGCGCGCGGCGTGCGACCACTATCGGCGCGCGGTCGGCTTCGCACCGGAGTTCGCGCCGGCACGCGCGCGGATCATCGGTCTCGCTCGGTATATCCCATGCGCGGCGGATAGATAGGCGAACGAAGCGCGCAGGCTGCGATGGATGTCTCGATCGGAATGCGGCGCCTCGAACCTCGTCCCAACGGGCTGGCGGGAACGCGCGCTGTCCGGGTGCTCGCGATCACGTTGAAACCCGCGACGAGAGCCGAAGTCGAGACATGGGCCCGCAGCAGCTCCGTGCTCAGCGTGAGCACTGCATCCTCGATAACGGCAGGCGTGACCCGGCTCGAGCAATGTGACTTCGATGCCGTGATCGTGGAGCTCCCGCTCACGAGCTCCGCGGCGAAGCGGGCGCTGACCAGCCTCCGGGAGACGGCGCCCGAAGCGGCGTTCGTCGCTCTCGTCGAGACTCCCGACGCCGCGTTGGCCGCAATAGAGCATGGCGCGGACGACTACCTGGTCATTGGGGCGTTCGACGAGTTGCTGTGTCTGCGCGTGATACGGCACGCGATGGAGCGCAAGGCGTGGCAAAGGGAGCTGCGCACTTGCTGGCAGCAAGGCGTGCAGCTCCACGAGCGCCTCGGCATCGGCCTGTTCGAGCTGGACCTCGAAGGGAGACTGAAGGCGGTCAATGAGACGTTCTGCCTGATGCTCGGCCGGGAGCCCGGAGCGGCCGGCTTCGACATTGGTCCAGAATTTTTTCGCAGCCAACGGCAATTCAAAGCATGGTTCAAAGCGCTCGAAGGAGCGCGCGGAACGTTCAAGCGGGAATTCGTCTTCGGCTCGCCCGAAGGTTCCGAGCTCGTCGGCATGACTTGCGTGCATGCCTGCCATGACAGCCTCGGCAGGAGATTGGGCTATCGCGGCGCCGTGATGGACATCACGGCGACCGCCGAGAGAGCGGCGAGTCTGCCGTACGAGGCGTGTCATGATCTCGAGACGGGGCTCTACAACGCCCGCATGTTCGAGCGCTCGCTGAGACTCGGGCTCGAGCAGGCGTGCGAGGACGATCCGATCGTCGTATGCCGGATTCGCGTCGACCTTTCCGCGGTCGAGAATCAATACGGGAAGCGAGCCGGGCGCGAGTTGATGAGGAGCGTGTCCGCGATCGTCTGGGACAACATGCGGCGCAACGAAGTGCTCGCACGTCTCGACTCGGATTCCATGGGCGTCATCTTGCGCGCACGGACTCCAATCGCTGGGGTCGAGAGGGCCTGGGTCATCGTCGAACGCATCAAGTCGGCGCGCCTCGATTGGGCGGGCTCCGTGCATTACGCGAGCGCTGTGGCGGGCGTCGTTTTCGTGGACGATTCGGAATGCGATCCCAGCGCGATCCTCGCCGCGACGGACAATGCTTGCGACAGGGCGCTTGCCGAGTCTCGTCCCGTCACGCTAGCCAAGCCGGGACCGAGGTTCTCGAGACGTAATGTCGAGGCGATGCAGTGGGCGTCGCGGTTGAAGTCCGCCCTCGCGGAAGGGACGCTTTCGTTGTACTGCCAGCGGATCGTGCCGATCGGTCGCACGGAGGGAAGCCGGGTCCGTTTCGATGTTCTGGCTCGGTATGCCGGAGTCGACGGCAAGCTTTACGCTCCGAGCGCATTCATGCCGGCGGTGCGGGAGTACAACCTGTCAGCAACCTTCGACCTGTCGGTGCTCGGCACTCTGTTGAGCTCCGACGTGTTCCGCTGCAGCGGCGGGCGGACGCGGTGGTTCGTCGTGAGGTTGTCGGATGAGACGCTCGCGGAACCCGGCTTCCCGGAGCGGCTGCGAGCGTGCATCGAGAAACACGCGCTTCCCCATCGAACGTTGTGCCTCGCGATAAGGCAGGAGGCCGTGTACGAGAACGCGCTCGCGAGCCGTCGTCTCGCGGCAACGGTCAGGGCATTGCGTTGCGAGCTGATGTTGGAGCAGTTCGGCGAGCCGTTGTCGGTGAGCGCTCTGAAGGAGCTGCGGCCGGCGTATCTTCGAGTCAGCCCCTCGCTCGTCCGTGGTATAGCGACGGACAGGATGCACCGGAGGTTCCTGCAAAGTCTCGCTCATCTGGCGGGCGTGACGGGGGCGAGGGTCATCGCCCCGTTCGTCGAAGATGCCGGGGTCCTTCCGATCCTTCAGGATTGCGGTGTCGACTACGCGCAAGGATTCGCGATGGGCCGGCCGGAGCCTATGTCGAAACACGAGTCGCGTCAGCGGCTCGGCCGATCACGGCTGCCCGACGGCCGGGCATAGCCGAGCTTATCGTTCAGCCGATCGTAGAACGCGTTTCGAAACGTCGTGCCGGCCGTCCGCAGCTCCGCCGCCAGCTCTTTCAGCCCTTCACTACGGCCGGCTTTGACGTACGACTGAATCTCCGACGCGATCCGATTCACTTCACGTGCTCCAATCATCGCCGACGTTCCTCGGAGCGTGTGCAGGTGCCGGGAGATGTCATCAGTCTCGCCCTCCGAGATGGAGCGTGTGCACGCGTCGATCGTCTCGAGGAAGCTCTCGCAAATCGTCCGCATCGAGCTCTCCTGCCACCCCAGGCTCTCCCACAGCTCGTCGAACATGTCCTTATCGATCGTCGCGTCCGCTGCGGTGCCGAGCACGCCCTTCTGCACCCGCGAATCGAGCCACTTGCATAGAACGCTGCTCAACTGAGAGCGTTTGAACGGCTTCGGGAGAAAGTCGTCCATGCCGGCATCAAGGCAAGCTTGGCGTTCCTCCTCCGAGGCGTTCGCCGTCATGGCAACGATCGGCGTTCTGACCTGTAACGCGCGCCTCGCGCGGCGGGTCGTTTCGTACCCGTCGAGCCCTGGCATACGGCAATCCATCAGGACGAGATCGAACTGCTCCCGTTTCAAGACCTCGAGCGCATCGGATCCGCTGGACACCATCGTCGTGGTGCAGCCCAAGGATTCGAGCATGGCTTTGACGACATACTGGTTGATCTGGTGATCCTCGACGACGAGGATCTTTCCTGCGGGGTTCATATAGAGCCTGCCGCTGTGCTCCTCGGGTGCTTGTTCGTCGGATTCCTCGAGCTTCAGCGTCACACGAAACGTCGAGCCGGAAGAGCCCGTGGAGAGAAGCACGAGGTCGCCGCCCATTGCTCTGCACAGTTGTCGGCTGATCGAGAGGCCAAGCCCGGTGCCGGAGGCCCCATCGGTTTTCGCTCGAATGAAGGGTTCGAAGATGGAGTTGACGTAGGCCGCCGGGACCCCCGGGCCCGTATCCGACACGTCGAGGATGATCGTGCCCGCTTCCCGCCCAAGACGGACGGAGACGCCGCCGTACGACGTGAAGTTGATCGCATTCGAGAGGAGATTCGCGAGCACCTGCTTGACGCGCTGTCGATCTCCGATGTGGCTCTTTGGCAAGTCGTGGGCAGTGATTTCGTAGGTCATATCGAGGCCTTTCGCGAGCGCGCGGGCTCTGAACTCGTTGATCGTTTCGAGCAGCACGTCGGTTATGCTGAAGGGCTCTGCCTTGAGCGGAAACTTGGACCCCTTCATTCGGGCGATGTCGAGCACGTCATTGACCAGGTTCAGCAGGCTATTGGCGGAGGTTTTTGCGACGGCGAGCTGGCGCGAGCCTTCCTTTGTCAGGGGCTCATCTCGCAACATATCGAGCGTTGCGATCAGCCCGTGCAATGGAGTCCGAAGCTCATGGCTCATTGCGGCAAGCGTTTCGATGCGTGCCTCGGAGCTCGCGCGGGCGGTCGCACGCACTTTCCTTAAGAGCTTCTCCGCGCGCTCGACCTCGTCCGTAAGGAGAATCTGGATCGCATACTTGCACTTGCGCGACCCGGCAACTTCGTTGACGAGGATGGCGGTGCGAATCGTGCTGCCGTCCTGGCGGAGCACGTCCGCGTCGCTGTGAATCGAGATCGTCTCGCCGGGCGCCTTGATCAGGACGTCGAGGTCGAGCGGGTGTGAAGTCTTGTCGGAGCCCGGAGGGATCAGACGTTTGATATCCGTCCCGAGCAGGGACGACGAAGCGAATCCGAGGACCTTTTTCGTGGCTCGATTCGCGGAGATGATCTTGCCGTGAAGGTCGGTGAACAGCACCGCATGAGGCGCATTCTCGAAGAGCGTCGAGAACCGCACATGGCACTCGGTCAAGGCGGCTCGCATACGCTTCACATGCGGCGACGAGGTGCCCGCGGCCTTGCTCGAATCGGCGGGGCCGGGCTCGATTTCGACGGGGCGGGCGTCTCCAGGCTTGGGAGCGCCGGGCAACGTAGAGATCGATTCCCCGTCGCGTACCGCGCGCCTGAAACGCGCCAGTTGACGCCGCAGCTCGACGGGATACGGGAAACGAAGCCGCCGGCCGCCGACCGTTGGTAGGTTCGCAGCGAGCGGCTCCGACCGAAGATAGGACGCCAAGGCGTGGCTCCCGCAGGCGACGAGGGCCACGAGCGCGGCGGCGAGCCAGGTCTTCGTCGGGGACACGAGCTCCGGCCCGGCGAGAAGGATCGCCGATGGCAGGGCCGCGCTCGCGACGAGCGGAGCGTACGTGACGTGGAACCAATTGAGACGCGGGCGTTTGTCGAATGCCGCCGCCGCGATGGCGGCAAGCAGACCGCTCGCGACGATCGCGTTCGTGTGCACGACGAGCCCGGCGACGTCCAGAGCGGCCGCATTACCGAGTAGACCGGCTGCGACGCGGTGAGTAATGCAATAGAGAAAGAGAACCAATGTCGCAAGGCCGGGCGCGAGCCCGCGAGCCAGCAGGAGCCCGACGCCGACCGCACCTGCGAGCGGAGCGGGCTGCGGATACTCGAGAAGGCCGCTGATATACGCCCCTGCAAGCAATGCGAGCAAAGGCAGAGCGACCATCGGACCTCGCACGAAGGCGAGCATCAGCACGATTGCGGAAAGACAGAGAAGAAGCAGAGCGGGAAGAGTCATTTGCCGCGCGAGCTCTTATGCGATGGAAGGGCGGCCTGATGATCGACTCTGTCCAAGCGCATCGATGTCCGCAGCACTTCTAAGCAGCCGAGTAGTAGATAAACACTTGAAGCAATGTTCGAACGTGCGAAAAGCATGAATGTTTGGGCGCTGTTCGATAGAAGAAGGTGATTCTCAGCGGGCAGACCCGATCGAAAGGCTGCGAGCGCGGCACGCGGGGTCAGTCTATCAATTCGACGCGGAACTGATGTGATGCATTTCGCGCGACGGGCATTTCGAATCGCGAGCAGGCGATTCGCGCGACATGCGTGCGCGTATGCGAGCGACGAATTCGCTCGGGGCGCTACATGCATTGTGACGGTATCTTCGGCGAGACGTGTGTTACATCCGACGGTTGGTCACGCTAAGAGCGAGAATGCGCTCTGGGTCATAGAAAACGGGCTTTTCGAGATCCGAGAATGCGCTCGCCGCTGCAGCCGGCGTCTGCTTTTCGGACGTTCCCGGTTGACACCGGATTCGTATCGAAAGTGAAACTCGACGAGCCAAGGAAGTTGAACAGCGTTTCCACCGTTTCCATTCAAGCCGCCAAGTTGGAGCCGCGGCGACGGATCGAGACCTCGGCCGCGGTGCGCCGGGCGCGAGAAGCGACGGCGGCCGCACCGAGGCGATCGTCCGCGGCAGGCGAGCTGCTCCTGGTCGATGATGACCAAACCATACTGAACATTCTCTCCGCTGCGCTGACGAACGCGGGCTACCGATGCCATACGACGAACGATCCGCAGGACGCGCTCAGACGGGCAATTCAGAACGAAGCCGTATCCGTCGTCGTCAGCGACATCTTCATGCCGGGCATGAACGGGCTCGAATTCATCGGCAAGCTTTCGGCCGAGCCTTTGAATAGGCCTTGCCCGCGCTTTCTGTTGCTGACCGCACAGCCTTCTTTGCATTTGGTCGTCGACGCGCTTCGCTTGGGCGTCTGCGATTTCTTGATGAAGCCGGTTCGCATCCCCGATCTCTGCGCGGCCGTCGAGCGGGCGCTGATGGAGGCCGAGGCGGATCGCCGAGGTTACGAGTCGCCGCTCGAGCGGGTCGAGCGCTTGATCCGGGAGTCGCAAGAGTTGACCGGGCATCTGCGCGAGCTCGCCGCGTCCGGCGCTGCGGCGGGCTCCTTGCCGATGCTCGACGCGGCGGCCGAAGGTCCGTACGCGACCGACGATTCCGCAATACTCGATACCATCGAAGTGCTGCGTGAGACGCGCGCCCGCTATGCGCAGCACAGGCTGGACGACGTCGCCTGGGATTTGCTGCTCGAGCTCGCCCGCGTGGAGCGGCTCAGGCAGCGCGTATCCGTCTCTGGGCTGATGATCTCGAGCGGCAGCGTATCGGCTACCACGCTGTTACGCAGAATAAACGATCTCGCCGAGCGCGGATACGTCGTCAGGACCCCCGATCCGAAGGACGCGCGCCGCGATTTCGTATCTCTTACGCCAAAGGGCCAGGAGCTGGTCTCCGACTTCCTTCAGAATGCGCTCGGCCGCATGCATGATCTGGCTTCCACTCGCTATCGGCGTTGAGCCTCGTCCCGCAGTGACCTGACGGCATCGTTCTCGAGCACGCCTCGCCCGCCGGGTGCCACCGGCGGGCATGCTCCTGTCGACGACATTCGGCCTGCTAGCCGGACCCAGCACATCCGGACCCATCTCGTTCGTCTCTCGCCGGGCTCCCGGTGCGATCACTCACGCAATGCACGTATCTCCCCCCGGGCCTAGGGAGATTTCTTGCGGCGAGAAGGCACGTCTGCCGAAGAAAAGCGGCGAGCGCGCCGGGCCGGAGATCGTTGCCAAATGCATCTATTCCTTCAGCAGCGTCGCATGCACCGCTCTACCATTCCGGCCTAAGTAAGCGGCCGAGTTTACGCAGATCGTTCGAGCGGAGTTTCGACAAGATACGTCTGGGTAAACCGATCGACCGCTTCGCTTGGGAGCATTTGAAGTCCCCGAGCAGGGCTAGTGGACAACCCCCGAAGACAACCCCGGTAGACAACAAGGCGAGAATTTTATGCGAATCGTTATCCGTGACGCAGCCGGTCGCTCTGAGCTCGTTGAGAAGAATGTGGTGGAGGGGCGGACGCTGGTGCGTCTCGCGCAAGGCCAGCGGCTCGAGGTCGTGGATCCGCGCACGGGCCGTGTACCGGCCGATCTTCGTGCTCATCGAGGCGGTGACCATGGGGAGGATCTGGTTCTCGAAAGCAACGGGGCGGCCGTAGAGGTCGAAGGTTTCTTCGATCTGCCGGTCGAAGAGCAGATCGCTGCCCTGTCTTCCCTTGAAAGCGCGATGGCCGAGGTTGTCGAGGGGGAGGGGGCGGACATTGGAGCGGCGGCCGACGGTTGGGGCGGCGGGACGCCGATCATGCTCGCTCAGGCCGATAACACGGGGAGTGGCGGCGACGGGCAATCGGGCGGTTCGCGGTCCTCTTCGGGCACGGGCGGCGGCGTTTCGCGCCCGGGCCTTTGGGCCGGCATCGGGGGCGGCA
>CAZKNH010000055.1:21034-25147 GCA_964553875.1 uncultured Gammaproteobacteria bacterium | reverse complement strand
GGCGTTCGCGATCCGCGCCGCGCTCGGAAGCGCCGAGCAGCGACGCGGCGCGCAGGTCGCGCGTCAGCGTGTCGTCGAGCACCGGATCCTTCGCGGATTCGGCGACGCTCTCTCCCCCTTCGGGAGGCAGCAACGTGACCAGCCGCTCGCCGGCGATCCCGACGCCGGTATCGGTGATGTCGACGCGAACGGAATCCGCGTCGGCGCGGCAGCGGACGTCCACACCGCCCGTTTCCGTGTAGCGGATCGCGTTCGAGACGAGGTTGTGCAGCAGCTCGCGAAGCAGCACGGGGTCGGTCGTGATGACTTCCTCGGTGCCGTCGACGGACAGGCGCAGTCCCTTCCGTTTCGCGAGCGGCATCAGCTCGCGTCCGAGGGTCGCGAGCATCTCGTCGATCCGGCACGGTTCGACGATCGGCTCGATCGCCGCCTTCGTGTAGCGCGCAAAGCGATCGAGGAGCCGGCAAACCGAGCCGACGATCTCCTTGACCGTGGCCGCCTCGGCCGGCGCATGAGCGCGGAACGCTTCGCAAAGATACTGCACGGCCTGCAGCGATTCCCGTACGTCGTGCGCGAGCAGCGCGACGAGCTCGACGCGCTCGTCGTCGCCGCGACGTGCCGGCGTGTCGGTCTCCGGCGCGCGGTCCTCGTCGTCGAGGTTCCTGACGGAGAAGACGACGAAGGCGCCCTCCTCGGCCGGCACGGGACGCCAGCGGGCCGCGGCCGCGAAACGCGTGCCGTCGCGGTGGGCACACATGACGATACGGCTCAGGTGCTGGCGCGGGGACGATACGAGCGTCCCGCCCGAGAGCCCTTCGGGAATCAAAAGCTCGAGCGGCTTGTCCTTCAGCTCCTCGCTGCGATAGCCGAAGAGGTCCTCGGCGCGGGGATTGACATAGGCGACCGATCCGTCGGAGCGGGTGACGATGACGGCGTCCGGTGCCCAGTCGAGGAGGAAGGTCGGCTCGTTCGAGACCATCGCTGTCCTGACGCTCTTATTCTTGTTGATTTGACATATTCTAGCCGCATGGCGCAGAAAGTGACAGCGATCGAGAATAATAGATGCGCTAAACATTCTTAAGCGCGGACCGGTGCGGAGGCAACTCGTCGGAAGAAAGCGACACGCGAGGCGCCGCTCCGGTACGCGTGGATTTCCGCGTGCCGGTCCTTACAATCACGCGCATGCGAACGCTAGCCATCGTTTTCGCGCTCGCCGTGCTCGCCGCGGCCGGCGCCTGGGTCATGGCCGGACGCGCCGAAGGTCCGGTCGTGGAGATCACGGAGCCCGCGGTCGTCGGGCAGACCGGGCGGCTGTCCATTGCAATCGACACGCCGGGCGGCGCACTCACGCGCCTCGACGTTCATGTCGAGCAGGACGGCCTGCGCATCCCGGTATTCGTGCTCGCCGCGGATAACGACCTCGCGCTCGACCGCGTCGGGGAGGATCACGTGGTGCTGTCGCAGCCCCTCGGCAAGCGCGACTTTCCGGATTTGCGCGCCGGCACCGCGACGCTGCACGTGACGGCCGCGAGGCCGGTCCTCTTCGGCTATCGCGAGGCGGAAACGACCGCGAGCCGCGAGTTCGAGGTGCGCCTCACGCCGCCGCAGATTGCCGTGCTGTCCTCGTTCCACTACGTGAACCACGGCGGCTCGGAAATGGTCGTGTATCGCGCCGCTCCGGCGGACGTCGAGTCGGGCGTGCGCGTCGGCGACATCGAGTACCCCGGCTTCCCGGCAACCGGGGCCGGGATCGAGACGTCGGATCCCGCGCTCCGCGTCGCGTTCTTCGCGCTTCTGTGGAACCAGCCGGTCGACACGCCGATACGAATCTTCGCGCGCGACGCTTACGGCAACGAATCCACCGCCGTCTTCGACTACCGGGTGTTCCCGAAGGAATTCCGGCGAAGCCGTATCAACCTCGACGACCGCTTCCTGTCGCGCGTCGTCCCGGCGATCCTGCAGAACACGCCGGAGCTCGACGTGGACGATCCGTCCGACCTGCTCGCCTCCTATCTGCGCATCAACCGCGACCTCCGCCGTCTGAACAACGAGGCGATCGCGGCGCTCGCCGCCGAGACGGCGCCCGAGATCCTCTGGCGCGGGCCGTTCAAGCAGCTGATCAACACGGCGGTCGAGGCCGGCTTTGCGGACCAGCGTACCTACGTATATGACGGCCGCGAGGTCGACCAGCAGGTGCATCTCGGCTTCGACCTCGCGTCGACGGCGGCGGCGCCGGTGCTCGCCGCGAACCGCGGCCGCGTCGTGTACGCCGGCTGGCTCGGCATTTACGGCAACTGCGTGATCATCGACCACGGCATGGGCGTGCAGTCGCTGTACGCGCATCTGTCGTCGATCGACGTGAATGTCGGGGACATGGTCGAGCTCGATCAGCGCATCGGCCGAACGGGCACGACCGGCCTCGCCGGCGGAGACCACCTGCACTTCACGATGCTGCTGGGCGGGCAGGCCGTGACGCCGATCGACTGGTGGAGCGCGCAGTGGATCGAGGACCGCATCATGCGCAAGCTCCGCGAGGCCGGCGCCCCGGCCGATCGCTGATCAGCGCGCGGTCGGGAACGCGGCCGCGCAGCGCGTTTCGTACGTGTCGACGAGCGCCGACCCGAGCGCCGCGTGCGCCATTCCGGTCGGGTGGATGCCGTCCCAGAAGAAGAACCCGTCGAAGCCCGGCGCAGCCGCGTCGGGCGCGGGCTCGCACCCGGGATCGAAGCTGCGCTCGCCGAGGGTCGAGCCGATGTAGCGCTCGCTGTCGAAGCATGCGTGGGTGACGTTCGCGCCAGCCGCCGCCGCAGCCTCGAGCGCGGCCTGAAACCCTGCATACAGGTCGAACGACACGAGGGACGCCCCGCTCGGATGCGTGTCGGCCAACTGCCCGAGCCGCTCGGCGAGATCGGCGTTGAAATGCGTCGTGATCTCCGACGCGAGAGCGGCCGCGGCCGGGACGTCGACGCCTGTCTGCTCCGCCGTGTCGCGCACGGCCGGCAGCCGGGCGAGGTCCGGCACGTTCGCGGCGATGACGCAGGCGCCGGTGTCGAGCAGTCGGCTCGCGGCCTCGACGATCGCCCCGACCGCCGCCGCGGCGATAGCGGCCGGCTCCGTATCGGGCGCCCCGGACGGCGGATCGGCCGGCGGCGCGGAATCGAGCGGATCGGGCAGCCCTTCGGTCGGGTCGGCGAGGTCGGGCAGCGCGGCGGCCTGCAGCGCGTCGATCGCGTCGTTGCCGCCGATCATCAGGACCACGACGGCCCCCTGCGGCAGCCGCGCGCCGTGGTCGAGCATCAGGCGGTCGACCTGATGCGCGAGATCCCGTGGCGTCGTGCCGCGCGCCTTCGCGCCGGCGACCGCGTAGTTCGTGCCGACGACCGGACGGTCGGGCACCGTATGGAAAGACGGCTCGAGCGCGACGCCCAAACGGGTCGCGAGTTGCTCGACGGCGACGGGTCCGTCGCTGACGCGGCTGCGCCGATACAGGATGTCGGCACAATCGCGGTCGAGCAGCATACGCTCGGCCGGGTGGCACAGGCCGATCGACGGCTCGGGATACATCGGCTGACCGAGCAGATAGTCGGCCACGGCGGCCGCGTTCCCGATGTCGGACAGGCTGTCGCCGACGACGAACAGGCTCGGCCCGGGCGCCGTCGGCTGCGCCAGCACGGGCCCGCCGCCGCTGTCGCAGCCTGCGAGCAGGGCGAGCAGCGCGGCTCCGGCGGCGTTGATTGGCATCGGATTTTTGCTGGCCATGGACGCGTTCTCCCCCCCAAGCGGTGATCGGCCCCCGTCGCCGCATTCAAAAGTCGTTCCAACCGTGCCGGCGGAGGGCGGCCCATCCGCAGCCGCGCCTCTGGCTTCGGCCGGCAGGTCGTCTAGACTGGATGAATGATGAGGAAGCACACCGGCGGCCGGAATGGACTCTGGCGGTCGCGGCGGGGCCAGCCCGCCGCGAGAACCGTCGGCGGCGCGCGGTCCGGCCGCTCGACCCCGCCGCGTGCGCCGGCAGGCCGGCCCGCCGAAGGCCGCGGCGATCCGCGTCCCGCGCAGGGCCGCCGCGATTCGCGCCCATCGCAGGGCCGCCGCGATTCGCGCCCATCGCAGGGC
>CAZKNH010000055.1:0-20934 GCA_964553875.1 uncultured Gammaproteobacteria bacterium | reverse complement strand
CGCAGGGCCGCCGCGATTCGCGCCCATCGCAGGGCTGCGGCGATTCGCGTGCCGTGCAGGACCGGACGCCGTGGACGGCGGAGCACGGACGAACGTCGACCGAGCGCCGGCCCCTGCCGCTCCGCGCCGAGTGGAATCCGCCCGGGGACGTGCCCCCGCCGGGCGGGCCGCCAGAGTGGCCTCCGGAGCCGGCCCAGCCGCCGCCGCCCCAACCGGACGAGATTCCCGTCGAGGACCCGGAGGAGCTTCCGGGCGACGAGCCGGAAGAGGCGCCGCGCGGGTGTCGCCGCCTCAGCACGGGACGGACGCGGGGCTCCGGTCGTGCACGAAACCGTCGACGCCGATGAATGCCCAGTCGTATCGGCCCTGTCCCAGCGCGAGCACGAGCACCCCGTGGACGTCGTTCGTCAGGTACTCGCTGCCGCGCCGCTGTCGCACGATCGGGTGCAGCCCTGCCCCGCCGGTCCCGACGGTGAACTGACGCATGCCGCCGCCATGCCGGCCCCGACTGTCGAGCTGCGCGAACCGCTCGTAGACGTGATCGTGGCCGTTCAGCACGACGTCGGCCCCGTGACGCTCTAGCACGTCCCAGAACGCGACGGTGTCGCGGCCGACGTCCCACGGCAAGTAGCCGTGGAGTGCAGAGCTCCGCAGCGGATGGTGCCAGATCGCGACGATGCATTCCGTCCGGTTCTCGGCCAGGAGATGCTCGAGCCACCGGAGCTGCGCGCTTCCCGGTTCGACGGCGAGCAGGCTGTTCAGCACGACGACGAGCCACGTGCCGTGCTCGAACGCGTAGTAGCCGGTCGGACGAGCGCCCGGCCGTGCCGTGAACACGTCGAAGTAAGCGAAGTAACCGCTTGCGCCCGGCGTCTCGTAGTCGTGGTTACCGGGCGTCGGCGCCGTTCGTGCGTTGAATCGACCCCACGTCGGGGCATAGCACGCAGCGTACTCGGTCGGAGTCCCGCTCGGGTACGCGTGATCCCCGGTCGTGAATACGATCGCCTCCGTCGCGCGTTCGAGCACGAGCTCGATCAGCTCCGCGGTCGCGCGCGCGCCGGCGAGGTCGTCGCAGTCGGCGATGTCGCCGCCTCCGACGAGCACGGCGGCGTCCTCCGGCAGCTCGAGCGCCGCCACCGCAGCCGCGAGCGCATTGCCGCCCGCGTAACGGGCCGGCGCGTGCAGGCAGCCCGGGAGCAGCCCGGCGGCCGCGGCGAGCGCGATGCCCCGGGCCGCAATGGACCGCCCTTTGCCCGGCCGTCGCGCGAGCCTCGCCGCGCTGCTCATCCGGTTTCGTCTTTCCCTTCGAGCGGCCGCAACGGGTGGACCGCGGGGCCGTTCAGGACGGCTCCGGTCGCCTCGAAACGCGAGCCGTGGCAGTGGCAGTCCCAGCTCCGCTCGACGTCGTTCCAGCGGAGCCGGCAACCCATGTGCGTGCACGTCGCGTCGAACACGTGGAGTGTGCCGCCCTCGTCTCGATACGCTGCGGCGGCCTTGTCCGCGGCGCGAACGATCGCGCCCTCGCCCGGACGCAACGACCGGGCTTCGCGCGGCGGGGCCTGCTCGAGCCGCTCGGCGAGCCAGCTGGTCGCGACGGCTACGTTCTTGCGAACGAGCGCCCGGGACCCGCCGCGCCATCCGATCCGCCGTGAGTCGTAGAGCGGCGCCCACTCGTTGTCGCGACCGGCGAGCCGGTCGCTCAGGATCATCGCGGCCGCCGTGCCCGTCGTGATGCCCCATGCATTGAAGGCGGTCGCGACGAGGATCCGCGTCTGTCCCGGAAGGATCGGACCGATGTACGGAATCCCATCGGCCGAGTAGTAGTCCTGATTACCCCAGCGGAAGCGCGGCGCATCGACGCCGAAGTGCTGCCGTGCAAACGTCTCGACGTCGGCCAGGCGCTGCGACGTATCGGCATTACCGGTCGGGAACGCCTCGCCGATCACGACGAGCAAGCGCTCACCTGCCTGCCACGGTGCCGTGCGGAACGACCGCGTCGGCGAATCGGCGCTCAAGTACATGCCGGGCGGCACGCGGTCCTCGGGCACGGGCGCCGCGAGCGCCATGTGCCGATACGGAAACGCGCGCGCAAAGAAGCCGCCGCGATCGAGAAAGGGCAAGTTCGTCGCGATGACGACGTGATCGGCGTCGACGCGCCCGTTCGAGGTGATGACCCGGAGCGGCCTGCCGCTCTCGACGTCCAGGACTCGCGTCGACTCGTGGATCGTCGCGCCGTGCCGGACGAGGTCCGCGGCAAGCGCCTCGACATAGCGCACCGGGTGAAACTGCGCCTGATCATCGAAGCGCACGGCCGCGCGGGTTTCGAACGGCAGGCCGTCGCACTCGTTCACGAGACTTGCCGGAAGACCGGCACGTTGCGCCGCGCGGGCCTCGCGCTCGACGGCGCGCGCCGCCGCGGCGCTCGTCGCGTAGATGTAGGCTGCGCAAGACTCGTAGTCGCACTCGATGCGAAGCGTCTCGACCTCATTTGCGATCCATGAACGGCCGGCCTCGTTCGACCTCGCGTACCGCGCGGCCGCGTCTCGCCCGTGCCGCGTCTCGAGCTCGTCGTAGATCAGGCCGTGCTGCGACGTGATCTTTGCCGTGCTGCCTCCGGTGACGGCCCGGCCGACGCGGTCGGCCTCGATCAACCTCACGTCGCGGCCGGCGCGGGCGAGCATGAGCGCCGTGGTGACGCCGACGATGCCGCCTCCGACGACGGCGACATCGGCTCGCGCGGCACCCGCGAGCGGCGCGTGCGCAGACCGCTCCGCGGCCGTCGCGACCCAGCAGGAAGCGCCGGTCGCTCCCCGTTGTTCGACCATCCGACTCCTCCGGTTCCGAGCGGCCACGACGAGCAAGCTTCATGCCACGGGGCATGGAATTTGCACCGTGGGCCCGGATTCGTTTTCGGCTGGGAGGCACGATGGCGCGAAGACCCGCGGATCTCGGGGCACAGGATCCCGAGCTCAAGAATTCTCCGATCGCGTGGGAGATGGACGAAGACACGGAGGCGCTGCGGGAATCGATTGCAGGGGACGCGCTCTGTTATTTCAACGGCCGCACTTTCACGCATGGCGAGATGATTCGAAGCGGTCAGACTCTGCTGCGCTGCGACCGCGGGATCTGGATACCGGAAGAGGATTGACGCGTTGAAACTTCGCTCCCGGCGCTCGAGCACTGCACCGCGACGGCAAACCGCGTCGATGCGCTTTGCGCCGCTCGGTGCGCTCGCTGCGCTCGCGGCTACGGCGCAGCCGGATCAAGACGCGTCCCGACCGATCGGCGACACGGCGAGCGCTCCCGCCGAGATGCAAGCGCCCGTTCCCGGCCTCCCGCTACCGCTGGGCACAGCGGGGCTCGCGGAGCCCGAGGCGGCCGACGAGGTGAGCGACGACGACATCGAGACTTTCGCGGAAATCTACGTGGCCCTCGAGCGCGTGGCGCGCCGTTACGAGCGTGCGATCGCGGAGGCCGACTCGGAACGCGAGGCGCAGGAGATTCAAACGCGGCTGCAGACGGACAGTCTCGCAATCCTCGAGCGGCACGGCTGGACGCCCGAAAAATTCGACCGCGTCGCGAGGATTCTGAACGCTCGGCCCGATCTCGCCGCGGATGCGCTCCGCAGAATCGACGAAGAACGCTGAGCAGATTCGGAACGCGCGCTACTCCGCCGGCGGGGGCGGGTCGGGATTCGGGACGAACAGCACCTTGTCGATGCGATTCCCGTCCATGTCGAGGATCTCGAAGCGGCCGTGCGGCGTCGTGAAGCTGTCGCCGACTTTCGGCACGCGCTCGAGCCGGTGCAGCGCGTAGCCCGCGACCGTGTCGAAGTCTCCGTCGTCGCGCAGCCCACGAAGCCGCAGACGGTCCTCGAACTCGTCGATCGGGTACGCGCCGTCGACGAGCCATGAGCCGTCGCTGCGTCGGACGAGCTCGACGTCCGGCTCTTCGCCCCGCTCCGGCAGCTCTCCCGTGATCGCCTCGAGAATGTCGGCGAGCGTCACGATGCCCTCCGTCGCGCCGTACTCGTCGATCACGATCGCCATCTGCGCGCCCTCCGTGCGGAACAGGTCGAGCAGGTTCAGCACGTAGATGCCTTCCGGGACGACGAGCGGCGGCACGATCAGATCGGCGAGACGCACACCCTGGCCTTTGAGCAGCGCCTCGGCAAGGTCACGGACGTCCAGGACGCCGATCGGATTGTCGATCGTTTCGCGGCAGACGGGATAGCGCCACGCGTGGTGCTCGGAGATCGTCTGCACGATCTCCTCGGGCGACGCCGTCACGTCGAGCCACACGACCTCCTGGCGCGGCGTCATGATCGCACGCACGCGCCGGTCGGCGAGACGCAGCACGCCCTCGATCATCTCCCGCTCCGTGGCGAGGAAGACGCCCGCACGCGTGCCCTCGGCGATCAGCATCCGCACCTCTTCCTCGGTGACCGGCGCCTCCTGTCCCCCGCCGAGGCGCAGGAGCCGCATCACGCCTTCCGTGGAATGCTTCAGCACGAACACGAGCGGGCTCGCGATGCGCGACAGCATCTGCATCGGCGGCGCGATGACGACCGCGATCCGCTCGGGACGCCTGAGCGCGATCCGCTTCGGGACGAGCTCGCCCACGATCAGCGTGACGTAAGTGATGGCCACGACGATCGTGCCGATCGCGATCGGCTCGGCGTAGGGCGCGATCGCTCCGAAGCGCGCGAGCCAGTCCGCGACTTCCTCGCCGAGCGCGACGCCGCTGAACGCACCTGCGAGGATGCCGACGAGCGTGATGCCGATCTGCACCGTCGACAGGAACGCGGTCGGATCCTCGCTGAGCGCGAGCGCCGTGCGGGCACCGCGGACGCCGCGCCGCGCAAGGCTCTGCAGCCGGCTCTTGCGGGACGAGACGACGGCGAGCTCCGACATCGCGAAGACCCCGTTCAGCAGAACGAGGCCGAAGACGATGGCGAGGTCGACGAGCATGAGGCAGCCTTTCAGTGTTCCGGCTTCGCATTATCGCCGTGCGGTGCGCCCGAGCGCCGGGGTCGGTATTCGGCACCGCGAAGCCGTGCACGGCTTCGGCTCAAAATCGGCGGCGATGGTATAGTCCGGCGCTGAAAACGACACAAGCCATACGGAGCCGTCGAATGAAGTCAACGAGGTTGCGTCGGGCGGGCATCGCGCTGCTCGCCGCCGCGGCGATGCCGGCGATCGCTCAGGTCGGTCACCCCGCAAAGGGCTCGTGGATCGGCTACTGGGGGACGAGCGAGGAGGACCGCAATCGAATACTGCTGCTCCTCGACTGGGAGAATCGGCAGATCGTCGGCACGATCAATCCCGGCCGCAACGCCGTTCCGGTAAAACGTGCCGAGATCGACTACGACACGTGGACGATGACGATCGAGGCCGAGATGCCGAAGGACGACGGCACCACTGCCCTCTGGGTCGCTCGAGGCAAGCTCGAGAACCTGGGCTCGTGGACGAACCGGAGGTACACGGGCACCTACCAGCACGGCGACGAAACCGGCCGCTTCGCGCTGGTTCTGAACTGACGACTGCTTGTCGCTATTGAACTATCTAAAGACTCGGGTCCGCGAAATGCCCGGATGCGCGCGGCGGCCGGCCTGTCCGGGCCCTGGCGCCGCTGCTAGACTTGGGCAGGCCTTTGGGGGAACGGCCATTTCGGCCGTCGACATGGAGATTGGATCGATGAGAACGAAAGCCGCCGCGCTGCTCGTGGCACTCGGCGCCTTTATCGTAGCCGGGCATGCCGCAGCTCATCATTCGTTTGCCGCAGAGTTCGACGCGAACAGCCCGATCGAGCTGACCGGCGTCGTGACGAAGGTCGAGTGGATGAATCCGCACACTTTCTTCTACATCGACGTCGAAGGCGAGAACGGCGAATACCAGAACTGGGCGCTCGAGCTCGGCAGCCCGAACGGTCTAATGCGACGCGGCTGGACGCGGGACTCGCTGAAAGTCGGCGACGTCGTCACGGTCAGCGGATCCCGCGCGCGGGACGGCAGCTTCAAGGGCAACGCACGCTCGGTCGTGCTCGCGAACGGCAAGCGGCTCTTCAACGGGCAGAACGAGGACAGCTGAGCCTCGCCTTGTGTCGGACACCTTTTTCCGGGCGGGGAAAAGGTGTCCGACACGTGCGTGACTGAGGACATCGAACAATGAGAAAGCGCTCGACCCTGGCCGCCGCTGCCGCGGCTGCGCTCGGACTGACGTCCGCGGTTGCGCAACCGCCGGGCGACGCCGCGAAGGCGGCCTCGGCGCCGACACCGCGCCTTCCCGACGGCACCGTCGACCTCGGCGGCAACGGCATCTGGAACCTGTGGTGGGTCACGGACTTTGGCCGCCAGCTCGTCGGCCGCGAAGACGTGCCGTTCCTGCCGTGGACGCGCGCGATGTACGAGTACAACAAGTCGAATAACGTCGCGTACGATCCGCAGGGTTTCTGCCTGCCGCCGGGCGGTCCGCGGGCGTTCGGCACGCCGTATCCGGCCGAGATCATCCAGCAGAATGACCGCATCGTCGTGATCTTCGAGGGCGGCGCACACGTCTGGCGCGAGATTCACATGGACGGGCGCGAGCTGCCCGATCCGGATACGCTCACGCCGACCTACTTCGGCTACTCGGTCGGCCACTGGGAAGGCGACACGCTCGTGATCGAGACGGTCGGCTTCAACGAGAAGACGTGGCTCAACTTCGGCGGCTACATGCACACGGACGAGCTGCGCACGATCGAGCGGATCACGCGGCCGAACCGCGACACGCTCCACTACGAGGCGACCCTGATCGATCCGGGCGCGTACAGCGAGCCGTGGACGATCGCGTGGGACATCGAGTGGCTCGAGGGCGCCGAGCTCGCCGAGTACATCTGCCAGGAAAACAATCAGTTCCTGATCGATCTCAAGGACGATTTCGGCATGCCTTTCTTCCAGCGGCCTGATCCCGAGGAGATTTGGCGGAGCGTCTGGCGTACGGAGTAAGTGCCGAGCCCGCCGAGTCGCGCCGAGCGCGGCCTCAGGTTCCGGCCGGGCCTCGGCGAAGCGAACGGCAGCGTCGCGCCGGGCGCATGAGCGCGCCCGCTCGCGCCGCGCGGAAGGCCGATGACGTCATCTCGACATCTCGACACCACCTTGTTCGAGGACGCCGTCGATGTGCCGCTATGGCTCGAGGGCGACCGCTCGACGCCGTACGCGGCACGCATGCAGCGTGACCGCGCGCTCGCGACCGGGCTCGACGCCGCCGATCCCGTCGACCGCGTGCGGGCGTGGTGGCGGGCGCTTCCGATCGACGAGCGCCCCGATGCCGGGCGTCGCCTCCGCGCGGCGCGCGTGCTCGCGACGCTCACGATGCTCGCGCTCGGCACCGTCGGCGGCATCGGTGTCGCGCTCGCCGCGTTTCGCTACGACGGCACGCATCCGGTGAACGTCGTGCGGCTCTTGGCGCTCCTCGTCGCGCCGCAGCTCGTCCTCGTCGCGCTGACGCTCCTGATGCTTCCGCCGCGCGTGCCGGGTCTCCGCGCCGTGCAGGACGCGCTCGCGGCGCTGAATCCCGGCGCGCTCGCCGAATCGCTCTTTCGCCGTTTCGCGCCCGACTCCGCCGTCGCCGCGCGGATCGTCGGGGTCGGCGCCGGCCGCACCGCATCGGGCCGCTTCGCGAAGTGGCAGATGCTGACGTGGTCGCAGACTGCCGCGGTCGCGTTCAACGTCGCCGCGCTCGTGACCGCGTTCCTGCTGATCACGTTCACGGACCTCGCGTTCGGCTGGAGCACGACACTCGCGCTCGATCCGCCGACCGTGAGCCGAATCGTCGCCGCGATCGCGTGGCCATGGCACGAGCTCGCGCCTTCCGCGGTCCCGAGCCTCGAGCTGATCGAGCGTTCCCAGTTCTTTCGTCTCGAGGCGTTGAACGGCTTCGCCGCCGGCGCGTCGCGCGAGCTCGCCGGCTGGTGGTCGTTCACCGTGCTCGCGATCGCGTGCTACGGCCTCGCTCCTCGGATCGTTCTGCTCGCGTTCTCGGCGTGGCGGCTCCACGTCGCGACGCGTGCGCTCCTCGTCGAGGACCCGCGCGTCGCGGCGTTGCTCGACCGGATGACGACCCCGGCGATCGAGACCGCCGCGGACGAGCCCGAGACGGCCGGCCCCGACGACGTCGAGGCGGCGGCGCCCGCGCCGCGGGCGCTCGGCGGGCCAGCGCGCGGCGTGATCTGGAGTCACGGCATCGCGCCCGACATCGCCCGTGACTATGCGCGCGAACGGCTCGGGTTCGAGCTGACCGCCCTCGTCGAGGCGGGCGGCAGCCCGGAGCTTCAGGCCGACCTTCGGGCCGCCGACGAGATCGCGTCGGGCACGGGGCCGCTCGTCGTGTTCACGCCCGCGTGGGAGCCGCCGCTCCTCGAGTTCCTGGATTTCCTGACGGCGCTTCGCGAGCGGGCCGGACCCGATGCGTCGATCGTCGTCACGCCGGTGGCCGAAACCGTGGAGCCTGCGGGCGACGTCGAGCGGGACACGTGGGCACGTGCCGTCGGCCGGCTCGCCGATCCTCGCGTCTACGTCGAAACGGGGGCCGCATGAGCCACCCGGTCTTCGCGATCGTCGGTCACCCGAACAAGGGCAAGAGCAGCATCGTCGCGACGCTCGCCGAGGACGACGACGTCGCGATCTCCCCTCAGCCCGGCACGACGACGCGCGCACGGGCGTATCCGATGCGGCTCGACGGTGAGGTCCTGTACGAGCTCGTGGACACGCCCGGGTTTCAGCGTGCGCGCGAGGTGCTCGGCTGGCTCGAGAGCCACGACCAGGGCGCCGGTCGCCGCGCCGAGGTCGTCCGCGAGTTCCTGCGCGTTCATGCGGACGATCCGCGCTTCCACGACGAGCGGGAGCTCCTCACACCGATCGTGAACGGCGCCGGAATTCTCTATGTCGTGGACGGCAGCCGGCCGTACGGCCGGCAGTACGAGGCCGAGATGGAAATCCTGCGTTGGACTGGCCGCCCGCGGATGGCGCTGATCAACATGATCGCGCAGGGCGACTACGTCGAGGAGTGGCGGTCCGCGCTGTCGCAGTATTTCTCGCTCGTCCGCGTGTTCGACGCGATGCGCGCGGATTTCTCGAAGCGCATCGAGCTCCTGCGCGCATTCGGCGCGATCGACGAGACGTGGGCGCCGGCGCTGAACCGTGCCGCGGACGCGCTGATCGCCGAGCGCGAGCGGCGCAAGCGGCGTGCGGCGAGCGAGATCGTGACACTGCTCGAGACGGCGCTGTCCGCGACCGTCACGGTGCCGCTGCGCGGCCCGGAAAAGGACCCGGAGGCGGTCGAGCGCGGGCGCGCGCGGCTGCGCGAGATCGTCCGAAAGGCGGAGGACGCCGAGCGTCGCGCCGTGCAGGACATCTTCCACCACGGCGGACTCAAGGCCCGCGAGACGGCCGACTCGTACCTCGCCGAGGACGTCTTCTCGGCGCGGAGCTTCCACGTGTTCGGCCTGTCGGCCACGCAGCTCGCGCTGACCGGTGCCGCGTCCGGCGCCGTGGCCGGAGGCATCGTCGACGCCGCGCTCGGCGGCGCGTCGCTCCTGCTCGGCGCCGGCATCGGCGCCGCGCTCGGCGCGGTCGGCGCGCTCGCCGGCGCGGACCGTCTCGCGAAGGTGCAGATCCTCGGCCAGCCGCTCGGCGGTTTCGAGCTCAAGGTAGGGCCGATTACCGATCCGAACCTGCCATGGGTGATCCTCGGCCGCGCGCTGCTGCACGTGCGGCTCGTCGCCGAGCGCAACCACGCGCGCCGCGAGGAGCTCGTCGTCGACGCGGCGTCCGGCGAGCATTTCGCGGATTCGATCGACCCCGCACTGCGCCGCAGGTTCGACGTGACGTTTCGGAAGCTCAGGACCGAGCGAGGCCTCGCCGCCGCGGAGCGCAGTCGGCTCGTCGACGAGATCGCGAAGCTGATCGAGACACCCTGAGAGACACCCTGAGCCGGCCGCGCCGTCGTGCCTGTATACTCTGGCGCTTCGAGCGGCCGGTCGCCGTTCGTTCAGCAGGAGGATAAATGCCCGAGACCACACCAGCCCTCCTCAAGGAGCACCTCGACAAGCTGACGGCGCACCTCGAGCGGGAAAACCCGGACCTGCTCGACGTCGTCCGCGGTTTCCGCAACCTCGATATCGTTGCCTATCGCCTGGGTCTGCTCGACCGCGACGAGTCCTTCGCCATGCAGGTCACGTGGTGGCCGCTGATCTCCGTGCTCGGCACGTTCTCCTCGGGCAAGTCGACGTTCATCAATCGTTTCCTCGGGCGGAACCTCCAGGCTACCGGCAATCAGGCGGTGGACGACAAGTTCACCGTGATCTGCTACGGGCGCGAAGGCGCGCCGCAAGTGCTGCCCGCGCTCGCGCTCGACAGCGATCCGCGCTTCCCGTTCTACAACATCAGCAAGGAGATCGACGCGGTCACGCGCGGCGAAGGGAACCGCCTCGACTCCTATCTGCAGCTCAAGACCTGCGACAGCGAGCAGGTCCGCGGACGCATCATCATCGACTCGCCGGGCTTCGATGCCGACGCGCAACGCAACGAGACGCTGCGCATCACGAACTACATCATCGATCTGTCGGACCTCGTGCTCGTCTTCTTCGACGCGCGCCACCCCGAGCCCGGCGCGATGCGCGACACGCTCGACTACCTCGTCGCGGCTCCGCTGCGCAGGCCGGACTTCAACAAGTTCATGTACATCCTGAATCAGATCGACAACGCCGCGCGCGAGGACAACCCCGAGGAGGTGTTCGCTGCCTGGCAGCGGGCGCTCGCCCAGAAGGGCCTGACGGCCGGGCGCTTCTACCGGATCTACGACATCGAGAGCGCGGTGCCGATCCCGGACGAGAAAATGCGCGAGCGCTTCGAGAAGAAGCGCGAGCAGGACATGCGCGAAATCCTCGCCCGCATCGAGCGGCTAGGCGTCGAGCGCGCGTACCGGATCACCGGCCTGCTCGAGCAGACTGCGGCGCGCATCCGGGACGAGCTGGTGCCGAGGATCCGCGACGCGAACCGCGCGTGGAAGCGCCGCGTGCTGCGCACGGACCTGGTTACGCTCGGCCTGATCGTCGTCACGCTGCTCGTGCTCTCCGCCGGGCTCGGCTGGTGGGACGGTCTCGCCTTCACGCCGCCGTGGTCCGATTTCGCAGCAACGAATCCGGCGATCTACTGGACGATCGTCGTGATCGTCGTGCTCGCGGTCGTCTATCTCGTGCATCGCTGGTCGCGACGTTGGTCCGCGCGCGTCATCGCACGGCGCATCGAGCGGGATGCCGAGCTTGGCGAGCACGCGCCGCGCGTCGTCAAGGCGTTCATGCGCAACGTCACGTCGTGGCGGCCGTTCTTCATCGACCGGCCGATCGGCTGGAACGCCGGGACGCGGAAGCGCCTCGACCTGATCATGACCGAGGCGGACGCCGCGATTCAGCGGCTCAACGACCGCTATACGAACCCGTCCGGCGGCGGCGACCTCCACAAGCAGAACCAGGAGCAAGCCGCCTGATCGAGCCCGGCGCACGCCCGCCGCGGCGTGCGCCGGCCGCCCCTTCGCTTCGCCGTGGATCCGATCGCGCATACGCTGACCGGCGGCGCCCTCGCCGCCGCGGGCCTGAGGCGAGTCACGCCGCTCGCAACGGCTGCCCTCCTGATCGGCGCGAACGCGCCGGACATCGACGCGCTCACGTACTTCGGCGGCGACTACGCGTCGCTCGCGCACCGGCGCGGCTGGACACACGGCGTGCTCGCGCTCGTCGTCTGGCCGTTCGTCGTCGCGGGGGCGCTGCTCGCGTTCGACCGCGTGCGACGACGGTACCGTCCGGGGCTCACGCCCGCTCGAGCGGGACCGCTGCTTGCCGTCTCGACGATCGCCGTGCTGACCCACCCTACCCTCGACTGGCTGAACAACTACGGCATGCGTTGGCTGATGCCGTTCGACGGCCGCTGGTTCTACGGCGACGCGCTGTTCATCATCGACCCGTGGGTCTGGCTCGCGCTCGGCGGCGTGCTGTTTCTCGCGCATTCCGAGCGCGCGGCGGCGAAGGCCGCGTGGGCGCTCTTCGCGCTCGCTGCATCGATCCTCGTCTTCGTCACCGACGACGTGCCGGTCGTCTCACGCGTGGTCTGGGCCGTCGGCGTCGCCCTGTTCGCCGGGGCTCGGCTCGCCGGCGTGACCGCGCGGTCGCGGCCCGCGACGATCGAGCGCGCCGCCGCGAGTGCCCTCGCGCTGGTCGCCTCCTACATGATCCTGTGCGTGCTCGCGAATATCCCGGCGAGAGCCGAGGTGCGCGCGATCCTCGCGAGCACCGGCGTCGCCGACGTCGGTGACGTGATGATCGGCCCCGTGCCGGCCAATCCGTTCGGCGGCTACGTGGTTGCCGAGACGCCGGACGCGTACTACACGGGAAGATGGCACTGGCTCGATACGCCGCGCTTCACGCCGCAACCAGCGCCGATCCCGAAGGGCGACGCGGGTCCCGTCGTCGAGGCGGCCCGCGCCGCGCCGCATGCGCGCCGGTACCTCGTCTGGTCCCGCTTTCCGTACTTCCAAGTGGACAGGCACGACGGCGGGTACATCGTCCGCATCGACGATGCCCGCTACCCGGACGGCCGCTTGGGCGGCGTCGTCGTGCGCCTCGACGAGAACCTCGAGCCGGTGCCGTAAGCCGGGCGCCGGCTCATGCGCCGCCCGCGGGTGCCCTGCTCCCGACTTCGACGCCGGGACGGTCCTGCTCGGGCGCGGCCCGAGACGCGCTTTCGACGTTCGGGAGCCACGCTGCGAGCAGGCCGATCGCCGGCAGGAACGAGCAGAGGAGGAATACGAACTCGATGCTCGTCGCGTCCGCGAGCCGTCCCAATGCGGCCGCGCCGATCCCCCCGAGGCCGAACGCGAGACCGAAGAACATCCCCGCAACCGTGCCGACGCGGGCCGGCATCAGCTCCTGGCCGTACACGACGATCGCGGGGAACGCGGACGCGAGGATCAGGCCGATCGGTACGCTCAACACCGCCGTCCAGACGAGGTCGACGTGCGGCAGCGCAACCGTGAACGGCAGCACGCCGAGGATCGACCCCCAGATGACGGGCTTGCGCCCGAAGCGGTCGCCGATCGAGCCGCCCGCGACGGTGCCGACCGCGACCGCACCGAGGAACACGAACAGGTAGAGCTGCGCGGTCTGCACCGAGACGCCGAAGCGCTCGATCAGATAGAACGTGTAGTAGCTCGACATGCTCGCCGTATAGAAGAACTTCGAGAAGATCAGCGCGACCAGCACCGCGAGCGCCCCGACGACGCGGCCGCGCGGCAGCGGCGCCGCGGTGCGCTGCCTTCGCTTCTGCGTGAGCCGTGCGAGGCCGTGCCGGGCGTACCAGCGCCCGACGAAGGTCAGGAGCACGATCGCGGTCACGGCAGCGAGCGAAAACCCGGCGAGGCTCCCCTGCCCCCTCGGCAGCACGATGAACGCCGCGAGCAGCGGCCCGATCGCGGAGCCGAGGTTTCCGCCGACCTGGAACACCGCCTGCGCAAAGCCGGGACGCGGCCCCGCCGCCATGCGCGCGACACGCGACGATTCGGGATGCAGCACCGCGGAGCCGCTCCCGATGAGCCCGGCGGCGAGGAGCAGCGTGCCGAAGCTGCCCGCCCGCGACAGGAGCAAGAGGCCCACGAGCGTGAAGCTCATGCCTATCGCGAGCGAATACGGCTTCGGCTTCTGATCGGTGTAGTACCCGATGGCGGGCTGCAGAAGCGAGGCCGTGAACTGGAACGTGAACGTCAGAAGACCGACCTGGGCGAACGTCAGGCCGTAGTTGTCTTTCAGGATCGGATAAATCGCCGGCAGCAGCGACTGCATCATGTCGTTCAGGAAATGACAGATGCTGATCGCCGCGAGGACCGCATACGCGGTCGTCACGGCGCGATCGCCGTGCTCGTCGCGGGTCGTGCTCATAGCAGGGTCCGGGGAGAAGGCTTCCTTGCCGGTCGAAGCGTAGCAGACGCGGACCGCTTTCGGTACGTCCGTGGCACATCAATTGCAACGCGCAGCACCTATTGATGGCACGAAACGGAGCGGCGCGGCCCCGTCGCCCGCGCCGCCGAACGAAACCGCTACGGCGCGCCTCCGCGCGGCCGCGACAAGAGGAGCCTTCCGATGAGTTTCAATCCGCTGCAAGAGAAAGGGATCCCCCTCGACGATCAGCTGCGCAACTGGCGTGAATTGAACGTCGAGCCGTACAAGAAAGACCAGGTGCATCCGTTCAGCCGGGCGCGCGGCATTCTGATGAACGGTATCGAGGTCGAGGCGGTGATGTTCTCCCACCAGATGCATCGCAACACGCTCGACTCGGACCTCCGCAAGAAGCTCGCGATGCTGCGGCGCATCGAGCAGCAGCAGCAGAAGGCGATCAACTGGCTGATCCCGGGCGACGAGAGCACGATCGAGGTGACCTTGGGGTACGAGCAGCTCGCCGTCGAGCTCACCGCATGGCTCGCGCGGCACGAGCCCGATCCGTATCTCAAGCAGATATACGATTTCGCGCTCCTCGAGGACTTCGATCACCTGTACCGGTATGCGAACCTCTATCAGATGATCGAAGGCAAGAAGGCCGACGCGATCTGCGGCGAGCTCACGGAGATCACGCCGGGCCGGCCGACGATCTTCGAGCATCGTCACCCGCACGACGAGATCAGGAGACCGATGACCGCGCCGGCGTCCGAGCCGCAATCGGTGCTGAACGCGCTGACGATCGTCGCCGCGGAGCAGCAGACGATGAACTTCTACATGACGATCGGCAACCGCTACCAGGAGCCGCTCGCGCGCGCGACTTACGCCGAGATCGGCATGATCGAGGAGCAGCACGTCACGCACTACGGATCGATGCTCGATCCCGCGGCGAGCTGGCTCGAGAACCTCGTGATGCATCAGTGGCACGAGTGCTGGATGTACTGGTCGATGATGCAGGACGAGCCGGACCCGAAGGTGCGCGCGATTTACGAGCTCCACTGCAACATGGAGATCGAGCACCTCCGGATCGCATGCGAGCTGATGAAGAGCATCGAGAAGCGCGACCCGGAAAGCGTCCTGCCGATGAACGGCTTCGACGCGTCGCTCAAGCTCGAATCGAACAAGGCATACGTGCGCGACGTGCTCGCGACGCAGATCGACCTGACGTCGAAGAGCTCGGACTTCGTGCCCGTTTCGACGCTGCCTGCCGACGACCCGTACTTCGAGTATCAGCGGCGCGTCAACGACCAGTGGGTGCCGACGGAAGAGGTCATCCGGCAGAACAGCGAGAAGAACGGCCGCGAGTACCGGCTCGAGACCGAGGGCCCGCATCCGGTGCCGGGCCTGCGCGGCGCACCGAGCGAGCGGAACGGCGCGTCCACGGACTACGCGCGCTGCGTCGTCCATAAGCACGCGGCCTGATGGAGGGCAGTCGGATGAGGACGATGATCGCAGACCGCGGCATGGGCGAGCCGATCTCGCTCGGCGCCGCGCTCGCGTCCGGCAAGAAGACGCCGCCGGACGTGCTGAACCTGCTGATGGACGATCACCGGGTCGTGCTCGGCTGGTTCGGCTGGTACGAGCAGGCGAGCGACCCGAAGGTCAAGGAGAAGGTGGCCGACAAGATCTTCAAGGCTCTCCGCGCGCACATGGCCGGCGAGGAAGAGATCTTCTATCCGGAGGCGGCGCGTGCAATCGGCGACGACGAGCTCGTGAACCGGGCGCTGCAGGAGCACAAGGCGGCGCGGGGGCTGATGGAGAAGCTCGAGTCGACCCGTATCGCCGACGGCACTCACGCGGACCTGATGCGCGAGCTCAGGGCCGAGATCGAGGCGCACGTCGACGAGGAGGAGAACGAGCTTTTCCCGAAGGTGCGCGACAGCGGCCTGGAGCGGTTCGAGATCGGCGGGGCACTCGCCGCACGGCGCGTCGACCACCTGCTCGAGCAGCTCGCGCCGGCCAGGCCTGCGCGCGGCCGGCGCGCATCCCAACCGATCAAGGAATACCCCGTCATGCAGATTTCAGAGGACGTTGCCCGCAAGTATTTCGTCACGGGCCTGAAGAACGCGCATGCCGCCGCGAAGAACGGACGGACGATGGTCGACAAGCAGATCGGCAGGCTCAAGCACTATCCGCGGCTCAAGGACCGGCTCCAGGCGCACTTGAAGGAGAAGGACGCCCAGCTCGAGCGCCTCGAAGGCCTGCTCGAGGCGCAAGGCGAAAGCCCGTCGGCGATCAAGGATACGGCGATGACGCTCGCGGCCAACCTGAGCACCGCCGCGAACGCGGCGACGAGCGACGAGGTGCTGAAGAACAGCTTCGCGATGCTCGGTCTCGCGAAGGCCGAGGCCGCCGCGTACGAATCGCTGATCCTGTTCGGCCAGGCCGCCGGGCTCGACGCCAAATCGCTTCGGCCGCTGCAGCAGTGCCTGAGCGAGGAGCGCGGCATGGCGGCGTTCATCGAGGAGAATCTGCGCGGAACGGGCATGGGTTTCCTGCAGCTCGAAAGCCAGGGGACGAACGCCTCGCGCTGACGGCCGCGCCGCGGCGGCGACGTGCGGCTCGCTTGCCAGGCGGCTCCGAGCGCGTCCGCCTGCCCCGGCCCCCCGTGTCCGCCTGCTCGCGGACGCCGCGCAGTGCGCCAATGCGCGCGTGGACAGCGCATTCGCGATGTCGCCTCGCGCCGCGAGCCGCCGCTCGTCGGGACGTCGCGGCGGCGCGACAAAGCATCGCTCGCCTGCCGACGCCGCGCCTGTCGGGGCTCCCCTGAATGTCGACGCGCGGCACTGTATCTGTCTGAATTTTTCAGTAGATTCCGCTCCTCGACCGGCGGGCGGCTCGGACTGCACTGTAGAATGGCCCCAACCGGTTGCGGCTGAATCGGAGGGCCGACAACTCATGTTTCGATTTGCCATCTGCAAGGAAGCGCCGATGGGCTTCTTGCGTCTCGCTTTGCACGAAAACCCGCGGTTTCGTTCGTGCGCGGGAAAGGCAGTGCCGTCCCTATGAAACGCCGCAGCCGGAACGCCGTGTGCGTTCTCGCAACTTTGCTCGTCGCCTCATGCGGCGGCGGCGGAAACGACTTCCGCCCGGGCGGTTGGAACCGCAACCAGAATCGCATTCCGGCGGTCGAGGCCGTCGAGGTCGTGCTCGGCTCGTTACCGCTCGAGGAGCGCCTCGCGGGATCCGTGCGCGCCCGCAATCAGGTCGAGATTTACGCCGAGGTCTCGGGGCAGATCGTCGAGGTGCTCGCGAACGACGGCGACCGCGTCGAGGCGGGCGACCCGCTCGTCCGGCTCCGCGACGTCGACTACCGCGAGCGGCTGCGGCAGGCGGAGTCGGGCCTCGCGGTCGCCCGCGCCCGTGTGCAGCAGGCCGAGGCGAACCTGACGCGCGTGCAGGCGAACCTGCGCCGCATCGAGGCGATGGCCGAACGCAACCTCACGAGCGTCGCGGACCTCGAGGCCGCACGCGCCGACTTCCTGTCCGCCGAAGCCGATCTCGCGCTGATGCGCGCGCAGCTCGAGCAAGCGGAGTCGCTCGTCGCGGAACGCGCCGAGGAGCTCGCGCATACGGTCGTGCGCGCGCCGGTCTCGGGCGTCGTCGGCGGCCGCAACGCCGAGGTCGGTCAGATCGCCTCGGGCAACACGCCGCTCTTCGTGATCGGCGACCCGTCGGACATGATCGTCGAGGTCACGCTGACGCAGCGCATGCTCGGGTACATCCGTCCGGGCACGTCCGCGACGATCGTCAACGACGCCGCGCCCGAGCAGGTCATCGAGGCCGCGATCACGCGCATCTCGCCGTTCCTCCATCCCGTGACCCGGACGACGACGGCCGAGATCGAGGTCGGGCGGCCGCACGAGCTGCTGCGCCCGGGCATGTTCGTCGTCGTGAACGTGCTGTACGGCGAGACGGAGCTCGCGCCGCTGATCCCGAACAGCGCGATCTACCGCAACCCGCGCGACGGCCGCACCGGCGTCTACGCCGCGTCCCTCCGGGACGCCGCGCCCGACCGCGAGGTCACCGACGAGTCGTCGCCGCAGGCCGGCGGTCCGCTGCAGCCGGTCGGCCCGGTGCCGATCCGCTTCGTGCCGATCGAGATCATCGCTCGCGGGCGGCTCTCGTCGGCCGTGCGCGGCGTCGAGCCCGGAGACTGGGTCGTCACGCTCGGCCACCACCTGCTCGAAGGCAACGAGTCCGGCCAGGCCCTGATCCAGCCGACTCCGTGGGAACACATCATGCGTCTGCAGCAGATGCAGACCCGCGACCTGCTCGATCTCATCCGCCGGCGCCAGGAGGCGCTGACGAGCGGAGCGGCAGTCGAGTCCTTGAACTGAGGCGCCGACATGGCCCTTGCTTCCGTATCCGTCCACCGTCCGATCGCGACGACGATGGTGTTCCTCATCGTCATCACGCTCGGCATGATCAGCTTCCGCTTCCTGCCGGTCGACCTGCTTCCGCCGATCGAATTCCCGCAGCTCGGCATTCGCGTGAGCTACCCGAACGTCGGCCCCGAGGAGGTCGAGCTGATCATCACGGAGCGGATCGAGAACGCCGTCGCGAGCGTTCCGAACCTCGAGCAGATCAGCTCGCGGTCGAGCGAGGGCTTCTCCGAGGTGGAGCTCCGTTTCGCTCAGGGCACGAACCTCGACTCGGCCGCGAACGACGTGCGCGCCGCGCTCGACCGCGTCCGTCAGGCGCTGCCGCCGGAGGCCGACGCGCCCGAGATCCGTAAGTTCGATCCGAACCAGCAGCCGATCGTCGTCCTCGGCGCCCGCTCGACGCTGCCGCTCGAGGACCTGACGCAGATCCTCGAGCAAGACCTGATCCGCAACTTCCAGCAGATCCCCGGCGTCGGGTCGGTCGAGGTCTGGGGCGGCGTGTACCGGGAGATCAACGTCGACCTGATCCGTGACCGGCTCATCGCGATGGAGCTCACGGCCGCCGACGTCGTCAACGCGATCTCTCGCGAGAACGTGACGATGCCGGGCGGTAACGTCCGCGAGGGGCTCAAGGACCTCTATGTCCGCACGCTCGGCGAGTACGCGAGCGTCGACGAGGTCGCGAACACGGTCGTCGCGGTCGTCGACGGCACGCCGATCCGAGTCCGCGACGTCGCGGACGTGCAGCTCGCGTTCCGCGACATCGGCCGCTACGTCGAGATGGGCGGCATCCCGACGATTCGGATGGGCATCCGCAAGCAGACGGGCGCGAACACGGTCGCCGTCGCCGAGGCGATCCGTGCCGAGATGCAGCGGATCAACAGCTTCCGCGACGACCTGGAGCTGCAGGTCATTACCGATCAGAGCACGTTCATCCAGAGCTCGATCGACAACGTGCGGAACTCCGCGATCTGGGGCGGAATCCTCTCCGTCATCATCCTGTTCGCGTTCCTGCGCAACAAGTCGGCGACGCTGATCATCGCCGTCTCGATCCCGATCTCGATCATCGCGACCTTCGGGCTCGTCTATTTCGGCGGTCTTACGCTGAATCAGATGAGCTTTGGCGGCATCGCGCTCGGCGTCGGCATGATCGTCGACAACTCGATCGTCGTGCTCGAGAACATCGTGAGGCAGCGGCAGAACGGCTTCGCGCGGATGCAGAGCGCGCTGATCGGCGCGAAGCAGGTCACGGGCGCGATCATCGCGTCGACCCTGACGACGTGCGTGATCTTTCTGCCGGTCAACTTCATGCGCACGACGACCGGCATGCTGTTCCAGGAGCTCGCAATCGTCGTCGCGTTCGCGCTCTTCTGCTCGCTGCTGATCGCGATGACGCTCGTGCCGATGCTCGCGAGCCGGTTCCTGACGGTTCGGCCGGACGCCGATCGGAGTCGGCCGAGCCGCTTCGCGGCCCTGGAGCGTCGATACGCTGCCCTCGTCGGCCACGCGCTGAATCATCGGGCGCTCGTCGTCGGCGGAGCCGTCGCGCTCGTCGCGATCTCCGTCGCGCTGGTCCCGCTGATTCCGTTCGAGCTCGCGCCGCAGACCGACGGCGATCAGATTCAGGTCCGCATGCGGATGGATGACGGCACGAACATCGCGGTGATGTACGAGTACATCAAGGTGCTGGACCAGGCGGTGCGCGAGGTCGTGCCCCCGGACGAGGTCGTCTACATCACGAACGACACGCGCAACAACTTCGCGACGGTCGAGCTGTCGCTGAAGCCGCCGTCCGAGCGCAGGATACCGGCGATGGAGCTCGCGGATCGGATCCGCGCGCACGTCCAGAACACGATTCCCGGTGCGGACATCCAGGTCTCGGCGGAAACCGGTCTCTGGATGCTGCGCATGATGTTCCGCCGCGGCGGCGGCAACCAGGGCGGCTCGTCGCTCGAGCTGCAGCTTCGGGGACACGATCTGCAAGTGGCCGAGGACGTCGTGCAGAGGATTTTGAACCGCCTCCAGACGGTCGAGGGCGTCGTCGACGTCGATGCGAGCAACCGCGACCGCCAGCCGCAGCAGCAGATCAGGTTCGACCGCGAGCGGATGGCCGACCTGGGGTTGACCGTGCAGGACGTTGCGACGGCGATCCAGACGAGCGTCGGCGGACGCCGGGCCGGCGTGTACCGGATCGGCGGCGAGGAGATCGACATCAACGTGCGGCTCAGGCCCGAGGACCGGCTGAGCGTCGTCGACCTCGACAACATCTCGGTGCGGACGTCCGAAGGCATCCTGCCGATCTCCGCGCTCGTGACGCAGGAGATGGGCCGCGCGCCGGCGACGATCAACCGCATCGACGGTCAACGGATCAGCTACATCTACGCGAACCTCGAGGCAGGCGTGCCGCTCGGCGTCGCCGTCGAGCGCGTCCGCGAGGCGCTGCGCGACGTGCAGATGCCGACCGGCTTCAGCATTTATTTCGGCGGCGAGTACGAGGAGCAGCAGCGCGCGCAGCGCGACTTCCTGCTCG
>CAZKNH010000054.1:12276-25365 GCA_964553875.1 uncultured Gammaproteobacteria bacterium | reverse complement strand
GAATCGCGTCGTTCGTGATGCCGGTGAGGATGCCGTCGAGCGGCTTGATCAGGATATTCACGCTGAACACCGCGGCCACGCCGGCGAACGAGGCCGCCAAACCCGCAAGAGGATGTCTGCCCAAGCTCAAGAAAGCGGCCGCGGCCAGCGGAATCAGCACGAGATAGCCGGCATCGGCCGCGACGCTCGACACGATGCCGATGAAAACCAGGATATAGGTCATCGCCTTGCGAGGCGCGACCAGCACGAGCTTGTGAATCAGGGCGCGGACGAGGCCCGCCTCCTCCGCGACGCCGACGCCGAGCATCGCGACGATGATCACGCCGACCGCCGTAAAGCTCATGAAGTTGTCGACGACGCCCGTGAACATGAAGCGGAAGCCGTCGGCCGTCAGCAGGCTTTGGGCGGCAACCGTATTCGAGACGAGTTCCTCGGTTTCAGGATCGATCGTCTCGAACGAGACCGCGGCGCCGAACAGATAGAAAACGTGCGAGAACAGAATCAGGATGCCGATCAGCATCACGAAGATGACGACCGGATGCGGAACCCTGTTGCCGACCCGCTCGACGGCGTCGAGGAGCCGCTCCATTCTGGATTTTCGAGGGGGCAGCTCCTCAGCGGAATCGATGGGGAGATCGGACGGTGCGGAATGGGCCGCTCGCTTGGCCATGGCTCTCCCCTTGCCGCGCAACTGCGTGTCACGCTCACATGAACGGACCGGCGCAGCAAGTTGCCCTTTGGTCCAATGGAATGACGGCAGGGTGAGCCGTCATCCGAGCGGTTGCAGCGTGCCGGGCGCGGATTCCGAGGCGCTGTCAGTGGCAGCGCAGCGAGTCGAGCAACGGCATGCGCACCGCGCGGTGGGCAGGCAGCCAGCAGGCGAGAGCCGCAGCGAACAACGTGACCCCGGCGACTGCCGCGAGGATCGCGGGATCGCCGGGGGTCACCGCGTAGAGCAGGCCGGACAGGAGGCGGCCCGACAGCGAGGCCGCGGCGATGCCGCCGACGAGGCCGACGATCACGGGACGCAGCCCTTGTAGGAGCAGGAGCGAACGGACGGCCTTCGCCGGCGCGCCCAGCGCGAGGCGGACGGCCAGTTCCTGTGCGCGGTTAGCGACGCCGTACGACAAGACGGCATACGTGCCGAGCGCCGCGATCAGCAGCGATGCGGCGCCGAACGCGACGACGAGCGCGAGCAGGAAGCGCCGCTCGGCGAGCGTAGATGCTTCGACCTCGGACATCGTGCGCAGCGGCCCGAGCGCGAGGTCCGGATCGAGCGAGCGGACCGTTTCGCGAAGGAGACCCGCTGCCGCTGAAGGGTCGCCCACCGTACGCACGGAGATCGAAGCGACCGGGAAGACGATGCTGGGCGTCGCGGCAAGCGGTGCGTACACGATGGGCACCGGTTCTACGGCGAGATCCTCCGACGGGACATCGGGCACGATGCCGACGACCTCGTACGTCGGATCTTCCGGGCTCCCCGTATGAAAGCGTCGGCCGAGCGGCCGAGGCTCGCCCCAAACCTGCATCGCGGTGCGCTCGGAGATGACAGCGACATGATCGCGATACTCGCGCGGCGCGAGCGAGCGCCCCGCAAGGATCGGGATGCCCATCGCCTCGAGATACCCCGGCGACACGAAGCGGTACTCGATCCGCGGGCGTTCCTCCGCAGGCGGATACACGCCGAGCGGGAGCGCCGTGGAGCCCCAGTTCGTGCCGGACAACGGCAAGGCGCTCGTGACGCCCGCCGCGACGACGCGCGGTTCCGCGTCTAGCCGCGCGAGCAAGGCCTCGTAGAAGCGAAGGCGCGCGTCGTCGTCCGCGTGTCATCTGCAGCGCCGGCAACAGCCCGAACGCGAAGGTCGAGCCGATGGCGAGCGCGACGACGGCGGCGAGCACGGAGCCGTCGAGCTCGACGGCGGCGGCGCGCGGCAGGCCGCCTCCGGCGATCGACGTGAAAAGACGAAGGCCGACGAACGCGACCACGACGCCCAGCGCGGCGCCGGCCGCGGCGAGGATACCGCTTTCGATCAACGCGCCACGGAAGATCGCGATACGCGATGCACCGAGCGCGCCGCGGACGCCGGCCTCGCGCGTGCGTTCGGTCGCTCGTGCGAGCATCAGGTTCGCGATGTTCATGCACGCGACGAGCAGCGCGGCGGCGACGCCCGCGAGGAGCATCAGCAGGCCGTCCCGGCTTTCCCCGGTCACCCATTCGTGCAGCGGGATCAGCACGGCTTCGAGGCTCACGGTGCGCCACTCGGTGTTGCGGAAGTGCAGGGCGGCGATCGCCGCTTGAACCGCGTTCAGCCGCTCGACCGCCTCGTCGGCGGACATCCCGTCCTCGAGGCGCGCGACCGCGCTGTAGCTATAGTTATTCGTCCAGCCCCACCATTCCTGCGGAGCGGCGTCCCAAGGCCGGTAGACGTCGACGCGTGAGTCTTCGCGTCCCCAGTGGTGCTCGAAACCCTTCGGCAGCACGCCGACGATCACGGACGGGATGCCGTCGAGCTCGATCGATCGGCCGATGACGTCCGGGGACGCCCCGAAGCGCCGCCGCCATAGTCCGTCGCTGATGACGATCGGCGCCGATTCGCCCGCTTCCTCGTCGCCCGGCACGAACGTCCGGCCGAGCTGCGCGGATACGCCGAGCACCGAGAACGCGTTTGGCGTGACGCGCACGGTCGGCACGCGCTCCGGCTCGCCGCCGGCGGAAAGGTTCATTTGCTGGTTGTACTCGGCGAGCGCAACTCCTTCGAAGCAGCCGCACGCGCGCCGCTACTCGTGAAAGTGCAGCCCGTTCACCGAGCGCGTGGCGCTGCCGCGCTCGGGCGTGAGCTCCCGGATGACGAACAGCCGCTCGGGCTCGGGATAGGGGAGGGGCTCGAGCAGAATGCCGTCGACGATCGAGAAGACCGCGGCGTTCGCGCCGATGCCGAGCGAAAGCAGGGCGAGGACGCCGACGGTGAACCCGATATCGCGCCTCAGCGCGCGAAGCGCCTGTCGCGTGTCCCGTACGAGGTTATCGAGCAGCGAGATGCCCCATGCGTCGCGACACTCGTCCTTGCGTCGCTCGATACGGCCGAGCGCGCGCATGGCCGCCCGGCGCGCCTCGTCGGGCGACATGCCGGAAGCGATGTTTTCCTCGATCTGACGCTCGACGTGGTAACGCAGCTCGTCGTCGAGCTCCTGCTCGACCTGGGTCCGTCCGAAGAGCGTGCGGAGGCGCATCCGGACGATGTATGGCCACTGCTCGATACGCATCGCGACTGAACGCCCTTCAATGCGACGATGCTTGAGATCGCCTCAGGATTGCGAATCTAACTCTTGGTTACCGAGGGTAACCCGTCTTCCTCTCGGTAATCAAGGAAAGCGCACGGGTGGCGGGCCTCGAAACGCTGCCGCCGAGCGTGTGCGAGCTCAGATGAGCGCACGGTCGGAATACGGTTCGTCCCGCGAGTCCTCTCCGAGCCGCTCCGCGAAGCGGGCAAGCTGGGCGACCGATCTGAGGCCGATCTTCCGCATGACGCGAGCCCGATGCACCTTGACCGTCTTCTCCGAGATGCCGAGGTTCGCGGCTATTTGCTTGTTGAGGAGGCCGGAGACGACCTGTGTGTAGACCTCCCTCTCGCGCTCCGTAAGCGAACGTATCCTCCGCCTCATTGCGGCGAGCTGCTCGGCCCGCTCTCGAGCCCGACGGATGCGAGCGAGCGCACGATCGACGGCATCGAGCAGGTCCGCGAGCTGGAACGGCTTCGTCAGGAAATCGACCGCGCCGTTGCGCATCGCGAGCACCGACGTACGGATATCGCCGTGCGCCGTCACGAAGATGATCGAGCAGAGCGAGTTCGACTCCTCGAGCCTGCTTTGCAGCTCGAGGCCGGTGAGTCCGGGCATCGACAGATCCGAGATCACGCAGGCAGGCGCGATCGAAGAAATTTCCGCGAGCAACGACTCCGGTGACGAGAATGCCCGCACGTCGTGCCCGGCGACGGCGAGGAGCCGCGTCATGCTGTGGAGCACATAGGGGTCGTCGTCGACGAGGGCGATCGTCGGTGTGCCGCTTACGGACGCAACGTTGCCAGCGGCGCTACCCTTCGCGGTGGGCACGTCCTCTGTGGTGCGCGAAGTGACTCCCGCCGGCCGCGTCATGAGACGATCCGTTCGTGGGATCTCGTTCATTCTCCACAACGACGGCGACGTGTCGAGTGTCAGACAGCGGTTCCGCTCGCCGCGTCATGGCACGGTTCGTGCGTCCCAGAGCGCCTTGCAAGCGCCGTCGAAGAGTAGGTGTAAAACGCATGCGACGCTCCTGTTTTTCGGGCCGGAGCCTGGGCCAGCGACGGGAGACGAGCCGGGCCGTTCTTTACTCGCGCCCGCGTTCGCTCACGTAGATATCGCTCGTCCCATCGTCCCCGGTTCGGCCGAAATAAAGACGCCTGCCGTCTCGTGACAGCGTTGCGCGCTGCTCGTTGCCCTCCGTGTTCACGACGCCCAGATTCACGGGCGGCGTCCACGGTCCAGGCAAGAACCATGCGAACGACATGTAGACGTCCTGCCCGCCCTTCGGTGCAGAACCGAGCGGCGAGCGGGTCCGGTTCGAGCTGAAGACCATCTCGTAGCCGCCTTCCGGCCGCTCCCGCACGTTCGGCATCAGGTCGTCGAAGTCCGGCGTGCTGAGCGCGGCGATCGGCTTGCCCGGCCCGAAGGTGCCGTCGCCCCGCATGACGCTCACGTGAATATCTTGCGTCACGCCGATCGAGCCGGTCGTGGCGTCGCCGTTCGTTGAGTAGAAGAGGAAGGTGCCGTACGGCGTCTCGACGAGCGACGGGCTGCGCTCGCCGCCGGCCGTGTTCGGGCCATCCGGGGCGCATCCGAGATGCACGGGGTCGCTCCAACCCCCGGTCGGGCTTTGGCGCGAGATGTAGATGTCGCCGCCGCTCGGCTGCTCGCCGGGGCACGCACCGGGCCGTGTCGAGACGAACATCAACGAGCGTCCGCGAACCGGCGTCGGGCAGAAGTCGCCCGCCGGCGAGTTGACGGGCGCATCGAGCTTGCGCGGCTCGGGCCACGGATCGCCGATGCTCTCGCGGTCCGAAACCCAAATGTCGTTCGGATCCTCGCGATTCGACGCAAGGAACAGGCTCAGGCCGTCGGCCGTCTCGATCGGACAGCCGTCGTTCACGTTCGGCTTGCTTACGCCGCTGTCTCCCTGCCCGACGACCTCGGCTTTACCCCACTTCGGTGCGAACGGCCAGCCGTGCATCTTGAAAACCCAGCCCTGCGCCGCCGCCGTGCTCGTGCCGATCGTCCCGATGGCCACCATGGCCGCTGCTCTCGAGATCATCTTGCGACTCATCGTTGTTTCTCCTCGTTGTCGGTGGGCCTTCTGGATTGAGCCGCGTCCGCGCCGAAAAGAAATGAGCAAACGGTGGCGATTTCGTGGAGAATCATGAGGCGGCCAGGCAACCGAGGCATTCCGATGCGGTATCGGTTCGGCGATTGCGAGCTCGACCTCGAGCGCTTCGAGCTTCGCCGTGCCGGCCGACGCGAGACGATCGAGCCGCAGGTCCTAGAGCTCCTCGCGTATCTCGTCGCGAATCGCGACCGTGTCGTCACTCGCCGCGAGCTCAATGACCGCGTGTGGCGCGGCCGCGTCGTCACGGACGCCGCGGTCAACAGTTGCATCAAGGCCGTGCGCGCCCACATCGGCGACGACGGCAAGAACCAGATCCTGATCCGAACCGTGCACCGCAAGGGCTACCGGTTCGTCGGCGTCGTCGTCGAGCCAAGCAGCAACCATGCACGCACGGCGAGCGGCGACGTCGAGCCGATTGCGGCAGAGGGTGATCGACTCGACGGGCTCGAGCTCACGTTGCCGAGCCAGCCGTCGATCGCAGTGTTGCCGTTTCGGCTTGCAGGCGACGAGGACGCGCATCGCGTGCTCGCAGACGGCCTCACGCACGAGGTGATCACACGGATCGCTCGCGCACGGTGGCTCTTCGTGATATCGCGCGGATCGACGTTCAAGTTCCGCGCGGGCCCCTACGACGCGCGCGACGTCGGTCGTGTGCTCGGCGTGCGCTATGTCGTGCAGGGCGAAGTGCGCGCGGTCGACGAAAAGGTCAGCGTTCACGCGACGCTCGCCGACGCGGTGACCGGGCAGGAGCGTTGGGCCGAGCACTTACGCAGGCCGCTTCGCGACATCCTCTCGGTGCAGGAAGAGATGGCCGAGCTGATCGTCGGTCCCGTGGAGGCGGAGGTCGAGCACGCGGAGCGGCAGCGCGCCGCCGTCATCGCGCCTGCGAACCTCGACGCGTGGAGCGCGTACTATCGGGGCTGCTCGCACATGTATCGGTTCACCACGGCGGACTACGACCTCGCGGAGCAGTACTTCCGTCGCTCGATCGAGCTCGATCCGCGTTCGCCGCGCGCCTATGCCGGACTGTCGTTCATCCATTGGCAGCGCGCGTTTCTCGAGCTCGGATCCGACCGGTTGGCCGAGGAGCGCCGCGCGATCGGCTTCGCGAAGGAGGCTTTGATGCTCGATCCACGCGATCCGCTCGGCCATTGGGCGCTCGGCCGTGCGTACCTCTTGAGCCAGGACCTCGGAGAGGCCGTCGCCGAGCTCGAAACGGCCGTCGAGCTCAATCCGAGCTCAGCCGTCGGTCAGTACTCGCTCGCGTTCGCGTTGATGCAAACCGGCGACTCCGAGCGCAGCAACGACGTCGTGGACAAGGCGCGGCGACTCAGCCCATACGACATGATGACGTTTGCGATGCATGCCGTCCGCGCGCAGAATCTCGCCGTGCTCGGCCGGTACGCGGACGCGGCTGTGTTCGCTACGCGGGCGGCGCGGCAGCCGAATGCGCACTACCAGGTGCTTGCGATCGCCGCGTACTGCAACGTGCTGGCCGAGAACGTCGAAGCCGCTCGAGCCTTCTACGAGAGGTTACGCTCGGTTCGACCCGCCTACGCGAGCACGGACTTCTTCCGGGCGTTCCGGCATCGGCCGCCGGAGAACTCAGCGTTGATCGAGCGCGCGTTCCGGCAGCTCGAGCGGCTGCGTCGAGGGCCTTAGGTGCAAGTCAGAGCCGCGGTGCCCGGCGCGAGCGTCATGCTCGGGGTCGTCAGCGCTCGACGCTCGAGCTCTTTCGTCAGGCGAATCGCGGGTTCGGCGCAGGGCAGCTGGAACGAAAAAGCGTCGGCTTCGATCGCGAGCGAGAAGGAACCGGCCCCGCTTCGGCAAAGCGTCGAGGGCTTGCCGCCGTCTGACTCGGTGGGGGTTCGTAAGCCGCATTCGCCGATCGCCGTCCCGATCGTGGGACCTCGCGATCGGTTGCGGGACGCCGACTTCGCTGTTGCAATGCAACTTCCTTGGCGATCATGAGGTTACAGAGCAGGCCGCCCTGGCATCGTTGTTGAATAGCGCGACCGTGATGACTTCGCTCGAGCGCTTCGTGCGCGATCTCTTTCATTCCTTCAGGGCGCTCCGTCGTGTGCCGAGCTTCACGGCCACGATCACGCTCACCTTGGCCGTCGGCATCGGCGCGGCGACGACGATCTTCAGTGCCATGAAGGGCACGTTGCTCGAGCCGTTGCCCTATCCGGAGCACGATCGTCTCGTCGAGCTCGTGCACGAGGCGCCTGGAATAGGCATCGACAGCCTCCGTGCGTCGCCTGCGATTTACTTCGCTTACCGCGACTACGCGGAAACGTTCGACGCGGTCGGCCTCTGGGACTGGGACGACTCGCCGGTGACCGTCGTCATCGATGGTGAGCCGGAATCCGTCGCGAGCGTGGAGGTCACCCACGAAGTGCTTCCGATGCTCGGCGCGGAACCGATTCGCGGCAGGGCGTTCACGGAAGCGGATACGCGCGCAGGCGGTGCGCCGACCGTGATCCTGTCGCACGACTACTGGCAACGTCGCTTCGGTGGCGGCGACGCGATCGGTCGCGTGCTGCTCGTGCGCGGCATACCTCGCGAGGTGATCGGCATTTTGCCGCCGTCGTTCGAGTTCTTCGACTACGCGGCGGACGTCTATTACCCGCTCACGCTCGATCGAGCCGCAGCGACGTTTCCCGCCTTCGACGGCCGCGGAATCGCGCGCCTGAAGCCGGGCGTCACGCTCGAAGAGGCGAACGCCGACGCCGCCCGCATCATGCCTATCCTCTGGGACGAATTCGGCAGACCGGGAACCGGGTTCGAGAGCGCGGACTTCAGGCCGCGGCTCGTTCCGCTCAAGGAGAGCGTCGTCGGCAGCCTCGACGATACGCTGTGGCTTCTGATGGGCACGATCGGCATGTTGCTCGCGATCGGCTGCGCCAACGCGGCGAGCCTCGCGCTCGTGCGCGCCGAGCGGCGGCGGGAGGAGGTGGCGATACGCGCAGCGCTCGGTGCCGGCCGTCGGGATGTCGCCCGCCTCGTCGCCACGGAGACCGTCCTTCTTTGCGGAGCGGGGACCCTTCTCGGTCTCGGCGCCGCGGCGCTCGCGCTTCCGTCGCTCGTCTCGCTCTTCGATGCCGCGCTGCCTCACATCGCGAGGGTCGTCGTCGATCTCGACGTCGTGTTGTTCGCGTTCGGCATCGCGGCGGTGGCCGCGGCGGTGATAGCGGTGCCTCCGATGGTGCGTTTCGCGGCTTCGAAGCACGCCGACGCGCTGCATCTCGGCGCCGGCGCCGTGGCCGGAGGACGCCCGACGGACTGGACGCGTCACGCGCTCGTGGTCGCACAGGTTGCGCTCGCGGTCGTGCTCCTCGTCGGTTCCGGCCTGATGGTCCGCACGTTCGTTGCGCTGTCGAGTGTCGATCCCGGTTTTCGAGATCCGGACGCCGTGCTGACGTTTCAGCTGACGATTCCCGATCCCGACGAGAGCCTGACGGCCATGGAGATCGTGCAGATACAGCGCGCAATCGCCGAGCGCCTTGCCGCGGTGCCCGGCGTGCAATCGGCTGCGTTCGCCGCATTCAACGATGCGCTGCCGCTCGACGGCGACAACCGAGGCGGGCGCATTTCGGTCGAGGACGGCCTACGCGGTGACGGCGAGCGCAACGTCGAGATCCAGTTCGTCTCGCCGGGCTTCTTCGAGACGCTCGCGACGCCGCTCGTTGCCGGCCGCGGCCTCGATTGGAGCGACGTGGACGCGTCTCGCCGCGTCGTCCTGGTCTCCGAAAGTTTCGCGCGCGCCGAATGGGGAGAGGTCGATGCGGCGATCGGCCGACGCGTTCACGTCGATGGCGCGTGGGAGGTCATCGGCGTGTTGCAGGACGTTCATCACGACGGGCTCGCACGCGCGGCTCCGGACTCGGTCGTCTTCCCGCTGATCGTCACGGAGGGCCCGCCCGGCATCGCCACCGCGACGTTCGTCGTCCGCAGCGCGCGCGTCGGCGCCCCCTATTTCCTGGACGAGCTGCGTGCGGCTGTCCGGACGGTGAGCAGCGGTTTGGCGCTCGCGGAACCTCGTACGCTGGGCGATCTCTATCGCCGTTCGATGGCGCGCACGTCGATGGCGTTGACACTGCTCGTCGCCGCGGCCGCGATGGCGATGCTGCTCGGGCTCATCGGGATATACGGCGTCATGAGCTACTCGGTCGCACTGCGCCGGCGCGAGATCGCGGTGCGTCTCGCGCTCGGCGGATCGCCCAGCAGAATCCGTCGGGCGCTCGTCGGCCGTGCACTCGCGCTCACGGGGATCGGCGTGGTCTCCGGTTCGGCCGTCGCGGCGGCACTGAGCCGGGCGGCGGAGTCTCAGCTCTTCGGCGTCAGCTCGCTCGACCCGGCGACCTACGCCGCCGTCGCCGCAGCGCTGCTGATCGCAGCGGGCACTGCCGCGTACGTGCCGGCGAGACAAGCTTCGTCGATGCGGCCGGTCGAAGTGCTGAAGGCCGAATAGCACGCCGCACCCGTGAGCGTGCGGGTCGGCCTACGGTCGCCGCCGCTTTACGCGGTCGGGTCCGGCGGCTATGGATGCACCCAGAACGCGTGGTCCGAGAACTGCTGTCCGAGCCACCAACCGGCCTTGCCGGTGTCATAGCGGAAGTTCGTGCTGCCGGCCTGGCTTTGCAGCGGCGCAATCACGTTACCGGAACCGTCGCGACGTGCGCTGTGCGCGGCCGTCTCCGGGACGACGACGGAGATGTGCCCGGGGCCATTGCCCTTGCTCAGGGCAACGATGACGCAGACGGCGCCCGCATTCGCTTCGCTCTGCAATTTCGTCGGGGTCCCTGTCCGCCGCCATCCGAAGCGCGGACCGAACGCGGCGAGCCAGTCGAACAGATCGTTCGCGGTCTGCTCGCGGACCGTGCTTCCGTAGAGCGGCTTTACGGTCTCGCCGCGCGCGAGCCTTTCGATCGCATCGGGCAGCCACCACACGCGGGGCAGATAGACGCCCGCAAGGTCGCAGTAGTCGTGCGCGTAGATGTTGCAGAACGTTTTCCCTTCGCGCCGCTGGTAGCGGGCGTGGCTCGGCTTGTCGACGCCCAAGTACTCGATGATCGCCGCCAGCTCCGCGCGCAACGCTTCGGGCGTCGTGCCGGAGCGCGGCGGCGGTCGATCCGGCTCGTTCAGCGAGTATGCGCTCGCCGGATCCTTGCGTCGCGTGACCCTGCCCGGCCGGTCGGGCAGGTGCGCGGCGACGATGCCCGTTACCGGCGGGGTCTCGGCCGGATGGGTCACGGGAATCGGTGACTCGTCCGCCGCGGGCACGAGATACTTCGCGGCCGCGAAACCGCGCACGTACGCGCCGTTCAGGCTCGTCTCGATTTCGAAGAACGTGTCGCCGTCCTTGCCAGCGATGCGGCGGACGCGGTGCTCGTCCGGCAAGTGCGCGATCACGTTCTTCGTAGGCTCAGCGGCGTCGATGTGCGGCGAGGACCGTACCCGCAACCGTCCGTCCGTCACGTCGACCTCGAACAGCTCTCCGCCGGCCGTAACGGGCGTTGGAGCCGGGACGGCTGCCAATCCCTCACGCACGGGCGCCGACACGGCGGCCGGCGCCGCCGGCGTTCCGACGGTCTGCGCGAGCCGCAGATAGTCGAACACGTACTCGCCGTAGTAGCGCTTCGTCTGCTTGTTGAAGTGGCCTTGCTTGAAGCCCGCCGAAAGCTTGACGCGCCCCGCGTTATACGCGATCGCGACGTACACCATCTCCTCGGTCGTCAGCTCCGTTCTGTCCGCGAGCTTCGCGCGCGCAGCGGCGGCCTGGAGCCGCTCGATGCACCTGCGGAGGCATTCGTCGAACCGCCTCCATTTTCTTTGCAGGAAGAAGTCTGGATCCTGCCTGAAGAACTGCAGGTCGTACTGGAATATCCCGAATCCGCGGCAGAACTGCGTGCTGCGCTTCGGTGTGTACGCCTTGAAGTGGCTCGCGAGGCCGAGCAGCGCCCGGTGCGCGATGTCGAACATCTCGCCGCCGCGCGGTGCGGTCAGAAGATCCGCCTTGTTCCGCGGGAACGTGTTCTCGCGATCGAGCATGTCCCCGACGCAGAGCTCGAGGATATCGGAAACCGGTAGCTTGTGCCGCAGCGTTGCCCAAATGAATCCGGTCTCCTGGCACGCGATCGCGGTGAGCAGGTCGACGGTGAACGGAGTACCCGCAGTCGCCGTTGCGATGTCGGGACCGAAAGTCGTCTTGAACCATGCGATGTCGTCGGAGCCGAGCATGATCGTTCGTTCTGGCTACGATACAAAGCTCGCCGTTCCGGCCTCATGGGGCACGGAGAGCGTGACCGAGGGATTCGTGTGGCACTTAAGCATGGCCGCGGCGGGGCGTCTGTCGCGTGCTTGACAGACGTCGGCGGAGAGTGCTCGCTATTGAGCTCGGTCGTGCTCCGCTCGATCTTGAACGCGTCGGTCGGAGCGTGTTTCCATTGAGCCATGCGCTCGCCGAACCTCCGGATCACATTGGGCCTCGTGGGTCTCGCCGTCGCGTTGAGCGGCTGCGATTCCGGGGACGAGGATGCGATGCCCGTCGTGTCGGGCTCTTCGAGCGCTGCAGATTTGGCACCTTCCCGTTCAGCCGCTGCGGACCGCGTCCCGAATGACTCGAGCGTCCCGGACGACTGGGATACGTTCACCGACCCGACCTCCCGAATTTCATTCAGATATCCAGCCGGCCTCGGCACGACCTACATTCAGCCGCTCGACTGGCCGCCACTCGCGCGGATCGAGGCGGGGCCGTTCGAATGCACGGAAGCCGGCGAGGAAACCGCGCGAGCAGGCCGCACGGAGCTCGCGACGATCGACGGCCGGACGTACTGCGTCACGCGGGTGACCGAAGGTGCGGCGGGAAGCGTTTACACGATGCACGCGTACGCCTTGCCGGCCGGAGACGAGGTCGTGTTCCTCACGTTCAGCACGCGGGCCCCGCAGTGCGGCAACTACGACGAGCCCCGGAGAAGCGAGTGCGAGCGGGAGCGGGAGACGCTCTCGATCGACCGGATCGTCGATGCGATCGCTCGAACGCTCGAGATCCCCGAATAGTCACGGGCGACTCGAGCGCAGCCGATCGGGGAAGCCTTCTCGACTAACCGAGCGCACGTCGATCTAGAATCGGAACGTATAATTCGCCTTGATCGTCACGTCGGACTGTGCCGAGCGAAACTCGTTGTCACGATCGAAGTCCTCGGTTGTGGTTGATCACGAAGTAGACATCGCGCTCGGCCTCCGGGATCCAGTGCAAACGTATGTTGATCGATGTGCTGCACGTCCGCGTCGATCAGCCACGACTGCACGAAGCGGCGACGCGTGAGCAACAGATAGCCGGCCGTCGCTGACGCGTGCGAAACGTTGCGACGGTTGACAAACCCGAGCGCCGGATCGAATCCGACGCCGCCGCGGAGCCCGACGCGGTCTAGCTGGCTGCCCGCAAGCGAAACCTGCAGCTCTGGGTCCGTCACCGCACCAATGCTGACCTTGCATAAGGAGGGTGTACGATCCGCGTAGGAGGCGCGAAAGAGTCGGCCGGTGTACGAGCACGGAATGATCCCGCCGGTCCTCGCATTGATCGCGTGGACCTTCGTGATGTGGGTGTGGCTGTACGCGACCCGCCTTCCGGAAATCCGCCGGGCGAAGATCGATCTTGCAGAGCT
>CAZKNH010000054.1:2805-12176 GCA_964553875.1 uncultured Gammaproteobacteria bacterium | reverse complement strand
CTGGTTTTGCTCGTTCGCACGGTCATCGTGCTTTGAGCGTCTTGTCCTGCTCCGTGGACGAGTCGGCAGTTTCTCGAGGAGACGTACGATGCGGCAGTTCACTGGCGGCTGCCTGTGCGGCAATGTTCGGATAGTCGCTTCTGGGCTCCCGTACCGCGTCGGTGTTTGCCACTGCCTCGATTGCCGCAAACACCATGGCGCTCTCTTTCATGCCTCGGCGATATTTCCTCAGGATGCCGTGACGATCCACGGCGAGACGCATGACTACCTCGGACGCTTCTTTTGCCCGCGATGCGGATCCTCGGTCTTCTCGCGCACTGGGGACGAAATCGAGATCAACCTCGGGTCCCTGGATGCCCCGAATCAATTGGCGCCGACATACGAGATCTGGACCATCCGGCGGGAGTCGTGGTTGCCACCGTTTCCGCTCAGGACGCGCTACGAGCGCGATCGTGATGCGAGTAGCCGTTTCGAGTAGCGCACCCTTAACCTTAATCCTTTTCCGATCAACGGATTGCGACACCCGCCAGCGGGCGACACAACCGGCTGGTACATCTGGTCTGGAGAGCGAATGTCAGATGCACCCGACTACTTCAAACCGCTTCACGTTGAGCATCTAAAGGAATGGTGTCCAGAAGTCGAGAAGTACTTAGGGCTAGGCCCCGGTTGGCGATTCCTGATCGCCGGCGAGTACGAGGATGTGTGGTACGACGAAAGCTTGTTAGATATATGACTCGCACTTTCAGGTGCTCCGCCGACTAGTCCTGACTCCCGCATGGCGGCGGCTCAACGTCGCATAGTTCAAGGGGTAGCACGCGAACGCGGACCGCCTCGGCAATCGCCATCCCGAGCTCGCACTGCACGTCGAGCATGCCGCTCAGGTCGCTGTCGTAGACGCCGGACCAGATCTGGCTCTGCGTTCCGGCGTCGAGGAGCCGTGCAGTGACCCGCACTCGACGTCCATCGGCGCGGACCGATCCCTCGACGAGGTATTCGGCGCCGAGCTCCGCACCGATCTGGCTCAGCGGCTTCGTCGTGCCCTTGTACGCCATGACCGACGTGCGTCCGACCACCGTGAGGCGATCGGGGGCCTGGCCGAGCGCGACAATCGTTTCCTCGGTCAGGCCGTCAGCGAGATACTCGCAGCGCGCGTCGCCGATGCAGTCGAACGGCAGGACGGCCAGTTTCGAACGAGCGCTTGCGACTGCTAGCGGCACGACCGAGACGTCTGCCACGAAGCGGTATCCTTTGCCCGATACGGTTTCGATGAATACCCGATCGCCGCTGCGATCGTTCAACGCCCGGCGCACTTTCCGAATCGCCGTATTGATGCCCATGTCGACATCGATCTCCGCGTGCTCGCTCCAGAGGCGGCGAACGATCTCGTCGCGCGAGACGAGCTCTCCGCGGCGTTCGACGAGCAAGATCAAGAGCTCCATGGGCCGCCTTTCGAGGCGGATCGGGTGTCGGTCGATTCTCAGCTCATAGCGCGCGACGTCGAGCTCGAAGCCGGCGAAACGAAACACCGACGGAGGGCTGGGACCAGCCATAGCGGTCGCCTCACGAGAACTTCAGATCGTTTCACAACAACGTCAGATTTTCCTCACGCGTGCTCCATGGAAGAGGGGTTCGTTGCACGACTACGCTGCTCGAAGCGTTGTTACGACAACGCGCTGCGTTGAGCAGGGGGCAATCATCTTATGAACTCGGCGTATCTGCAATGACCGCGTCTGCAAGATGGTTGCGACAAAATGCGTCGTCGCTCAGCGGGTGCCGGACTCTCGCGATGGTGCGATAGGCGCTTGCTGACGCCCCGGATCGAAGGGGAACGGTAGAGCGAGGTAGCCGTAGTGGGCGTCGGGCCCCGCAACACCTTGTCATTCCGCACCGCGACTCGGCAATTCGCGGCTGCGGTGCTCTTGCTTTTCGCGCGCGACGCGACGAGCGACCCCGAGCGCTGGCACTTACTGACGGAAATTTCCGAGGTCGAAGTGCGCGTTCACTGGGTCTCGATGACGGAACTCCGAGCCGTTGCGAGAACTTACGGTAAGCAATCGAAGAGCAAGGCGGCCGGCTTTGCCGTGCTCAAATGGAATCCCGAAACCGACGAGGTCGTCTGCGAGCTCTTCCTGACGGCGCGGCCGACGAGGGTGGATGATCGTGCAACGATGACGATCGGTCACGAGATGGCGCACTGCCTCGGCTTCAGCCATCAGCTTCGGCCAGGCGACGCGCCTCCGGAGCGCCTCGCGTCAAGAACGCGGTGAGGGCGGTTTTCAGCGGCGCCGCGCGATCAGCGATGCGCAGAATTGCATTCCTTGCGAAGCGCATCGGCAGTACTTCGTTCGTGTAGACATCAACAATTCCGTTCGTCGCGAGATAGAGCGGCAGGGTCGCGAGACGGTGGCGCCTTTCGTAAGCATCGAGCACGTCCGGCGCACCGATGTCTTTGCCGCGCACGGCGGCCGCGGCGACGAGCCCCGCAAGCGTCGTCGCACCGAGCAGCCCGAAGTTGAACCCATGCGCGGTCACCGGATGCATGCCTACGGCGGCGTCGCCGATCAGCGCATACCGTGCCGCCGAGAAGCGGTTCGGATAGACGGTGACGACGGGGTAGCTGAACCGCTCGCTGATCCGCCGCATGCGTCCTCGCGGCGCCAGGCGCCGCTCGACCTCGCGGTCGAACTGCTCGACGTCGACCGCGAGCAGACGCCTCATCTCGTCCGTTGGGAGCGTCAGGACGACAGAGTATCGGCCGCCGTTCAGCGGCAGTAGCGCAATGGTCTGTCCATAGTCGAACCACTCGTAAGCGACGCCGTGATGCGGCCGATCGCACTCGACGCGGAAGACGGTGATCGTCCGGCCGAAGTCGCGGATATGCGCGGAGATGCCCATTGCGCTGCGCGTCTCGGAAAATCGACTATCGGCCGCTACGACGAGCGACGCGCCAAGGCGCGTCCCGCCCGAGAGGTCGACCTGGACCTCGCGAGGGCCCGGTCGCACCGCCGAGACGCGCTCGCCGCAGAGGAGCTCGATCCCGCGTGCCTGCTCGAAGCGCTCGTACAGGGCTCGCCTGATCACGTGATTCGAGACGAGTCGTGCGAGCGCAAGCGTATCGCCCTCAGGGTGACGCAAATTCAAGCCTTGACGCGATCCGCCGTTCAGGACGCGTGCGACGCGCAGCGGCGAAACCTCGTCCGACGGGATCCTCGACCAAACGCCGAGCCGCCGCAGTCGGTCGACCGATGCGTCGGTCAGCGCGATCTCGCGTCCGTCGAATGCCGGATGCGCGATCCGATCGAGCTCCAGACGTTCGACGATGCCGACCGTGAGGCCCACACGCTCGAGCGACAGCGCGAAGGACAACCCGGCGGGACCGGCCCCGATGACGACGACGTCGAAACGACGCTCGGATTTCGACCTGGAAGCAGACATCGGCCTCAACGAAGACTGAAAACAGCGGCGGCGCAAGAATGGAGACGAGACGCCCGCCTGTCCACTCGCAAATGCCGAAGAGCTGACAAGCTTCGTCGGCCGCGACAGTGGGCTCGGAAAGCCGCATCGATCGCGATGTTCGATGCGCGCTCGGCAGCCTGCTCGATATCGGCGCGAGTTCGCCATGGTCGCGTAGGTGAAAGTTCGTATCGAACCTTCGGACGCACGGAGTTAGCGTGATCGATACAGAAAAACAACTCGAGCCCGCGCTTCAGGCGCGGTTCTCATCAGTACACACACGGACGAAAGGAGATGGCGATGGCACGAGGAGACATCATTCCGTGGCGCAGGACCGGCGGTCTTCTTCCGTGGAGACGCGATGAGGGTCCGTTCGAGAGCCTGCGTCGTGAGATCGAGATGCTGCATCGCGATATCGATCGCGTGTTCGAGGAGATGTGGAACGGCCGCTGGCCGGCGATGTCGTTCGAGCCGATGGGCAGGGGCGAGATCATGCCGCAGCTCGACATGACCGAGGATGACCAGGCCTTTCACCTCCAGGTCGAGTTGCCCGGCATGGACGAGAAGGACGTCGAGGTCACGCTCAGGAATCACACGCTGACGATCAAGGGTGAAAAGAAGGAGGAGAAGGAAACGAAGGACAAGGACGTCCACCGCCGCGAGCGCGCGTATGGATATTTCCGGCGCAGCGTCGAGATCCCGGGGGACGTCGACGCGGACAAGATCACCGCGACGTACCGTAAAGGTGTGCTGACGATCGACCTGCCGAAGACGAAGCAGGCGCAGGAGCAGGCGAAGCACATCGAAGTGAAGGCGGCCTGATCCGAATCGGCAGCCCACGGGCTTCGGGGCGGGCATCGTTGCCGACGTTCGGGTCCGAATCCGTGAGCAACGCTCGCTACGAGCATTTTCCTCACGGTGCGGACATTGGCGTGCGCGGCGTCGGTGCCTCGCCCGCGGAGGCCTTCGAGCAGGCGGCCCTTGCACTGACGGCCGTCATTACCGAACCGGAGAACGTCGCCGCGGAGGATTCCGCGGAGATCCATTGCGAGGCGCCGGACCTCGAGCTCCTTTTCATCGATTTCCTGAATGCCATCGTTTACGAGATGGCCACGCGCCGCATGCTGTTCGGTCGCTACCGCATCCAGATCGACGGCACGCGACTCCGTGCCGTCGCCGACGGCGAGCGGGTCGACGTCTCGAAGCATACGCCGAGCGTCGAGGTGAAGGGCGCGACGTTCACGTGCCTGCGCGTCGAGCAGTTGCCGGAAGGCTCGTGGCTCGCTCAATGCGTCGTCGACGTATGAGGAGGGTTCGCCATGGATCTGAACCGGCTCGAGCGCGTGTCCGAGCACTGCTGGCGCATCGACCCGACCGGCGAGATGCGCGTACCGGGCATCATCTACGGCGACGAGGCGCTCCTCCTCGAGATGGACGAGAAGGTCTACGAGCAGGTGTCGAACGTCGCGACGCTTCCGGGTATCGTCCGCGCGTCCTACGCGCTGCCGGACGCGCATTGGGGATACGGCTTTCCAATCGGCGGCGTCGCGGCGTTCGACCCGGATGAAGGCGGCGTCGTGTCGGCCGGCGGCGTCGGCTTCGACATTTCATGCGGCGTCCGGACGCTGCACACCGGCCTCACGCTGGACGACGTCGAGCCGAAGAAAAAGGCGCTCGCGGATCAGCTCTTTCGCGACATCCCGGCCGGTGTCGGCAGCACCGGCCGGATACGGCTCGATGACGCCGAGATGGACGCGATGCTCAAAGGCGGCGCGCAGTGGGCGGTCGAGCAGGGCTACGGGGAGCCAGAGGACCTCGAGCGTATCGAGGAACGCGGCCGCATGGCGGGCGCGGCGCCCGAGCACGTGTCCGAGCGCGCGCGGAACCGCCAGCGCGACCAGATGGGGACGCTCGGCTCCGGCAACCACTACCTCGAGATCCAGCACGTCGCCGAGATTTTCGACGACGAGATCGCTGAGGCCTTCGGGCTGACGAAGGGTGCGATCCTTGCGACGATCCATTGCGGGTCGCGCGGCCTCGGTCATCAGATCGGCACCGAGTACCTGCGCGAGATGGCGGAGGCCGCCGCGGCGCACGGGATCAGGCTGCCGGACCGCGAGCTTGCCTGCGCGCCGATCCGCTCGGAAGTCGGCCAGCGCTATCTCGGCGCGATGGCCGCGGCGACGAACTGCGCGCTCGCGAACCGGCAAATCGTGACGCACCTGACGCGGCAGGCGTTCGCGCGCGTGCTGCCGTCTTCGAAGCTCACGATGCTGTACGACGTCTCGCACAACACGTGCAAGCCCGAGCGGCATGTGATCGACGGCGAGGAGAAGCTGGTCTACGTGCATCGCAAGGGCGCGACCCGCGCGCTCGGGCCCGGACACAAGGATCTGCCGCCGGCGCTCGCGGAAGTCGGCCAGCCGGTGCTGGTCGGCGGCTCGATGGGGACGGGCTCGTACGTGCTCTGCGGGACCAAGGAGTCGGAGCACTTGTCGTTCAGCTCGTCATGCCACGGTGCGGGCAGGGCGCTCAGCCGACACCAGGCGAAGCGCTCGTGGAGCGGTCGGCAGGTCGTCGACAGTCTCGCCGCGCGCGGGATCATCGTGAAGAGTCCTTCGATGCAGGGCGTCGCCGAGGAGGCCCCGGGGGCGTACAAGGACATCCACGCCGTCGTCGACGCCGCGGATCGTGCCGGGCTGTCGCGGAAGGTTGCGCGGCTCGAGCCGATCGTCTGTATCAAAGGATAGGCAGAGTGCCGACGCTCGATTCGCTCACCGGGCACGGCGCGCGTGAGCGCGGCGCGCTTCCGCGGAGGCGTTTCCGGGATGATTCTCGTTCAAGAAACACCTCCGCGGAGGTGTCGTCAGGTGATGTGCGTGCATCACCGAAGGGCGTCGCGTCGGCGGCGGACACGCAGCAGGGTGAAAGCCCTGCGCTACCGGCGTGTCCCGCCGCGCCCCCATCGCCACTTAAGCGGACGCTCTCCCTTTGCAACGACGATCACGATCAGCGCGACCGTGACGATTGCGACCCACGCTCCGACGGGAAAGACGCTCGGTCGAGCGCGCAGGAACGCGATGCCGCCGATCAGAAGCACGAAGTAGATCGCGACGACGAGCCAGCCCTGCCACGTGACCGGGAGGCTCCACCCGTAGCCGTACTGCTTCGCGGCGAACCAGTAGCGATCGTCCTTGTCGTTCATGCCGCTACTCCGGACGGATAAAGTAGCCGGAGGCTTTCCAGGCGTCCGCGTCGAGCTTCATCGTCAGCGTTTCGACTGCGCTGCCCTGCGCAAGGCCGACGCGATACTGAATCACCACATAATCCCCGGCAGGCGCATTCGGCAGCGATGTCGTGTGTTTCGCCGCGATCAGCTCCCGGCCCTGCGGGACGCCGAGCTGCGTGTGGACGTTCTCGATCGTGGCGATCCACTGGTCGCGCGTGAGCGCTGCCTTGAACAACGTTGCGGCGGTATCCCAGCTCGCCGCGTAGGAGCCTGCATCGAGATACGCAAGCCACTGCTCGCCGGCCGCGATGGCGGCTTCCTCGTACTCGGCCGCATGCGGCGAGTCTCCGCACGCGCTCAGCGCGAAGCCTGCCACGAGCGCCATCAGCGTGGATCTCACGTGCATCTGTGTCTCTCCTTCCGTGCCTTGACGAGACACAGCATACCGTGTCGCCCGCTCGCCGAATGGCCGTTCGTCAAGCCGTCCGGCCGTTCGCGTAGCAGGTTGCCATTGGAAGGGCGGCAGCGGCATAGTGCCTCCGCCGGTTGAAACGTTTCGCCCGATCGGGCTGGAAGCCGCTCACGGCCAGAACGATTCGAAGTTGCCGGTCCTCGAGTTTTCTGCGCGGTGAGAGCGCTCTAAATGCTTGACGCTGGAAGCCCCGGTAGATCGGCGATAGAAGCGTCGAGAGAACGTCGGCCGACGTCTCTGCAGCGGACGGCGCTCGTTCTCCAGATCGGTTTCTGGGTGCTGTTCGGTGCGCTGGCCTTCGTGATGGTGCGCCCAGTGCATCCGTTCCCGGATATTCTGATCGGCCAAGTGACCGCAGCTGCGCTCACTGGTCTCGCGCTCAGCACGGCGCTTGCGGTCGTCTATGACCGGTTCCTGTCGAAAGCCCGACATCGGCACCATGCGGTGCCAATCCTCGTGTTGTCGAGCCCGATATTGGGCCTCGCCTGGTACGAAGTCACTGTGCGGATCGCGGCTTGGATCGATCCTTTCGCGCAGACGCCGGTCGTGTTGCCGCTCCCGGGCGGAGAGCTGTTCGCCGCGCAGCAGGTCTGGCTCTTCGCCGCGGTCATGACGTCGTGGACGGTAGCCTTCGTCGCCATCGCGACGCGCCGGCAGCAGCAGGCGCAGCGCGAGCGGTTGCTGCGCGCCGAGGCGCTGGCCCACGAGGCCCGGCTCAAGATGCTTCGATACCAGCTGAACCCCCACTTCCTGTTCAACGCGCTGAACTCGATCGGCGCGCTGGCGATGGAGGCGCCGGAGCGGGTTCAACGGATGGTCACCGAGCTTTCGGGTTTCCTGCGGTACTCGCTGCTCGAATCGCCGGATCTCGTCGTGCCGTTGCGCGACGAGATCGCCGCCGCAAGGCACTACCTCGCCGTCGAGAAGGTGCGCTTCGAGGACGAGCTCGCGGTCGATATCGACGTCGACGATGCAGCAGCTTCCCGCGAGGTGCCGGCTTTCGTCGTGCTGCCGCTCGTCGAGAATGCCGTGAAGCATGGCCGTCAGACGAGTCGCCTGCCTTTGCGGATCCGGATCGTCGGACGCGTAGACGGGGATGCGTTCTGCATCGAAGTCGCGAATACCGGCTCGTGGGTGCAAGCCCCGGAGGCTGCGGGTACGCGCACCGGCCTCAAGAACGTTCGTCAGCGACTCGCGGAGCACTACGGCGAGCGCAATTGCCGGATGGACGTCGTCGACGAAGGCGACTGGGTCAGCGTTCGGATTCGAATCGATGACCGGCAACGCTAGACCGCTGCGCGCGATGATCGTCGACGACGAACGGCTCGCGCGCCGTGCGCTCAAGTCGATGCTCGCTGCCGAGCACGACGTGGTCGTCGTCGCGGAGGCCGGGAGCGTCGACGAGGCGGAAGCGGCAATCAGGCGAGAGCGGCCGGATGTCGTCTTTCTCGACGTTCAGTTGCGCGGAGAATCCGGTTTCGATTTGCTCGAACGCGACGCGGGACCGTTCCGGACGGTATTCGTGACGGCCTTCGACACATATGCCGTACGAGCGTTTGAAGTCCACGCGGTCGACTACCTGCTGAAGCCCGTCGATCCGGCGCGTCTCACCGAGGCGCTGCGTCGGCTTCGCGCGTCCGTCGCTCCCGTCGAAGACAGCGTGCCGGCCGCGTACCGATACGACGACTTCTTCTTCCACGCCGACGAGCGGCGCCCGCGATTCATCCGTATTCGCGATATCGTGTTCATTCGCGCGGCCGGCAACTACACCGAGGTCCACACGGCCGAGGATCGGCCCGTGCTAGTGCTGCGCCCGCTCGCGGTGTGGGAAGCGCAGCTCGCGGGCACACCTTTCGTGCGCGTACATCGCTCCGTGCTCGTGAACTCGGCCTACATCGAGCGCATCGAACGCGGGCCGAATTACACGTACGACCTCTATCTCAAGGGTCGACCGGATCCGCTGCCGATGAGCCGCCGGCGTGCGCTCGAGTTGAAGGGTCGCTTGGAGAGCATGTAGCCGTGCCTCGTCACCAACCTGAGCTCGCGCGTGTGGGCGTGGACACGACGAACGAACGAGCGTTGTTCCTCGTTGCCGCCGACCGTCCGGACGATGTGTCCGAGATCATGGTCGCGAAGAATCGCCCTTTCACGGGATACTTCGTCGCGCTGATCGCCTGCGACGCTGACGCATCTTCGGTCGAAGAGCTCGCGCGCCTC
>CAZKNH010000054.1:0-2705 GCA_964553875.1 uncultured Gammaproteobacteria bacterium | reverse complement strand
CGCGCTGATCGCCTGCGACGCTGACGCATCTTCGGTCGAAGAGCTCGCGCGCCTCCGACGTCAGTCCGCATCTCCTCGACATGCGTCGGCGTCCAGGCGCATCGTCGCTTCCGCCACGGGTGTCACGTGCCCGCCTACCTCGATCGTCCCTGAACCGTTCTCTGTCCGCACCCGCACGTGAAGATAGCTGCGTCGGCCCATCTTCGTTCCTTGCTCGCTGACGAAACGAGTCTCGTCCGAGGTCCGAAGCAGCCGATGCTCGATCATGAAGTGCGCGAGCGGGCCGGTCGAGCTTCCGGTCGCCGGGTCCTCGCTGATCCCGTAATCGGGCGCGAACATTCGCGAGTAAGCGCCTTCCGCCGTAGGCGTGAACACAAAGACACAGAAAGGCGGCTCGTCACCGCTCCTGAGCCGCGTCGTGCCGGAGAGATCGATCCATGCACGATCGACGGCGGCCTTGTCGCGCACCGCCACGAAGACGGTCGGGTTCCCGGCGCTCAGAAGCCGCGGCGGCGCGTCGAGCAAATCGGCAGCGCTGAGGCCGAGCACGTCCGCGCATAAGCGTGCGTCAAAGAATCGGCCGGGCTCGATCGGCGGTGTGGTCAGCCACAGCATCGGTTTCGCGCCCGCGTCGAGTCGCACACCGACCGGTCCCACGCCTTCCTCGAGCAGCAACTGTCCGTCCTTCGCTCCCGTGATGCCCTCATCGAGCAACACGAACGCGGTGCCGATCGTGGGGTGCCCGGCGAAGGGCAGCTCCTTGGAAGGTGTAAAGATGCGAAGGCGGGCCGCGCAGTCGCTCCGCGTCGGCGGCAAGACGAATACCGTCTCGGAGAGATTCAGTTCTCGCGCGATCCGCTGCATCGTCGCGTCCGGCAACGCCGGCGCATTCGGAAACACGGCGAGCGGATTACCCTCGAGCACACGCTCCGTGAACACGTCGACGGTTCGGTAACGAAGTGCAACGCTGGTGCCCATGGAGAACGCTCGCTTCCGTTCGATCGGGCGAATCCTAGCGTAGCCGCACGCTGCCCTGAAGCCATCACGGGGTCGTGTCTCGTCGTCGCGATGAGGGACGACGGTGGAAGCATCACATCGGGGTCACCGGGCGCTGCCTGACGGGCTCGCTCAGCGACTCGGCAACGTGGTGTTCCTGTCGTGGTATCTGCTGATGTCCTTGAAGCTCGTTCGGTCAGGCCGTGAGGGCGCCATGGGCCACGACGGGGCCCGAGCGGCTGCAACATAGCCGAACGAACTCGGGCTCGCGTCAGCGCGACGCTTCGAGCTCCTTGAGACCCTCCGAGAGCGCGGCGCACGCGAATGTAGCCGCCTCATCCGGGCGCGGCGGCATACCGCGAGCGATGCGACGAGGTCGCGAGGCGCGGCTACGAAGGGTTCGAATTTCGCTGACGGGTTCGCGCGGCTACCGGATGCGCGGCGTGATCGGCGTGCAAGCCCAGACGGCGTCCGTCTGCGCGTCGGTACGCGCGAGCGCCGCCCTTACCGCGCCATCGCTCGGCGCACGGACGATGCAGACGGCTTTCGGCTCTCGCATCGAGACGAAGGCCCGCACGAGCGTCGCGTCTTCCTGCGCGAGCGCCGTCGCGATGCCTGCGAGGTCGCCCGCTTGCGGGCCCGGCAACCGAAGCTCCGCAACGAAGTTCGCGTCGGACGGCGTGAACGGGCCGGTGTCGTTCTCGCCGGTGACCGTGCCAGGGAAGACGCCCTGAAGGTCTGCCTTCAACTGCCGGAGCGCGAGCCGCGCCGACTCGGTATCGGGCGCCTCGTACCAGCACAACATCCGGTTCCCGTCCGCGGAGAGAAAGCTCTGCTTCCAGGTCACGCGATGCAGATCGAAGCAGCCGCCCGCGTCGGCGGTCAGGACCACGTCTTCGGGTGTGATCGGCGGATCGATCGATCGAAGGTAGAACACGTCGCTCATGGATTCGATCCTCCGACCGTAGCTCGTAGCGCCGATGTTCATGCGGCCGTGCGCGGAACGCAAGGGCACCACGCGACCGGGCAGCACGACGGCATTGCAGATTCTCAAAGCGCGGCGCAGAGGGGCATGCCGCCCCCGTTGCCGGCCCTCAAGCCCGCCGCTAGATGCGCAGAGAGCTCGCGCGCATCGTCCTCGGCGCCGTGGATGAAGCTCGACTTGCGGCGGCGCATGAAGTTCAGCCCGAGCACGTACAAGCCCGGCGCGACGATTCCGCCGTCGTGACGCAGCCGCCCTTTGTGATCGAAGACCGGGACGTGCAGCCACGAGAAGTCGGGCCGAAAGCCCGTCGCGAAGAGCACGGTGGAGATCCGCTCGCGCGCGAGGTCGACGCTGAGGCGCGGCGCGGCGTCGAGCCGTGTCGCCGCGAAGCGCTCGGGCGGCCCGAGCTCGCGGCCGGGGTCGTGCTCCTCGGCCCAGCGGTCGAGCCTGTCGAGCAGGCGCGCGAGCTTCAAATCCGCCATCGCGCAATGGTTACGCAGCGATCCCGAGAACTGCGCCTTGCCGTCCGTGACGCCGACGAGCCGGCCAACGAGCTCGACGCCGCGCTCCGAGAGCGCGTTCAGGTCGAGCGTCGCACGCTCCGGCGTCCCGACGAGCTGCGGCGACGGTACGCGCCGCGCGCGGACGATGTCGTCGACCTCGTCGTACCGCTCGTCGAGGATGCCGACGGCATCGAGCCACCATTGGATGTCGAGCCCGCGAT
>CAZKNH010000053.1:7665-25716 GCA_964553875.1 uncultured Gammaproteobacteria bacterium | reverse complement strand
GCAATGAGCGGCGGATCCTTGTCGAACACGTTCGCGACGTGCGCGAACGCCTCCCACTCGCCGCTCCTTCCGAACTGCCCTCGATAGCTTGCGCGCAGATTCACGTAGAGGATCGACTCGACGGAGTTGTCATCGATGTCGACGCCCTCGACGTAGTCGATGTCCGCTACGCCGCTGTCGATCCAACGTCCCTGCAGGAACAGCGAGAACGGCCCGTTGCTGTAGGTGAGGTTGCTGGTCCATTGCCACTCGGGTATGCCCGTGCCGGCTCCGAGCTCCCCGACGAGATCCCGCTTCGGTGCGCCGGCATCGGTCGTGGAGTTTTCATTGAACTTGCTCGCGATGAAGCGCAAGCCGAGTCTCTCCGCACCCTGCCTGAAGAGATTGATGTCGCGCGAGTAGGCGACCTCGAAGTCGACGCCGCTGACGTTGCGCTTGTCGACGTTCGCGAACGTGTTCTCCACGAGCGTGATCATGTTCGAATCCGGGTCGCGCGTGATGCGGTTGCAGAACTCGGCCGCGCCCGTATCGAAGCACTGATCGACGATCTCCTGCACGCCGATGAAGTCGATCGCACCGCTCACCTCTATGTCGTACCAGTCGACCGACATCGAGAGGTTCTCGACGCGCGCCGGCTGATACACCAGGCCGACCGTGTAAGTGTCGGCCTCTTCCGGCGAGACGTTCGGATTGCCGCCGCGGAGCTGGAAGGTTGTGTAGCGCAGGTTATCGAGCCACGGATCCTCGAGCGACGTGCCCTGGCCTTGACGGTCGAAGCGCTCCTCGAGGCTCGCGGCCCGGACGTCCCGTGAAAGCGTTCCGCGCACGCGCAGCACGTCGTTGACGGTCCAGTCGAGGCCGAACTTCGACGCCCAGATTTCGCCGCTGCCCGAGTAGTCGGCCCAGCGTGCGGCGAGGCTCGCGTTCAGCTGCTGAACGAGCGGACGGTTCGCGACGAGCGGCAAGAGCGTCTCGGCGAAGACCTCTTTGACGTCGTAGCGTCCCTCGTAGTTGTCGAGATCGACGAACTCGAGGCGGTCGTCGGTTCCGAGCGAAGAGGTCGTGATGCCGCGAATGCCGCGCGCGGGGTCGTTCGCGAGCGGGGGCTGGTTCACGAGATGCGGCGGGCCGATCCGGTGCTTGATCTCCTGCTCGCGCCACGACGCACCGACGGCGAGCGAAACGGGGCCCGCACCCCAGCCGTCGAAGATCTCACCGCTCGCCGAGAGCTCGGCGTTGTTCTGCTTGACGTCGGCGCGGACCCACATGTCGTCCGTGACCCACGCGATCGCCTCCTGGGAGGCGCGCCCGCGGCCAAACAGATTGACCGGCACGCAGTCATCGAACTCGTCGGTGTAAAGCGTGACGTTGCAGACGATCTCTCCGGTGTCGGGATGCCGAACCGCGTCCACGGCCATCGGCAGCCGGTCACGGCGCAGAAAGTCGTCGAAGATCAGCTCGTTTTCGTTGCGTCCGCTCTGCACGTAGCCCTGGAGTTGCCAACCGCCCGAAAGCGCCTTCTCAAAGCCGACCGTGAACGAGCGCGTGTCGTTCGTCATGATGAACCGGTCCTGCGCGATGTCGGCCTCCGTGTGATAGCGCTGCAGCCGGAACGATGGGATGTTCTCGTCGATCATCGCCTGACTGATGTGGTCGGGCAGGAACGCGTTGCCCTGGTAGATCGTCAGTGCCCAGATCGAATGCCCGAGCGGCAGCGTGCCGACGCTGTTCGTCTCGGTCGAGCCCCACAGGCCTTCGACGTAGAGGCGCAAATCGTTGGTCGGGTCGTAAGTCAGCCGCAGGAAACCGGTGCTGCGCTCGCTGTCCGGCACGAACGAGCCCGAGCGCGTGCCTTGGGGAAAGGCCGGCGTACGGATCGAGGTATCGTAGTCCGTGGGGTTGTAGCCGCTGCCGCCGACCATGTTGTTCGTCCCCGTCCCGACGGTCGCGTGCTCGCCGAAGACGAACGGTGCCGTGGAGCCGTCGGGGAGGAAGTGGAGCCGGTGGATCGACGTGCCGGGCGCGTCGATCATGCCGCCGTCCGTGTACTCGGTAGAGACGACCCCCGCGCGCGTCAGAAGCCGCGGTCCTTGCCCGGTCGCGAGGTACTCGGAGTTTGTCACGAGGCCGATGCCGCGGTACCACTCCCGCCCGGCGAGGTTGTCGATGCGTTCTGAATCAAAGGTGTCGAACGCACCGATGAAGTGAAGGCGCTCGCCGATCGGTGTGCCGCCGGCGATCGAGATCTCGTAGTTGTCGTTATCGTGACGGCTCGTCTTGCCGCCCTGAACGTGCGTTTCGAAGCCGGTGAAGTCGGTATCGAGAATGAAGTTCACGACACCGGCGACCGCGTCGGTGCCGTAGGCGGCGGACGCGCCGCCCGTCACGGTCTCCACGCGCTGGAGCAGCGCCTCCGGGAAGAGATTGATGTCGACGATGCCGAGCCGGTTCGACGGCACGATGCGGCGGCCGTCGAGCAGCACGAGGGTCCGCTTCGAGCCGATGCTGCGCATGTTGAGGTTCGAAGCGCCGGCCGCGTCCGCCTTGCTCGCGGTCGTGTTCGGACGCGCGTTGTTCAGGAACTGCGGCAGCTGGTCGAGCGCGTCGATCAGCTGACCGGGCGCCATGCTGTTGATCTCGTCTACCTGCACGACCGTGACGGGCGTCGGCGTCGTCATGCCGGTCGCGGTGATTCTCGTGCCTGTGACCGTCACCTCCTCGATCGCCTGCCGCTGCGCACCCTCGCGCGGTGCTTGCGCCGAAGCGACGCCGGTGAGACCGGCGGAAAGCGCGACGCCGATTGCCAGCGCGACTTGCGACGGCCGCTCCGGTATCCGTACAGGTCTTGCGCCCCCGTGCTCTCGTTGCGTTCGACTCGTTGCACGCTTCGATTCGCTGTTCATAGCGGTGTTCCTACTTTCTTGCGCGCCCAACCGTCGCTACGGCAGTGTGCCGGCCGGATTCATCGGACCTGCCGTCGCGTTGGAGAGACGCGCCTCCCCCGATCCGGCGCGTTGCGATCACCACGCACGCACCTCCCCCTGCCCGGAATCGCGATGCGGCAGAAGCCTGCATCCGCACGAGATCAGCGCCCCCGGGCTCGGGCGCCGCTCTTTGGGAAAGCGGGCGACATCACTGTCGTGGCGTCTCCTCCTCGCTTTCCTGGAACCGGTGGACCCAAAGCTAATCCATTCCCGCACGTCGAGATCGACGTCCTTGGGCTCCTCCCCGACGGTTCGTTGTTTATATGTAGTTTCTAACGATTATTCCGTCCTGGTGGCAAGCCTATCCGAAGAGCTCGTCGAAGCGGTAGGGACCGAGGAGGAGATCGCTGCGATGAGGACGGCGTTCTTCTCAGGGGAAATCCTGAAGCCTCGCAACGCGCTTTTGGATCCTGGCGACGCCTTCGAGCGGTTCCGGCGAAACCGTCAAAGCGAGGCCACCGTGGGTAGCGGCTTCTTTCTCGTACGCGACAGACCGCCGAGTGCTCTAGTCCTTCAGGTGCCGGCGCAGCCTCAAGGAGGCCAACGCTCGCCGGCGACGCATCGCCGACGTATCACGCGTCTGAAAGACCAGAGCCCTTCGACGGGCCTATAGCCCGGAAGTCCGACGAGTGTTACTCCTCGACGTGTCCGAGCTCGCTCTCATCGAGCACGCCGTCACCGTTCCGGTCGAGCTCGTCCCAGTCGGCGATCAGGTCCGACTCGTTCTGCGCTTCGTCCCGTGACACGGTGCCGTCGCCGTTCTCATCGAGCAGCTCTACGAGCTGACCCCGTAGCGCCTCCCGCTGATGCGGGCTCGTCGGAAGTCCTTCTACCGTCGGTTCTCCCGTGGCGACGTCGATATCGCGTTCTTCGCCTGTCTGCGACGCGCTCGGCTGGTACGCGGAAAGCTCGTTCCGGTCGAGCGACTGATTGCGATCCCGGTCGTACTCGTCCCAGCGTTCCGTCAAGGCCGATTCGCTCTGCGCTTCCGCTCGCGAAATCGAGCCATCCCGGTTTGCGTCGAGCCGCTCGAAAAGATCGCCTCCGATATCACGCAGGGCTTCCTGCTGATGCTGCGTGGCCGGAATGCCGCGCTCGTCTTGCCGTCCCTGCTCTTGTTCCTGTTCTTGTCCCTGCTGAGCACCCACCGTGGTAACCGAGGCCGCCGCAATTCCAACCACGATGCCGCCGAGTATGCGTCCGAAAGGTCTCATGGAACCTCCTCGCTGGCAGGCATGAATGACGCCAGCTCCAGACCGTAAGACCGTGCATTCGGCGTGCCAGCGCGGTAACCTCGATGCACTCGAGGCCGTACGCTCGGTCCCCGCTTGACTGGGGGAACTACCTATCCTTCCTTCCGGATCGCGATCGGCAATCACGGCGCCCCGGCCAACGGCGCAGAAGGCTCGGGGCGCGCGCCCGCGCGCCGATACGCGGTCGATGTGCTATTGCACGACACGCAGCTGCTGCGGGTCGATGTTGTAGAGGCCCGGATTGAAGTTCGGATCGTTCGTGAGGATGTACGCCTGGCGATTGTTGATGCGCCACGCGTGATCGTAAGTCGCTACCTCGGGAAGCTACCTATATTTCCGCATCGTGACAGAACCATTACGCTTCTCTGACCGCGTTGCTCGCCGCACTGCGTGCGCGCTCCGCGTCCCGCGACGAGGGTCGAATGAGAAGGGTGATCGAAGCCACGGTCGGCGAACACACGCAGGCAGCCTGCAAAGTCACGGCGGCCGTCGCACCCGTCAATCGGACCGCGGCAGATCATCGCCGTTTCAGCAAGCGATTCTCCGAGGAATGGATCTTTCGCGCGACGCTGCGCAACTCGCTGCGCGCGTGGGCCGCGGCGCGCCGGTCGAGATGGCTGCGTGTCCCGCAGGTGCTCCACGCCGACCAGCGCGACCTGCGGATCGACTACGAGTATCTCGACGGCTGGGAGCAGGTGAGAGGTTTGCTCCGCGATCGCTCGTTCAACGGGCTCTCGGGCTCGGAGCTTCACCGCACGTTCTGGACGATCGGAGCCGCGCTCGAGGAGCTGCATCGCCATACGCACCGTATTCACGGCGACTTCGACTTCGACAACATCCTCGTGAAGCGGGGGGCGGAACGTGCGGTCTTCGTCGACTTCACGCCCCCCGTCTACGCGAACTTTCGTGAATACAACCGGGCGGATCCGTATCGCGACATCGCGACGTTCCTGATAGGCATCTGCGCGAAATATCCGCCGTACCTGATTCATCTCGCGCTTCGGCCGCGCGTACGAGACCTCGCTCGCGCGTTCATCGCCGGCTACTTCCGCGATTCGCCGGGCGGCTACGAGGGGAGCAGGCTAGAGCGCGCGATTGACGACCTCTTGAACGGAACGTATCTCGGCAAGTCTTTCGCCGGACGCTTTCTCCGCGGCAGCCGCCTCTTCCGAATCGACGACCTGGATCCTGGAACGTGATGCATTACGAAGACTACAGAACGACGCACATCGGGCCCGACTCCTGGGCGAAGGATTACGACTCGAAGCTCTTCGCACCCGGATCGTTCGATGCGGCGATCTGGGAGCGCGAGCAGCGCCTGATCGACAGCGTTTTGGAGAAGCACGTCGCGAGGCGCTCGAGTTACCTCGATTTCGCCTGCGGCACGGGACGGGTGCTCGCGCACGTCGAGCCGCACTTCGAGACGGCCGTCGGCCTCGACATCTCAGACACGATGCTTGCGGCGGCGCGACACCGCGTCAAAGCGGCGGCGCTCGTGCAGGGCGATGCGACGACGAACGCCGACGTGCTCGAGGGGCGACGGTTCGATTTCATCACGGCCTTTCGCTTCTTCCTGAACGCGCAGCCGTCGCTCCGCGACGAGGCGATGGCGTTTCTCGCGTCATCGCTCCGCGATCGCGACTCGCGGCTTCTTTTCAATGCGCACGGTAATCGGCACAGCACCAGGGTGCTTCTCGCCGCGAAGGCCAGGCTGACCGGCGAGCAGTTCGCGTCGATGTCGGTCCGCGAGTGCATCGAGCTTGCGGAGCGGCACGGCCTCGAGGTCGTCGAGTGGTACGGCATCGGCTCCTACGACAAGGCGCTGCTGCGCGTGATGCCGCTCGGCGTCTGGAGATGGGCCGAGCGTGTGGCTCCATTGCCGAAGCGCTTCGCCGTCTACCTCTATTTCGTTTGTCGACGCAAGAGCTGACCCGACCGGGCGGCCGACGGATTAGCCGGCACTCCGTGTGGCGGCGATCAGCTGTCGTTGCGCGAGCCGCAGACGGAACTGCACTTCGAGCCACGCCGCATACGGGTTCAACAGTTTCCGGTACCAGCGGAGAACGACGTCCGAGAACGCGGAGCGCACCCTTTCGGCCCATGTCGCAGGCCGGGGCGCCGTGAACTCCGGCTGGTAGCCGTACTCGACGAGCGCATCGCGCGCGACGGACTCGAAGATCTCGATCTCCCGGCGCGTCAGCGCCTGCCGATAGATGCCGACTTTCCTCGTGAAGATGCCGCGGCCGAGCGAAGCATGCCATTCGCTCTGCGTTGCGCTGAGCGTGCGCGTAAGCGGTGTCGACGCGTAGTTCACGACGGTGTCAACGTAGGGCTCGTCGAGAAACTCGAAGACACGCTCCATCGTCTCGCGCGGCGCATGGACGAGATCCTCGTAGCGGACGACGAGCGTGCCGTCGCTGCCGTGCTCGTCGCAGAACCGCTTCCACAGCATGACCTCGTCGCGCCACTCTCGCGCCATGCCGAACGGCGTGGATGGCCCCCAGATCATTCGCCGCCGTGCTTCGGCGCGGTCGCGGCCGTCCCGCACGAGGTGGATCAGCTTCGCGTCAGGAAAATCGGCGCGGATAGCGTCGAGGCAGCGGATGTGATCCGGCGTCTTGTCGCCCCAGCGGCTGGCGCCTTGTCTCTGCGCAAAGAGCGAGAACAGAGCGTCGATCACGCCGACGCGGTCGCCGCGGATCACGCGCGCCTCGATCTCGTCCGGCGTAGCGTCGAGCCGCCACTGCCTGATGTACGCATCGGCGAGCAGGTCCGCGATGAAACGCAGCCGATTCGACTGGATCGACAGGTCGCCGTACGTGTCGAAAACCGGAGCGATCCGATCATAGAGATGGCTCTCCGGCGGAATCGAAAGATTCGGATGCGCGTCGATCAGCGCCTGGAGCAGCGTCGTGCCGGAGCGTCCGGAGCCGACGACGAAGAAGGGCGGTTTCGATCGATGCTCGTCGACGTGCCGGGCGGAATGCCGAGGGTTCTCCATCATTGGGCGTCTCCTCGTCCGTGAGAATTGCCAAACTATCACAGCTTCGTAACCGATCCGTGACTTGGGCGTTACCTGATTTAGATGACGCGCTGCTACGGCGGTTCTGGTTGTCGCCGCGGGGCGACGGGGGTATCGAAGCGCGATCCTTGCACTGTGGCGTGACTTGCAGAAACGGGCGGCGTCGCAGGATCCCGCGACCAGCGGCGTGATCCGCTGGCACTCAAGTTGCAGAAGCACCCGCATTCGTCGGCGGATCGAGGAGAATGCAATGCTCGTCAGGGACGTAATGACATCGAGGCTCGAGGTGATTTCTCCGAGCCAGAGCCTCGCCGAGGCGGCGAGGAAGATGCGCGATGCGGACGTCGGCTCGTTGCCGGTCGTCGAGGACGCGAAGCTCATAGGTATGGTTACCGATCGCGACATCGTGATTCGTTGTGTCGCGGAGGGTGCGGATCCGAAGGCCACGCCGGTAAGTGAAGCGGTCAGCGATGACGTCGTGCACTGCGTGGTCGACCAGACGGTCGAGGACGCGTCGAAGATCATGGCCGCGGCGAAGGTGCGCCGGCTGCCGGTCATCGACCACGATCGCCGGCTCGTCGGCATCGTCGCGCTCGGTGATATCTCGCGCGATGGCTCGTCGACGGAGGCGGGGGAAGCGCTCTACGATATCTCCGAGCCGACACAGCGATCGCGCACGATCTAGGCGGGCTCGAAGCGGCCGCGGCATCGCCGCGGCCGAGTCCGCCCGAGCTAATCCATGCCTTTGATGTTGGCCACCGGATACATCCGGTGCGCGACGCGGGCGATGCCCTCCGCCTCGAGCACGCGCAGCACCTCGTCGAGGTTCTTGTAGACGTGCCCGCACTCGTCTAGCGGCGTTCGCTTCGTGTTGCCGACGATCCCGCGGATCGGTACGCCGTCGAACACGCGCTCGATGTTCCGCATCTCGGCGTCGATGGCGTCGTGCCGTTTCGCGAGCTCGCGCTTCGCCTGACCGCGCGCGAGCACGCGGCCGGCGCCATGGTTGACGGAGCACGCGGAGCGGTATGCGCCGTCGAGCGGGTAGAGGATTGCGGCGCCGTCGAGCATCGAGCCGGGCACGAGGCACGGATGTCCCGTCTCGGCCCAGCGCGTGCCCCTGAGGTCGGGGTGCCCGGCGGGAAACGCGCGCGTCGCGCCTTTCCGATGCACGAAGCCCGTTTGCGTCGTGCCGTCCGGCAGCACGAGCGTTTCCTGCTGCACGAGGTTGTGCGAGATCTCGTAGAACACTTCGCCTTGCGCCCCGAACACGTTCTCGAGCGCTTCCTGCACGCCGCGGACGATCAGATGCCGGTTCGCGACCGCGTAGTTCGCCGCCGAGTTGTGATGCGCCCAGTACTCGCGGCCGAGCGGCTCGTCGGCGCGGAGCCACGCCTCCTCGCGCCGGTTCTTCGGCAACCCGCGGAGCGCCGCGCCGGCGTAGAAGTAGTGGTTCGCCGTTTGCCATCCGTAGCCGCGGCTGCCGCAGTGGATCATGACCCAGACCGAGCCGTCGTCGATGTCGACCTGCATCTCGACGAAATGGTTGCCGCCGCCGACCGAGCCGAGCTGCGGGCACGCCTTGTCCCGCGCGCGCGGGATGCGCCCGGACGAAAGCGCGCGCTCGTCGACCTCGATGTATTGCCGCTCGCAGACGTCGGCCGGCACACCGATCGCTTTCGCGCCGTAGCGAAGGATTTCCTCGATCTTCGACTCCGAGACTCGCGGCATCAGCTTCGGGCGATGGCTGCCGATGCCGGTCGCGACGCGCAGCTCGACCTCGTTGATCCAGCGCCTGCGCTTCGCCGGGGGCGTGACGTCGGCGGCGTGGAGCCCGGGCACCCGCAGATACACGACGCCGCACGAGATGTCGTAGCCGCTGCCGGCCTGAATGATCACGTCCTCGGTCACCGCGACGCCGCCGACGGGGATGCCGTAGCCGAGGTGCGTGTCCGGCATCAGATAGAGCCCGATGATGCCGGGATACGATGCTGCATTCGCCGCCTGCCGCCAGAGCGCCTCGTCCGTCTGCGCGAACAGCGACTCGGAGAGGAACGCATGCACGTCGGTGCGCATCGCGCCGACTTTCGGCAACACGTAGTGCGTGTCCGAAACCTTCTGTACCTGCTGCAAGTAACTCATGCTTCCGTGCTCGAAATCGGGGTCAGAGCCCTTTTGACCAAGTCTAAGGGCTCTGACCCCAATTTTCGTGCGTGGCACGCCGCTTGCAGCTTGGGGCGGGGGAGGATGCCCATGAACAAGTTCGTCGTCGTGATTCTTTCGAACGAGGCGAAAGCGAACGAAGCCGCCGACGTCTTGCACTCGCTGCACCGCAACGGGTCGCTCACGCTCTACGGCCTCGCGATCGCACGCAAAGCCGACGACGGCGACGTGACCGTCGTCGAGCAGCACAGCGAGGGCGTTCCCGGCGCGGGCGTCGGCGCGCTCGCGGGAGCGCTCGTCGGCCTGATCGGCGGGCCCGTGACCGCGCTGCTCGGTGCTGCGGGCGGAGCCTGGATCGGCACGTGGCGGGACGTCGAGCATCTCGGCATCAGCGCGGAGTTCCTCGACGAGGTCGCGAACGCGCTCGCGCCGGGTGTGACCGCGCTCGTCGCGGACGTCAGCGAGGATCGCGTCGCGTTCGTCGACGAGCAGATGGAGCGGCTCGGCGGCGTCGTGCTCCGCGAGTGGCAGTCGGAGCTGCCGGAGATGAGGCTCGCGACCGAGGCGGCGGCGCGCAAGACCGAGCTCGAGCATCTCGTTGCGGAGCGGCGCGACGCGACGCCGAAGCGTCAGGAGGTTATCGACGTCCACATCGACAAGGCGAAGGCGAGGCTGCGACAAACCGCCGAGCAGGCGAGCGCGAAGCTCGACGAGCTAGATGCGTCGACGGAAGCACGCATCGACGCGCTGCGGCGCCAGCTCGACTCGGCCGGCGCGACGGCTCGCGCCGCGATCGAGCGGCGCATCGACGAGACGCGGCGCCAGCACGACCGCCGCGCGGCGCTCGTGCGCCAGGCGCTGCGGATCGTCGACGAGGTGCGGGTCTGATCTTGCCGTGCCGCGTCCGGTCAGCGCCCCGTGACCGGATGCCGATAGTGGAAGCGCATCTCGGCGACCTCGGGATACGGCGCGAACGTGACGCCCTCGAGCGGCCGATCCGGTGGGTATTCGTCGACAAGCCCGCCGCCCGTCGGCGCAAAGCGCCGCTGCGCGCCCGCCTCGACACCGGCCCAGCCGACCGAGTAGCCCGCGGTCCACGTGTAGTCGAGATCCATCTCCGCGATCTTCCAGACGCCGTCCTCGAGCACGACGCGGTTCTCGTAGATGCCGGCGAGCCACGAGCCCTCGCTCGCGAGCGCGCTGTTCATCTGGAAGAGGCGCGTCCGGATGCGGGCGCTTCGGCCGTCCGGCTCGACGTGCACGACCGGCTGAGTCTTCTGGTGGATCACGAGCGAGTTCGCGCGGCGTCCGACCGTCCGGTAGCGGCGGATCACGGACTCGCGGATCCGCTCGCGGCCGACGTACGTGCCGACGTACGAAAGCTCCTTCCAGCCGTCGACGGCGAAAATGTCCGCCATGTCGTGCCACAGGAACTCGTCGATGTAGTATCCGTACGCATTCGACACGTTCTCCGCGCCGTCATACGCGCGGGCAGTCGCGAGGCGCCGCTCCGCGTCGTCGAGCCGGGCCGCAAGCTCGTCCAGGGACCGCGGCGGCTCGGGCAGCACCGGGGCAGCGGTGTCGATCGCCGGCTCGGCCGCGGCGCCTTCGGGATAACGCGGCGCGCGGCCCGTGACCGGATGCCGATAGTGGAACGACGGGATGTACGGCTCGGGATACACCGGCACTTGCGCCGTCGGCGGGTGATCCGGCGGGAACGCGTCGCTCGGACCGGGCGGCGGCAGTGCCGTCTCCGCCCAACCTTTCGCGTAGTCCGTGCGCATTCGCGGAATGACGCGCATCGCGGCGATCTTCCACGTGCCGCCGTCGTTGACGTAAACATTCTCGTAAACGCTCACGCCAAGCTCGCCGCCGACGCCATGCTTGCCGGTCATCGCGAGCTCGGTCCCGCGCGCATGCGCCGTGCGGCCGTCCGGCGCGAGCGTGACGATCGTCTGTAGCTGCAGGTGATCGTTGAGCTCCCCGTGCGCGAGTCCGGCCGGCCCGAGCTGCTCGAGCGCGCGGCGGATACTCGCCTTACCGACATAGACGCCGCGCATACCGAGCTCGAGCGTCGCATCGTCCGTGAAGAGATCGGCGACGTCGTCCCACATCTTGCGGTCGACGTAGTAACCGTACGCATGCTGCAGGTTCTGCACGCGCCCCGCGGCGTCGAGGTCGTCGATCCGGCGCTCGACGGCCGCGAAGCGGCGCGCGAGGCGCTCGAAGTGGTTCGCGTTCGGATCGGCCGGCTCTCCGGCGGCGCGCGCGGCGCCGGCGCCTTCGGTCGGGGCTGCCGCGCTTGCGGCCACGGCGTTTCCTGGTGAGGCGTCGTCGAGCGGCGGGATCGGCACGCCGGCACGGGTGACGTCGTAATGGAACGGCACGGGCGCGACGTCCGCGTCGGTCTCCTCCTTCACGTTCCGCCAGCCGGTCTCGTAGGGCCCTTCGTACTGCGGGTGGTAGCCGAGCACCGCAATCTTCCAGACGCCGTCCTCGAGCACGTATTCGTTCTCGAAGATGCCGCCGGACCACTCGGCGTGCTCGCGGTGCTGCCCGGTCATCGCGAGCCGGTGCCAGCGTCCGCGGGCACGGGTTCGTCCGGTATCGAGCGTGACGACGGGCGAGAGCACGAGCTCCGTGTTGAGCCGCCCGGGCTCGAGACCGAGCCGGCCCCGGCCGACGTCGTCGAGCAGGTACGCGCGGATCGCCGTCTTGCCGGTCAGCGTGCCGGAGGGCAACCGCGCGACGGCGCTCTCGGCGAAGAGGTCGGCGAGATCTTCCCAGAGCCCGGCTTCGGCGTAATGCGCGTAGGCGTGCTGCAGCCGCTTCACGGCGCGGATCGCTTCGGTCGCCGCCGTCTCGGCTTCGAGGGCCGTGATGCGTCGCTCGAGCGCTGCCGCCGCTTCGGGGCCGGCTGACTGCCCGTGCGCGGTGCATGACAGACAAAGGAGCGCGAAGGCGGCGGTAACCGTCGGCCGCGGGGACGTCGTCGTTCTCATTCGTAGGCTCCGTTCCGGGGTGTCGAGATTATCACGGGCGACGGCCGCCGGCCGTTCTCCGGTCGAAGCCGGTTCCAAATGAAATGTTTCATTCGAAAGGGCGACTCGTGCGAGCCAAACGAGATACCGATATCCGCTCCGGTTGGCACCGTGCAGGCCATGGTCTCGGTGTATCGGAGGCCACGACGGACGGATCATCTCGTAGACAGCAATTCATTGCTTTGCCCAGTCCGTACTCTAAACTGGCGATGGCTGATCGATGCTTTGCCCGGACGTGCACGGAAGCGCAGAACGGCCGTCTTTCGCTTACGGAGCACGCGTGTATACGAGCCCTTATCCATCGATCGACGTCCCCCGCATTCCTCTTGCGGAGTTCGTGCTCGCGCGCGCCGCGTCGCGCGGGCGACGCCCGGCGCTCGTCTGCGGCGTGACCGGCCGCACGATCGCGTACGCGGACCTTCCCGAGCAGGTCGAGCGGACGGCCGCAGGCATCGCCGCGCTCGGCGTCGGCAAGGGCGACGTCTGCGCGATCTTCGCCGCGAACTCTCCGGAGTACGTCGTCGCCGTGCTCGCGATCGCGCGTCTCGGCGCGGTCGTGACGACGGCGAATCCGCTCTACACGCCGGGCGAGCTCGCGAAGCAGCTCGAGGACTCGGGCGCCCGCGTGCTTCTGACGTCGCTTTCGCTGCGCTCCACGTGGACGGCGGCCGTTCGCGGGACGTCGGTCGAGCGTGTCGTACTGTTCGACGACGATGCATCGACTGCCGCCGACGTCGTCCCGCTCGCGGCGCTCGCAGAACGGCCGCGCGGCGCACCCGAGGTCTCGATCGATCCCAACGATCTCGTTGCGCTGCCGTACTCGAGCGGCACGACGGGCATGCCGAAAGGCGTGATGCTGACCCACCGCAATCTCGTCGCGAACATCCTGCAGATCGACCGGATGACGCACTACATCGACGGCGAGGATACGACGGTCGCGTTCCTGCCGTTCTTCCACATCTACGGGCTGACCGTCATCGCGCTGATGGGCCTTTGGGCCGGCGCAACGCTGGTCGTGATGCCGAAGTTCGAGCTCGCGCCGTACCTCGATCTGATCGAAAAGCACAGGGCAACACTGCTCCACATCGTTCCGCCCGTCGTCGTTGCCCTCGCGAAGCATCCGCTGATCGACGGGCGCGACTTCTCGTCTGTCCGCAAGCTCTTCTCCGGCGCCGCGCCGCTCGGCGCGGGGATCGGCGCAGACTGCGCGCGGCGGATCGGCTGCGTGCTGCAGCAAGGGTATGGGCTTACCGAGACGAGCCCTGCGGCGATCGTCCTGCCCGAGAGCTCCGCGCAGACGAAGCTCGGATCGATCGGCGTGCCGATCGCGGACACCGAATGCCGCATCGTCGATCCCGAGACGGGCCGGGACGTGCCGCCCGGCGTCGACGGCGAGATCCTGATCCGCGGGCCGCAGGTGATGCGCGGCTATCTCGGCCGGCCCGACGAGACGCGCGCCGCGATCGACGATGCGGGGTGGCTGCGCACCGGCGACATCGGTCACGTCGACGATGACGGCCACTTCTACGTCGTCGATCGCCTGAAAGAGCTCATCAAGTACAAAGGGATGCAGGTGCCGCCGGCCGAGCTCGAGGCCGTGCTGCTGTCGCATCCGGCCGTCGCGGATGCGGCGGTCGTGGCGCTCGCGGACGACGAGTGCGGTGAGGTCCCTCGCGCGTTCGTCGTGCCGAGGAAGGAGGTCTCCGCCGACGAGCTGATGCGTTACGTCGCCGAGCGCGTCGCGCCGTACAAGAAGCTGCGCAGGCTCGAGTTCATCGCCGCGATCCCGAAATCGGCGTCGGGGAAGATCCTGCGGCGGCTGCTCAAGGACCGGCCCGCATAGTCTCACTCGCCGCTCGAGTCGTCCGGCGGCGCATCGAGCCGCGCGAGGAAGTCGCGGAACCACGGCGGGTTCGCGAGGATCACGTACGCGAGGAACAACGCGCCGAGCGGAATCACGAACGCGACTGCGTCGACGACGAGGATCACGAGGGCGAGCAGCACACGATTGACGGGGTGCATGGGTTTCTCCTGACCGGGACGGCAGCATCGCCGAGTCGCAGGCTCCGGGGAAGCGGATGCGTTCACGGCACGGCTCGCATCCCCGGGCGGTTCCGGACGCTGGCTCGTCCGCCGAGCGAAAAATGCACCGCGCCGCAACCCTTACCCGAGTGGCATGGCGCTTGCACTTCTCGGCGATCGGCTCGGCGTGGGCCGTCCGAGGGGCCGGACAATGACGCGAAGCTGGCGCGTGACACGCGGACGGATCGCGGAGCGTCCGCAAGACCGCTGAGCGAGGGATCGCATGTATACGCTCGGCATCAACGCGGCCTATCACGACACGTCGGCCTGCCTCGTCCACGACGGACGCGTGCTCGCCGCCGCCGAGGACGAGCGCTTCACGCGGATCAAGCACGGCAAGCGGCCGGTGCCGTTCAGCGCGTGGGAGCTGCCGTATCACGCGATCGACTATTGCCTCGCGGAGGCGGGGATCGAGCTCGCGGACGTCGACCACATTGCCTACGCGTACGATCCGTACCTGTTGCTCGACACGCGCGGCGCGACGATCACGCTGCCGCTCGAGCCGAGCGCGGGCGCGCAGCCGGGGCTCGCGCCGTGGGAGCCGCTGTTCCTCGCCTATCTCGTCAATGCGGAGCGTCAGCTCGTCGACGGCGTGCCGCACCGTCTCCGCGCGCGTTTCCGCGGTGCGAAGACGGCGCGTCACTGGCGCTGGCACTTCGTCGAGCATCACCTCTGCCACGAGGCAAGCGCGTTTCTCGCGTCGCCGTTCGACGAGTGCGCCGTGATGACGCTCGACGGCCGCGGCGAGCGCGCGTCGACGAGCTACGGATACTACGCGCACGACGACTACCGTCGGCTCGGCCAGGTCACGCTCCCCGATTCGCTCGGCCTGCTCTACGAGGACGTGACCGAGTACCTGGGTTTCCTCCGCTCGTCCGACGAGTACAAGGTCATGGCCCTCGCGTCGTTCGGCCGCCCGCGCTATGTCGACGACTTCCGGCGGATCGTGCAGACCGGTCCGGGCGGCACGTACCGAATCGAGCCGCCGCGCCTCGCGGAACGATTCGGGCCGCCGCGAAAACCCGATTCGGGCTTCGACGCGAAGCATTTCGACATCGCACGCTCGCTGCAGCAGGTGCTCGAGGAGACCGTGCTCGAGCTCGGGGCGTGGCTCGCGCGTGAAACCCGTGCGCCGAATCTTTGCATGGCCGGCGGTGTCGCGCTCAACTGCGTGCTGAACGGTCGGCTTCGTGACGCCCGGATCTTTCGCGACGTCTGGGTGCAGCCCGCGGCAGGCGACGCGGGCACGGCGCTCGGCGCCGCGCTCTGGATCGACTGGCAGCACCGCGCGCGGCGCGACTACGTCATGGATCACGTCTACCTCGGTCCCGAGTATCGCGACGCCGAGATCGAGTCGTTTCTCGCGCGCGGCAAGCTTCGCGCGCGCCACGTGGACGACGTCGCGGACGAGACCGCGAAGCTCCTCGCCGACGACAAGATCGTCGGCTGGTTCCAGGGCCGCATGGAGTTCGGCCCGCGCGCGCTCGGTGCGCGCTCGATCCTCGCCTCGCCGATCCGACCCGAGATGCAGCAGCGGCTGAATGACATCAAGGATCGCGAGGATTTCCGCCCGGTTGCGCCCGCCGTGATCGAGGAGCGCGCCGCCGAGTGGTTCGTCGGCGGCGGCCGCTCGCCGTTCATGCTGTTCGTGTTCGACGTCGCGGCCGACAAGGCCGATCGCATCCCGGCGGTGCGTCATGTCGACGGCACGGCGCGCGTGCAGACCGTGAACCGTGCGCAGCATCCGCTCTACTACGACCTGCTCTGCGCGTTCGAGCGACGGACCGGGGTCCCCGTGCTCGTGAACACGTCGTTCAACACGCGCGGCGAACCGATCGTTTGCACGCCGCGCGATGCCGTCGAATGCTTCTTCACGTCGCCGCTCGATGCGCTGGTGATCGGCTCGTTCGTGCTCGAGAAGGAGGCAACGTGATGCGTCGCGTCTCGGTCGTCGTGCCGAGCTTCAAGCGGCCCGCGGAGCTCCATCGCTGCCTGACCGCGCTCGCCGCGCAAACACTGCCCGCCGAGGCGTTCGAGATCATCGTCGTGCACGACGGCCCGAGCGAGACGGCCCGGAGGCTCGTCGCGCAGTGGACGAAGAAGCTTGCCGCGCGCGGCGGGCCGCTCGTGCGTTACCGCTCGCCGCCGCACCGCGGGCCGGCGGCCGCGCGCAACACCGGTTGGCGGGTCGCCGAAGCCGAAATCGTCGCGTTCACGGACGACGATACGGTGCCTGCGCCCGACTGGCTTGCGGCGGCGCTCGCGGCGATGCAGCCCGGCGTCGACGCGGCCTGGGGCCGGATCGTCGTGCCGTTGCCGACCGACCCCACGGACTACGAGATCGACGCGGCTCGCCTCTCGGTATCGCAGTTCGTCACGGCCAACTGTTTCCTCAAGAAGTGCGTGCTCAAGAGGGTCGGCGGCTTCGACGAGCGTTTCGAGCGTGCGTGGCGCGAGGACTCCGATCTCTACTTCCGCCTGATCGACGGCGGCGCGCGGGTCGTGCACGCCGCAGACGCGATCGTCGTGCACCCGGTCAGGCCGGCGCCGTGGGGCGTGAGCCTCGCGCAGCAGCGCAAGGTGCTGTACGACGCGCTGCTCTTCAAGAAGCACCGCGAGCTTTACCGCGAGCGGATCCGCGGCACGCCGCGCTGGGACTACTATGCGATCGTCGGATCGCTGCTCGGCGCCGCAGCGGCGCTTGCGGCCGATGCCGCCGTCGCCTCCGCGGGCACCGGCGCTTTGTGGCTCGTGCTGACCGGGCGCTTCTGCGCGGAACGACTGAAGCCCGCGACGAAGAAGCTGCCGCATGTCGCCGAGATGATCGTCACGTCCATCCTGATTCCGCCGATCGCCGTGTTCTGGAGGCTCGTCGGCGCGCTGCGCTATCGCGTGGTGTTCTTGTGAGAGTCTCAAAAGACGATAAACGGCCGTTCATGCACGAGACGCAGGTGCTCGTCACCGGCGGGGCTGGGTTTCTGGGATCGCACCTCTGCGACCGGCTCATCGACGAAGGCGAGACGGTGCTCTGCCTCGACAACTTCTATACCGGCTCGCGTCTGAACGTCGCGCACCTGCTCCGTCATCCGCGCTTCGAGCTGATTCGCCACGACATCACGTTCCCTATCTATCTCGAGGTCGACCAGATCTACAATCTCGCGTGCGCGGCGTCCCCCGTGCACTACCAGCGCGATCCGGTGCAGACGACCAAGTCGAGCGTGCATGGCGCGATCAATATGCTGGGCCTTGCGCGGCGCACGAAGTCGAAGATCCTTCAGGCGTCTACGAGCGAGGTGTACGGCGATCCCCGCGTTCACCCGCAGAACGAGCAATACCCCGGGTGGGTGAATCCGATCGGGCCGCGCGCATGCTACGACGAAGGTAAGCGCTGCGCCGAGACTTTGTTCTTCGATTATCACCGTCAGCATGGTCTGACGATCAAAGTTGCACGAATCTTCAACACGTACGGCCCGCGCATGCATCCTGACGACGGGCGCGTGGTCTCG
>CAZKNH010000053.1:0-7565 GCA_964553875.1 uncultured Gammaproteobacteria bacterium | reverse complement strand
CGCGCTCGAAGATCGTACGGCGCCCGGCGCAGCCCGACGATCCCCTCAGGCGCTGCCCGGACATCACCCTTGCGCACGAGCGGCTCGGCTGGCAGCCGAGGGTCGGCCTCGACGAGGGTCTGATGCGGACGATCGACTACTTCGACATGCTGCTTGGCGGCGGCTCGCGGCGGCCGTTCGTCGCAGTTCCGGGCGAATGTCAGTGCGTGACGTCGGCCCTCGGCGCTCCGCGGGATGCGAAGCCGGCCGTATCCAAGAAATAGACGCCCGCGCCGATGAGGCTCAGCACGATCAGGAGTCCGCGATTCAGGATCATCGGCACGACGGAGACGTCCGGTGGCACGCCGTACTGCGCGAGCAGATAGATGAACGTGCCCTCGTATACGCCGAGCCCGTTGAACGATATCGGCAGCACGGCAACGAACGTCGTGAGCGCGAGCACGCTCATCATCTGGAGCATCGAGATCTTCTGATCGGCGCCGTAACGGATCAGCACGAAGTATGCGAACGCGAGGCCGACGTGGAAGACGATCGAGATGACGATGACGCCGGAAGAACGGAGCGGCTGCCGGATGTAGTCGTCCATGTGCTCGACGACCGTCGCCTTGAGCCGACGTACGCTCGCGGGCACCGCGGCGCGCCATCGTCGCGGCACGAGGGCACGCATTCGCCATGCGAGAGGAAGCGCTGCGATGCAGGCCGACGCCGCGCCGACGCCGAGCAGCGTGAGACGACCGGCGGCATCGGCGGCGAGCAGCACCGCCGCTCCGGCCCCGAGCGTCAACAGCGTGCCGAAGCCCGTCACGCGTTCCATGACGACGGCAATGATCGCGCTCGCCTTGCTGCGGCCGTTGTTGATCGTTTTGTAGATCCGATAACCGTCGCCGCCGATGCTCGTCGGCAGGAAGTTGTTGAAGAAGAGCGCGACGAAATAGTACCGGCTGAGCCGCAACGTCGAGTACTCGACGCCGTGGATCGACAGCAGCAGCCGCCACTTGTATGCGCTCACGAACACGAGCGCGATCAGGATGCCGAGCATGACCGCGACGAGCCCGATGCCCGTTGCAGCGAGGCTGCGCGATGCCGCGTGCCAGTCGACTCGCGCGACGATGATCGCGCATAGCGTTACGCCGACCGCGACTTTCACGCACAGCAAAAGTTTCGACCGTTGCGGGCGGTCGGGCTTCGTCGTGTCGGTATCGATGGACGGCACGGGCTGCCCCGTTTCGACCCTCTCGAGATATTCGTCGCTCACATGCGCGCTTCAGGCGTTCCCCGGGCAGGCGTGATATGCGGCGCGCCTCGTTGCGGAGACCGAGCGAAGCTCGCGGAGCGCACCAGAGGTGCGCTCAGCAAGAAGCGTGCCACGGACTTCATCGCACCGTAGAGCGATCGAAGCCGTTCGTCTGTTGTAATCCCTGGGACGGATCGCGATTTCGAAATCGCAGGGTCCGGCAATTGCCGGCAGCCGGCCGGACTGCGGCGGGAGAAGCCGAAGTCGCGGCCGGAGACTGTCGTCGCGGCGGTCCTAGTTCGATGCCGCCTCTGCGGGCTCGAGCCGCAGAATCGTGCCGTCCGGATTCGGGCTGCCGTAACGCACTTCCGTGATGAAGTAGAGATATCCGTCCGGACCCTGCACGACGTCGCGAAAGCGCACGCCAAGCTCGGTCAACATCGGTGTCCGCTGCTCGGCCTGCCCGCGCCCGCCGAACGAGATGCGTTGCACCTGCTGGCCGCTCAACGCGGTGACGAAGAGATCGTTGCGCCACTGCGGGAACACCTCGCCGTCGTAGAACGCGAGGCTCGACGGGCTGATCTGCGGTACCCAGAACATTCGCGGGTTGTCCATGCCCGGGCGCCAGTAAGGGAAGTCGGATACGAGCGTGCCGCTGTAGTTGCGGCCCATCGAGACGAGCGGCCAGCCGTAGTTGTGGCCGGGATAGAGGATGTTGACCTCGTCGCCGCCCATCGGCCCGATGTCGACGCTCCAGAGCTCGCCGGTTTCCGGGTGATAGGCGAAGCCGTACGTGTTCCGGTTGCCGTAAGTGTAGATCTCGGGCTTGGCGCCCTTGCGGTTGACGAAAGGATTGTCGCTCGGCGCCGTTCCGTCGTCGTTGAGCCTGAGCACCTTGCCGACGTGGTTCGAAAGATCCTGCGACAGGATCCTGATGCTGTTGTCGTCGACCGGACCGCAGCAGAGGCGGTCGCGGTCGCCGACGCTGACGAGGAGCTTCCCGTCGGGCGTGAAGATCATCCGACCCGCCGTCGCATTGAACGCGTTCTCCCACGCGTCGGCGACGAAGATTTCTTCGACGTCCGTCAGCTTGTCGCCGTCGAGACGGCCGCGCACGATGGCGAGCGTCTGGCCGAGTTGCTCGTCGCTCTTCGTGTACGACAGATAGACGAGGCGGTTCTGCTCGAAGTCGGGATGCACGACGACGCCGTGCAGCACGTCGCGTCCGCCGGGCGGCGGCACTTCCCAAACCGGGTTCGGAAGGAGGCGGCCGTTGCGGAAGATCCGGAGCTGCCCGTTCTGCTGCGTGACGAGCATCGTCTCGCCGTCGGGCAGGATCTCGAGGTCCCACGGGCCGACGAGCCCGGACGTCACGAGCACGACGCGGACGCGCGTGCCGCCCGCGTCGAGCACGAGCGGCGCACCGGGCTCGGGCAGCATCACGCGCGCCGGACCGGGTTGAGCCCCCGCCGTCGCAGAAAGCATCACGGCCGCGAGCGTCGAGATCGACAACGACAATCTTTTCATTGTGGTGAGCTCCTCGTGCACGCGCTCGTCACCGAGCGCCTTACGTCGCGTCGAGCGGTGATGCTACACGTCGTGTGGAATCCTCGCATCCGCCGCTGGCCTAATAATCCTTAGCGGCCGCGCTGGAGCGGCCGGTGCGCGGCGCGCGATGTCCGGAACCAGGCCTCGGCAGAACGAGCTTTTCGAGCCGGCGGGTTATCCGTCCGGGCTCCGTTACCGCGCGGATTTTCTGTCCGCGGCGGAGGAGGCGGCTTTGCTCGATGCGATACGCGAGTTGCCGCTCGAGGAGGCCGACTACAAGGGTTGGAAGGCGAAGCGGCGCGTCGTGAGCTACGGCGGCCGCTACGACTTCGACAGCAACGCGCTGCGGCCCGCCGACCCCATCCCGGAGTTCCTGTTGCCGCTTCGCGCGCGTGTCGGGGCCGAGGCGGGTCTCCAGGAAGACGCGCTCGTCCAGGCGCTCGTCGCCGAATACCGTCCCGGCGTGCAGCTTGGGTGGCATCGGGACGTGCCGAGCTTCGAGGACGTCGTCGGCGTGTCGCTGCTCGGCTTCGCGCGCATGCGTTTCAGACCCTACCCGCCGTCGGGCCGTCGTCGAACCGTTTTCGCGCTCGAGCTCGCGCCGCGCTCGCTGTACGTCCTTCGCGACGACGCGCGTTGGCGATGGCAGCACGCCGTCTCGCCGCCGAAAGCGTTGCGCTACTCGATCACGTTCAGGACGCTGCGCAGCGCGGGATGACGCCTCCTGTCAGTCCTCCGGGATGACGACGGGCTCGCCTGTCACCGGATGGGCGTAGTGGAACGGCGGCACGAACGTGTCCGGATACATCTTGAAGATCACCGAAGGCGGCAGGTCCGGCGGGTTCGAGTCCGTGATGCCGGGAGGGTCGCGCAGCGGCAGGTTCTTCCAGCCCGCGTCGTACGGCGCGAAGTACGTGTTGAATACCTGATCCTTCTTGATCTTCCAGATGCCGTTCTCTTTCACGAACTCGTTCTCGTAAACGCCGCCCATGAAGAATCCGGCCTGCCCGTAGTTGCCCATGATGCTGAACGCGCGCGAGCGCATCTTCGCCGTCTGGCCGTCAGGCGCGACGTGGATCACCGGCTGGTACTGCATGTGGTTGTGCTGCACGCCGTGGTGGATCCCCTGCTCGCCGTACAGGTTCAGGTTGCGCCGCACGCTCGCCTTGCCGACGTAGACGCCGCGGAGCGCGATCTCGATCGTGCCGTCGTCGGCGAAGATACCGGCGAGGTGATCCCACTGGTTGCGGGCGAGGTAGTAGCCGTATACGGAGTGGAGCCGCTCGATCGCGGCCGCGTCCTCGAGAAGACCGATGCGACGCTCGGCCGCCGAGAGCATCGTCTCGACCTCGTCGAGATCGGCCGTGGCCGGAACGTCCGCAAAGCTCGCCGGCGATTCGGCGTAGACGGGCCCGCCGGTCACCGGGTTCTCGTAGTGAAAGGCCGGGTCGGCCGGCACGGCCGGGTAGAGCTCGTGCGCGTAGGCCGACGGCCGATCGGGCTCGAGGCTCGACGCGTACGAAGGCTTGGGCAGAGCGCGCTTGCCCCAACCGTCCTCGTACGGCGCATACATCCGCTCGAACACGCGGAGGTTCGCAATCTTCCAGACGCCGTCCTCCTTCACGTAATCGTTCTCGTACCAGCCGACGCCCCATTCGGCGAATTCGCCGTACTTCGCCTCCTGCGCGAAGAGCCGCCAGCGTCCCTTCGCGGTCCGACCGTCGGGAGCGACGTGCACGATCGGCTGGAGCTGCATCTGGTCGAACAGCCGGCCGTACTGCGGGAACTCCTCGCCGAGCGAGCGCAGGTACTCGAGCACGCGCGCCTTGCCGACATAGACGCCGCGGCCCGCGATCTCGATCGTGCCGTCGTCGGCGAAGAGGTTCGCGGCCTCGGTCCAGAGCCCTTCCTCGATGTAGAAGCCGTATGTGCGCTGCAGGTTCTCGATCTCGAGCTGGGCCTCCAGGAGCTCGACCTCGTGCGCGAGCACGGCGGCGCGGCGTGCGAGCTCGGCGACGCGGTCGCCGCCGTCCGCGGCGGGCTGCGCGGCGACGCTCGCGGCCGCGAGGAGAGCGGCGGGTAACAAAAGCGCGCGGTGACCTACCTGCTTCTCGTTCATGTCGAACTCCTCGCTACTCGCCCGTCACCGGGTTCTCGAAGTGGAACGGCGGCAGGAAAGTCGCCGGCCACGTTTCGTACTCGACGGACGGCGGCGCATCCGGCGGCAGCCGATCCGACACGTACTTCGCGCCGTTCGCGTCCTCGTTGCGCGCCCAGCCGCCTTCGTAGGGAACGACGAAGCTCTGGAACCAGTGGAGCTTCTGGATCTTCCAGACGCCGTCTTCCTTCACGTACTCGTTCTCGTACGGCCCCTCGCCGAGGAATCCCTCCTCGCCGAGCCGGCCGAGAAGAAGGAGTCCCCGCCAGCGTGCTTTCGCCGTGCGGCCGTCCTCCGAGATCGTCACGACGGGCTGGAGCTGCAGGTGCTCGTTGAGCTCGCCCGGGTCGAGGCCGGCCTTGCCGTCGCCGAGCGCGTAAAGGTACTCGCGGACGCGTTCCTTGCCGACGTACACGCCGTCGAGCCCGATCTCGATCGAGCCGTTCTCCGCGAAGAGGTCCGCGGCCTCGTCCCACAGGCCGTGGTCGACGTAGTAGCCGTATGCGCGTTGAAGACGCTTGATCGCGTTCAGGTCCTCGAGGCGCTCCTTGCGTCGCTCGAGCGCTTCGATGCGCCGCTCGAGCTCGGCGATGCGGGCATCGTCGGCGGCCGCGGTGCCGCCCGGGTCATCGGCGGCGGTGTCCCCGCAGCCTGAGACGGCGACGATGAACGCGGCGGCGACGAGACGGGTGAGATGGTGTTGCACGCGCGAGCCTCCCCCTGCTGCGTCGGTCGGAGGCTCGAAGCATAGCGCAATCGAAAGAGAACGCGGGAAAGGGCGTCGGAGCCCGGTCGGAGGGAGGGGACGGAGCCGTCGGTCGAGCACGCCGAATCGGCTCCGCCCTTCACGTCGTCACACCTCGGCGGGGAGCTTGTCCTCCGGCACCCACCAGCCGTGCACTTGGCCGACGGCGCGCATCGGCAGCTTCACGACGGCGACCGGGCCCTCGTCGAGGTGCTCGGCGTCTAGGATGATGAGGTCCGAGCGGCCGTTCTCGTTGTTGCGCGTCGCGACGCCCATCAGGTAGCCGCTTCCTTCCGGCGCGTCGGCGCTCCTCGGCGCGAAGCAGCACTCGGCGAGCGACGTGTCCGGGCCCGCGTTGTAGAGCGTCACGCGGCGGGTCTGGTGATCGAACCGCACGTAGCACGCGCCGGGGCGGCCGGTCGGGTTCGGCTCCGGGCAGCCGAGGAAGCCATAGCGGTACGGCATCGTGTTGTAGCGATCGTCCTGCCGCGGCAGCGCGCCGATGTAGTCCTGGTACATCGTCTCGATGTTGTAGCCGCGCGGCGTCCGGCCCGAGAGATCCGCGGAGAGGCGCGTGATGCGGCTCTGCCCGCGGATCGGATCCCACGGCAGGCCGCCCTGCATCGGCATGAACGGGAACGGGTTCGACTGTGACATCTCGACGTCGACGTAGATGCGGTTGCCGTCGTCGAACGCGCCCATCACGTGCGTCGCGCTTCGCGTCGGGCCTTCGAACCACTGGATGTCCTTGCCGTCACCGAAGCGGCGCAGCACGCCGAAATAGGTCGGCATCGAGTCGTTCCACGCCCAGTGGATCCCGCCGCGCTTCATCTGCTCCTCGTCGATGACCATCGGGATCACGTAGAACACGATGAATCGCTGCGTGACCGCGAAGTCGTGCAGCATGCCGACGTACGGCACCTTGATCATCGTGTTCCAGACGAGCTTGCCGCCCGGCGTGAACTCGAAGATCGAGACGTCGTCGCTGCCGTGGCCCGTGGCCTCGTAGCCGAACGCGACCATGTTGCCGGTCTCGGAGTCCAGCTTCGGATGCGCCGTGAACGTCTTGCTCGGCAGCTGGTCGTCGAACGTGTAGCTCGGCGCGACCGTCTCGAGGGTCAAGAGGTCGAGCGCCGACGGCGGGCTGTCCTCCTTCAGCGCGAGCAGCAGGTTCCGGTGGTTGATGATGTGCGTGTTCGCCGTGCTCCGCGACAGGCCCTTGACGCTCGGATCGTCGAGGTACGGGTTGCGGTACATCGGGAACAGGATCTTGCCGGCCTTGTCCTGCGCGAGGTAGCGGTCGTTGCGAACGAAGCGGCTCTTGTAGTGCACGCGCCCGTTCTTGATCCGGAACATGCTGACGTGGCCTTCGCCGTCGAACGGGATGTTGCCGGGCCTGAGCGGGAACTGCGGATCGGGACCGACGCGGTAGAACGCGCCGTTCAGGTCCGACGGGATCTCGCCCTCGACCTCGCAGTGGCGCACGTCGGCCTCGAGGCGGTAGAGCGTCGTCGGCCGGCGCATCGACGGGCGAAGCTCTTCGTCCGGCGGTACGCCGGGCAGCCGCTCCGCTTCCTGTTGTGCCTGTGCCGTGCTGGTCAGCAGCACCGCGCCGACGCCGGCCGCGGCGCCCAGTGCGCCGCTCATGAAGGAGCGGCGGTCGAGCTTGTCTCGTCCGTCAGTCATCGATCTCTCCCCGCGATGAGAGGAAAACCCTGAAGCGGGCATGGTACACGGTCGGGCCCTGCCCCGGAAAACGATAACGGGGTCAGAGCCCGATTTCTGACCACGCGGGAAACGGGAGAGTCGGGGTCAGCGCCTCTCCGGAAGAATCGGGTCAGAGTCTTTCCGGAGGAATCGGGTCAGAGCCTTTCCGGGAG
>CAZKNH010000052.1:11098-26073 GCA_964553875.1 uncultured Gammaproteobacteria bacterium | reverse complement strand
AGTAGGTCACTGCCAGGCTCTTGAATCAGGAACCCCCGGGCCGCTTCACGCGACCCGGGGGTTTCTTCTTTATGGGGCTCGGAGCCCGCGACTTGCTAAGAAGGCTCTGACCCCGATTTCACTCCTCGCGAAGTGCCCGGCCGAGCTCCGCTCGCCTCATGCGGAGCGCGGGATAGATTCCCGCGAGAAGCGCCGCGCCGACTGCGAGCGCCGCACCGGCAAGCACGGGCTCGACAGCGAGATCGAGCGACATCGTCCAGCCGAACGACCGGCGGTTGATCACGTGCACCAAGAGCGCCGCGAGCGCGATCCCGATCGGTATGGCGGCGAGCGCCGCCGCGACGCCGAGGAGGCCCGTCTGCGTCAGCGTGAGCGTCGCAAGCCCTCGAGGCGCGAGGCCGACCGCGCGCAGCACCGCGTGCTCTCGCGCCTTCTCGAGCTCGATCGACAGCAGCGCCGAGAGCACGCCGAGAAACGCGATCGTCGCGGCGAGCACCCGCAGCACCTCGGTGATCCTGAACGTCCGATCGAACACGTCGAGCGAGAGCTCGATCACGCCTTCGGTCGAGACGATCCGCCCCGCGCCCCGGGGTATCAGCGCGCGGAGAGCCGCCTCGACCGGCACGATCGAACCGCGGTCGGCGATGTGCACGCCGATGCTCGACAGTCCCGGATCGCCCCACAAGCGGCGATAGACGTCGAGCGACATCAGAATCGCGGTCCCTCCCGCGTTGTAGTCGCGGTAGACGGCGACGATCGGAAAGCCGCGCTCGCCGTCCAGGGTCGGCAGCGCGAGCCGGTCGCCCGGCGCGAGGCCGTGACGGAACGCGAACGGCTCAGTGACCGCTATGACCGGCTCCGATCCGAGGCGCTCGAGCGCGTCGGGCTCGGCATCGACGACATCGAGCCCCCAGCCATCGGGACCCGGCCGCGACGCGCGGATCCCGATGTCGCCGAGCGCGGTCGGGACGCGCGCCGCCTGGTTCAAGCTCGTGCCGATCACGCCGGGGATGTCGGCGATCGCAGTGAGCAGCGCATCGTCGACGGGACTTTCGCGGTCGAGCGAGACGTAAAGGTCGGCCGTCAGCGTCGTCTCGAGCCATTCGACGAGGCTGCCCCGAAAGCTCGCGATCATCATGCCGATACCGATCACCGTCGCGACCGCAACGGCGAGCGCCGCCGTCGCGACGCCGGTCCGGCTCAGCGAGGCGGTTACGCCGCGCACGGCGAGAAGACCCGGAATCCCGAAGCCGCGCTCGACGGGCGGCTCGAGCGCGCGCATCAGCGCCGTGGTCACCGCCGGCGTCGTGAGCGCACCGGCGACGAGCACGAGGAACAGTCCCGCGAACCCAAGCAGCAGTGACTGCGACTCGATCGACAACAGCAGCGCAGCCGCACCGAGCGAAGGGATAGCGGCGACGCCGGCGAGCCTCGCACGTCTCCGCGTGCGCCGCTCGAGCGCGGCGCGTTGCATCGTCGCCTGGGGGGCACTGCGTGCCGCGTCGACGGCCGGGCCGAGCGCGGAGACGAGCGTTGCGCCGATTCCGAGGGCCGCGCCGAGCACATAGACGCCGATCGACGGCTCGGCCGCCCCGACTCGCGACGAGAACGCGAAGTCCCCGATCGTCAGCAGCACGAGGTCGACGAGGCCCTGCGCGAGCGCGTGCCCGAGGACTACACCCAAGCCCGTCGCGACGACGCCGAGCACGAGCGCCTCGAGCCAGACCCCGAGCAGCAGGTCGCGGCGCGCAAGCCCGATCGCGAGCAACGTCCCGAAAACCGCGCGCCGCTGCACGATCGCGAACGACATCGTCGAATAGATCAGGAACATGCCGACGACGAGCGCGAGGAGCCCGAGCGCGGTCAGGTTGATCTCGAATGCGCGCGTGAGCTGCTCGAACGCCGGATCGCGCTCGGCCGGCACGAGCGTCGTGCCGGGCGGGAGCGCCGCGGCGACGCGCTCGGCGTCGTGCTCGTCGAGCCTCAAGTCGATCCGATCGAGCGTGCCGAAGCGGCCCGTCAACGTCTGCGCCGTCGCGATGTCGGTCAAGACCGGCACGTCCGCATCCGCGGCCGCGGCCCGCAACGTGCCGATCGCGACGACGCTGCCGCTGCGTCCGCCGATCCGCGCCTCGAGCGGAGTGTCGTCGGCGCCGAGCGTTTCGGCGAGCGGCTCCGGCAGCAGCACGGCGCGCGGCACGGTCAGAAGGCGCACGGCATCCGCGGGCCGCGTCGGCACCCAGCCGACGAACCCGCGCACCGCTGCATCCTCGAGCGGATCGATGCCGAGGAGCGCCGCGCGCCGGCCGCCGATCGTGACCACGGCCTCGACGACCGGCGCGGCGGTCGCGATGCCAACGCGCGTCACGAGGTCCGTGTAGACCTCCTCCGGCAGCGCGCCGCCGACGGCCAGCACGCGATGCGTCGTGCCGCCAGTCACGGCCTCGGACGAAAGCTCGAACGCGCGGCGCGCGCTGTCGTTTGCGACGGCGACGCCGACGTAGACCGCGACGCCGAGCGCGACGCCCGCGATCGCGAGCGCGAGCTGCCACGGGTGCCGCAAATAGAAGCGCGCCGAAGCGCGGAGCAGCAGGCGCCTCACGGCGGCGTCTCGACGAGCCGCGCGTTCCGGATCGTCAGCACGCGGTCCGCGCGGCCGATGACCTCGCGGCTGTGCGTCGCCATCACGAGCGTCGCGCGATGGCGCCGGCAAACGTCGTCGAGGAGCGCGAGCACGCGCTCGGCCGTCTCGAGGTCCAGATTGCCGGTGGGCTCGTCCGCGAGGACGATGCCGGGCTCGTGAGCGATCGCACGCGCAATCGCAACGCGCTGCTGCTCGCCGCCGGAAAGCTCCTCGGGGAACCGGTCGCCGCTGCCGGTGAGGCCGAGCTCGTCAAGGAGCGCCGCGACGCGGGCGTCCGCGTCCGCTTTGGGCATGTCGTTCAGCGCGAGCGGCAGCGCAACGTTCTCTGCGACGGTCAACGTCGGGATCAGGTTGAAGAACTGGAACACGAAGCCGATCTCGCGGCGCCGGAACGCGGCCCGCTCGCTCTCGCTCATCCCGTCGAGCTGGCGGTTCCCGTACGCGATCGTGCCGCGGTCCGGCTCCTCGAGGCCGCCGATCAGCCTGAGGAGTGTCGACTTGCCGGATCCGCTCCGGCCGACGACGACGATGAACTCGCCGCGCTCGGCCGAGAGCTCGATGTCGTCGAGCACGACGGTGCGGCCGTAGGTCTTCGTGACCCCCGCGAGCCGCACGTGCGGCAACGGCTCGGTCTCCGCGTGCATCGAGATCAGCGCAAGAGCGCCGATTCCCTCGCCGGCTCGGCGATGATCTCCCAGTCCCGGGCGAGGGCGACCTTCAGAAGCTGCGCGTCCGGCCGCACCGCCACCGGCTCGCCGACGGCGGAGAGCAGGAACAGATCACGCTTGGAGTCGCCGTACGCGACGACGTCTTCGAGCTCGAAGCCGAGCTCGCCGGCGAGCCGTGTGACGATGTTGAGCTTCGCGGCATCGTACGGATGCATCTCCGGCGGCTGCGCGAGGAACACCCCGTTACGCTGACTGATCAGCGTCGCACACACGTAGGTCACGCCGAGATGATCGGCGAGCGCACGCGCGATCGGGTAGAGGGTGCCGGACAGCAAAACCACGACGTCGCCTCGGCGAAGGTGCTGCTTCAACCGCGCGACCGCGGGCTCGTAGAGCCGCTGCAGCAGTTTCTCGGCGACGAACTCGCGCGCGAGCGCTTCGACCTCGTCGACCGCGAGGCCGCTCAAGTACGCCTTGTTCTTGCGCGGCGTGTGTATGCCGCCGATGGGCAGATAACGCAGCATGAACAGCAGGAACGCGAGGATCTGCCGCGGTCCCTGCTTGCCGCGCAGGAGCAGGTAGCGCCAGAACAGCCTCTCGGAGCTGCCCCGGACCAGCGTGCCGTCGATGTCGAAGATCGCGAGCTTCACCGCTTCTGTCCCATCGGCCCCAGAATATCGTCCTTCTGCGATACGACAAACTCGATGACGACGGGCAGCCCCCGGACGATGCAAATCAATACCGCGAGGTACACGAAGAAATAGGTAAGCGTCACGATAGCGACATCGATCCGAGCCCAGATCTCGGGCAACACGTCGGGAAAGGGTCTGAGCAGCGCGAGTCCGCAGAACGCGCACGCCTTCACGACGGCGTAGAAGATCCGCATGAACTTGCCCGCTACCAGGAATTTTCCGAGCCTCGACTGCATCAGCGCGAACGGGGCGACGCCGCGTGACACGGAATTGCTCGAGCGGATCGTGTCGACGACGACCCCGCGGATGATGAAGACGAGCGGCACCCAGATCGGGATCAGATCGAGATCGGCAGCGACGACCCACAACGTGAGCTCGACGACGCGGTCGCCGGCGATATCGAACAGTGCGCCGAACAGGCTGGTCTCGTTGCGCTTGCGGGCGATATAGCCGTCGAGCCCGTCGGTAACGAAGATCAGGATGATCAGAAAGAAGCTCGCGAAATGCCATGCGCTCATCGGCTGGTAAGCCAGCCAGACGACCAGAATCAAAAGGACCAGCCGGCTCAGCGTGACGAGGTTGGCCATGCAGCGATTATACGCATGCGCCTTCCGACGCCCGGCGTCGCTACCGGCGCGTTCCGCATGTAGACTTGAGCGTTCAGCCGTGCCGCTGACGACCATGAAGCTCTACGACTTCCCCGCCGCCCCGAGTCCCCGCAAGGTCCTCCTCTTCATGGCCGAGAAGCGTATCGACATCCCCCGCGTGATCGTCGACCTGCGCTCCGGCGCACAGCACGAGCCCGACTTCCTCGCACGCAACCCGAGCGGCACCGTTCCGGTGCTCGAGCTCGACGACGGCACGTGCCTCACGGAAAGCCTCGCGATCTGCCAGTACCTCGAGGCGCTCCATCCCGAGCCGAATCTGTTCGGCGAGGACGCGCTCGAGCGGGCGCAGATCTCGATGTGGAACGACATCGCGACGCTCGAAGGCTACACCGCCATTCAGGAAGCGCTGCGAAACGGCGCCGCAGCGTTCGCAGGCCGTGCGATGCCCGGGGTCCTCTCGTGCCCGCAGATTCCCGCGCTCGTCGAGCGCGGCGAACGCCGGGCGAAGGCGTTCTTCGATCGGGTCGACAGGCGGCTCCGCGACAGCGAGTACGTCGCGTGCGCGCGTTACACGTATGCCGACATCGCGCTCTACGTTTACGCGACGTTCGCGGAGCGCGTATTCAAGCGCTCGCCTGCGGACGGCCGGCCGGCACTGCAACGCTGGATGCACGCCGTCGAGAAGCGCCCGGCGGTGCGGGCGATCGGCTGATCTCGGCGTCGTCGCGTTCCGTCGTCAGTCGATTTGCCGCCACGGCAGCACGACCGGCTCGCCCAAGTGCCGCGCGAGATAGGGCTCGACGCCGTACCAGCGCGCGAGCGCATCGGCCGAAAGCACCGTCTCGGCGGCACCGTCGCCGACGACGCGGCCGCCGGCGAGCAGGACGATCCGCGTGCAGTAGCGCGCGGCGAGCGCGACGTCGTGCAGCACGGCGACGACGAGCGTGCCGCGCTCCGCTGAGTCGCGCAGCACGCGCATGATGTTCAGCTGATGCCGAGGATCGAGGCTCTGGATCGGCTCGTCGACGAGAAGCACCGGCGTCTCGACGGCGAGCGCGCGCGCGAGCAGCACTCGGGCCCGTTCGCCGCCCGAGAGCCGATCGACACGCCGGTCGGCGAGCGCGGTCGCCGCGCAGCGCTCGAGCGCCCATGCGACGGCTGCCGCGTCCCGAGGGCCCGGCCGCTCCGCGAACTTGAGATGCGGCATCCGGCCGAGCGCGACGAGCTCTGAGCACGTGATCGGCCAGTGCACATCGGCCGACTGCGGCAGGTACGCGATCGTGCGTGCCCGCTCGAGGCGGTCCATGCGTTGTAGCGGCACGGAGCGCCACGAGATCGTGCCGGCATGCGGCACGAGCCCGGCCACGGCCTTGAGGAGCGAGCTCTTGCCTGCACCGTTCGGTCCGACGAGCCCGACGAGTTGCCCGGCCGGAAGCTCGAGCGTCGTCTCGACGACCGCGGTGCGCTGCCCGTAGCGCACGCCGACGCGTTCGAGCCTGAGCGTCATAGGTTTCCCTCCCGCCCGTGCCGCAGGATCAGCTGCAGAAAGAACGGTGCGCCGATCAGCGCCGTGACGACGCCGAGCTTCAACTCGGGACCCGGCGGCATCATGCGAATCGCGACGTCCGCGAGGAGCGTCAGCGTGGCACCGGCGACGAAGCACGGCACGAGCAGGCGGCGCGGATGATGGCCGACCCAGGGTCTCAGCATGTGCGGCACGACGAGCCCGACGAAGCCGACCACGCCCGTCACCGCGACGGCCGCGCCGACCGAGAGCGCCGTGCCGCCGATCACGAGCCACTGCGTCCGCGCCGGCGGGAAGCCGAGGCTCGCCGCCGCGTCCTCGCCGAGCGTCAGCGCGTCGAGCCCGCGCGCCGCGGCGCCGATCAAAAGCCACCCCGGGAGCATCAGCGGCAGCGCGAGCAGCACGTGCACGACGCTCCGATCGGCGAGCGAGCCCAGCATCCAGAACAGGATCTCGAGCGCCGCGTACGGGCTCGGCGCGAAGTTGAGCGCGAGCGACGTCAGCGCCGCGGCGAGCGCGTTGATCGCGATGCCGGCGAGCACGACCGTGACGAGATCCGCGCGCCGGCCCGCGAGCCCGTAAAGGAGCCCGAGCGCCGCGACGGAACCGGCGACGCCGCCGAGCGGCAACACGATCGAGTCCGCGGCGGCGAGCCCGAAGTAGAACACGAGGACCGCGCCGAGCGCGGCGCCGCTCGATGCGCCGAGGAGGCCCGGCTCCGCGAGCGGATTGCGCAAAAGGCCCTGGAGCGCCGCGCCCGCGAGCCCGAGCGTGCCGCCGACGAGGAGCGCGAGGAGCGTCCGCGGCATCCGGATCTCGACCAGGACCGGTCCCGCTACGCCCGGGTCGCCGAAGCCGAGCATCGGTCCGGTGCTCGTCCGGCCGATCCAGAGCGACAGCACGAACGCAACGAGGAGGAGCGGCACGAGAAGCACGTAGGGTGCGACGTCGAAGCGCCGCGCCGCGCCGCCGAGGCCCGCGGTGTCGCTCGTCGTGCCGCTCATCGGAGCGTCCTCGCCGAAGCCGATCGATGCGACGCGTGCGCGCGGGCACGCCGCGCCTCGTCCGCCGCGCGCTCGAGCCGGGCGACCGCATCGAGGCTATTCGGCAGCCCGCAGCTCCACATCGACGCGGGCACGGCGGCCGTCACCGCGCGCGCGGCGATTCGCTCGATCGCCGGATGCGCAAGCACGGCGTTCGCAAGCGACGCGTCGCCGCCGCGATAGGTCGCGAAGACGAGAAGCTCGGGCGGGTGGTGCAGCAGCGTCTCGACCGAGAGGCTCCCCCAGCGATCGAGCCCGCGCTCCGCCGGAAGATTGCGCAGTCCCGCGAGCGTCATCAGCTCGTGCGCGAGCGATGGCGCCTCGACGGTGAAGCCTCCGGGACGGACGACGACGGTCGCGACCGGGCTCGAGTCGAGCCGTTGCCGGTGCCGAGCGATGCGCGCGCGCATCTCGCGGACGAGCTCTTCGCCACGCTCGATGCGGCCGATCGCTCGAGCGACCTGGCGCACGTGCGTCTCGATGTCGTCGAGCGAGCTCGCGGGCTCGATGTCGACGACCGTAAGCCCGAGGTCGCGGAGCAGCGCGCGCGTGAACGAATTCGTGTAGCTGCCCGCGATCACGACGTCCGGGTCGAAGCGCAGGATCTCCTCGGCCGAGCCGTAGTTCAGCGGATAGCGCGCCGCGTCCTCGGCGAGCGTCGACTCTTCCGGATCCGCGGCAAGCCAGCTCAACGTGACGATCTGGGAAGGATCGGCGACGTGCAGCACGAGCTGATCCGTGCAGAGGTTGATCGACGCGACGGTCGGGAGCGAAGAGCCGCCCCGTGGCCCCGCGGGTGCGCGCGGCCGAGCGGCGTGCAGCGGAACGGCCGTATCGGCGCGTTCCGGTGCAGGCCCCTCGGTCGACGAGCGTGCGCCGGGCGATCCGCCGATCAGCAGGGCGGCAACGACGGCGGCCGCCGCCGTGCCGACCGCGAGCACGCCGAGCGCACGTCCGCGTGGGCTCATCGTCCGAGCTCCGTCTCGAAGCCGACGAGCCACGATCGGCCCCTGCCGCGGTACGAGAACCACTCCTCGTACGTCTCGTCGAGCGCGTTCTCGACGCGCGCATAGAGTCGAAGCCGAGGCGAGATGTCGATCGAGCCTGCGACGTTCACGAGCACGAACGCGTCGAGCTCGACACGCTCCTCGGGTGTCGCGAAGACGAACTCGTCGTCGAGCTGGCGACCGGTGTAGTCGATGCCGACGTTGAGCCGGGCGCGCCCGCCGACGAGCTCGAGCGCGTTGTCGAGCGATGCGACGTGGCGCGGGCGGCGCACCTCCGCGCTGCCGTCGGGCTGGCGCGCATCGGTGTACGTGTAGCTCGCCGCGACATTCCAGCGCGCGGTCGGCGCTGCCGAGACGGCGAGCTCGACGCCGCGCCTCTCGCTTTCTCCGGGCAGGTTCTCCGCGGTCGTCAGGAACGACGTCTCGTCGAATACCGTGATGATCTCGTCCTCGAGATCCGCACGGAAGTAAGTCACGTCGACGCGCGCGCGGCCGAGCCTGTGCTCGATGCCGACATCGAAGCTCGTCGATCGCTCGGGCGTAAGCGCCGGATTGCCGACGAAGCTGCCCGGGAAGAAACCGAAGAGCTCGAAGAAGCCGGGGTTCGTGATGCCGGTGCCGACGCTCGCGCGTACGCGCGTGCGCTCCGCGGCCGCGAACGTGCCGCTCAGGCGGTAGGTCGACGCGTCGTCGAAGAGATCGTTGTCGTCGTGGCGCACGCTCGCGGACAGCGCCGCGCGTCCGAGCACTCGCCGGTACTCCGCAACGATGCTCGTCTGCGAGTCGTCGCGCGACTGGTTCTCCGCTGCATCGGGCGTCGCGCCGACGTTCAGATAGTCGACGCGCTCGTGCTCGAGCGCGAGCGTGATGCCGTGGCCCGAGCCGACCGGGCCATCCGCCGTGAGCGGGCCGAGCGCGATCGTCGCCTGCCAGTCGAGCTTCGTCTTGTCGCCTTCGTTGCGTCCGGTGAAGACGCCGCCGTCGAGAAACGTGTTCCGCGTCTTCGTGCGCGCCGCGCGGAAGCGGTACGCGGTACGCGGAAGCTCCGCGCTCGCGTCGATGCTCGCGAAGCGCTGCTCGAGGCGGCTCGACACGTCGTCGTCGACGACGAGCCCCTGCGTCTCCGTCTCCGGGAACGCGAAATCCTGCGTATCGAAGTCCTGCTCGGAGTCGAGCGTGTGCGCGTTCGCGCGCACGCTCCAGACGTCGCCGACGCGGAAGCGTCCGTCGAGCCGCAGCGTCTCGCTGTCGAAGCCGTCCCGTTCGGTGCCGAAGCGGGAGATGTTGCTGCCGTCGGTCTTGATGCGCGCCGCATGGACGCGGCCGCTCGCGCGCGATGTGCCGCCGCCCGCGGAAAGCTTGGCCGCGTGCGTGCCGAGATTGCCCGCTTCGACGCCAAACGTGCCGTCGAATCCGGGCGCCGCGCCCCGCGTGATGACGTTGATCACGCCGCCGATCGCGTCGCTGCCGTAGAGCGCGCTCTGCGGGCCGCGCAGGACCTCGATGCGTTCGATGTCCGTGGCCGCAAGGCTCGCGAAGTCGAACTCCGATCCCGATATCGGGTTATTCGCTTCGACGCCGTCGATCAGGACCAGCGTGTGGTTGCCTTCCGCGCCGCGGATCCGCGCCTGCGTGACGGCGCCGTAGCCGCCGCCGCGGCTCATCGCGACTCCCGGCACGTCGCGCAGCGCGTCGGCGACGAAGGTCGGCCTGCGCGTTGCAAGCATCTCCTCCGTGATCACCGTGACGCTCGAGCCGACCTGCGCGGCCGGCACCGCGACGCGGGACGCGGTCACGACGACGGTCTCGATCGGCTCTTCGGGTGAGGGGCCGTCGTCCGCGAGAACGACAGAGAACGGCGCGAACGACAGCGCGGCGCAAGGCCACGCACGGAACTTCCGCTTCGGCATGCTTCAACTCCCAAGTCGATGGGCAGGGAGCGCGCCGAATCGATGGGCGTCGCGGCGCGCGGGCCCGGCCCGCGTTCACTTCAAAGAGTTGTCGCCACGACGGGGTTGCCGCACCGCACGCTTCCCCGGCATGCGGAAGGACGACATCGGCGGCAGGTTTCCTGGCTCACGGCTCGAACGGCTTCGCGAGGCCTTCCCAGAGGTGACTCCAGTGGCCGCAATACGCGAATCCTCGCCGTCTACAGTTGCGGGGACAGCCGCAGCTTCCGACTGCGTTCCCTTTTGACTCCGACGGAGCACCGCCTGCCCGCACGATAGGAGTGGCCGCGTTATTTTGCAAGACTATGCGAAAATGCCCGCGCCCAACGGCGAAGGACCGCGCGATGGAGAGTCGCTCCGGGCGGCCGTTCGTTCGGGATCACGATCAGGGAGGAGTGACGCTGATTCGTTATCGAGTGAGGCTCGCCGATCCGAGCCGCCACCTGCTCCATGTCGAGCTTCGCATCGACGATCCGGCGCCGTCGCTGTGCGTACGGATGCCGTCGTGGATTCCGGGCAGCTACCTGCTCAGGGAGTACGCGCGCCATATCGTCGCGATTCGCGGCGAAAGCGGCGGGCGCACGCTCGCCGCCGAGCAGGCTGACCACGCATCGTGGTGGTTCCGCGGCGCCCTGCGCGAGCTGGCCGTCACGATCGAGGTCTACGCGCTCGATCGGTCGGTGCGAGGCGCGTACTTCGATCACACGCGCGCGTATTTCAACGGACCGTGTCTGTTCCTGATTCCCGAAGGCCGCGAGCAGGAGCCCGTCGAGCTCGAGCTCGAGCCGCCTGCGGACGAACGTTTCGCGGACTGGCGCGTCGCGACCGCGATGCGCGCCGAGGCCGTCGACGAGCGAGGCTTCGGCCGTTATCGCGCGGACGACTACGACGAGCTGATCGACCACCCGTTCGAGATCGGGCATTTCGAGCGTGTGGACTTCGACGCGGGCGGCGTGCCGCACCGACTCGTCGTCGCCGGACGCTTCGAGTCGGACCTCGAGCGCGTCGCCGCGGACCTGCGTCAGCTCTGCGAGACGCAGATCGACTTCTTCGGCCGTCCGCCGCCGTTCGACCGCTACTGGTTCCTCGGCCTGGCGGTCGGCGACGGCTTCGGCGGGCTCGAGCACCGCGCATCATCGAGTCTGATGTTCGATCGCGATGATCTGCCGAAGCCCGGCGAGACCGGGGTGCCGGCCGACTACCAGCAGTTCCTCGCGCTCGCGAGCCACGAATACTTCCACACCTGGCACGTGAAGCGGACGAAGCCGGCCGCGTTCGTGCCGTATCGTCTCGACCGCCGCAATCACACGCGGCTGCTCTGGGTCTTCGAGGGCATCACGAGCTACTACCAGGACCTGTTCCTGCTGCGAAGCGGCCTGATCGGGCGGGACGCTTACCTCAAGCGGCTCGGCCAGGCGTTGACGCGCGTATATCGCACGCCGGGGCGGTTCCGGCAGACGCTCGCCGACTCGAGCTTCAACGCATGGGACGTGCTCTACAAGCCCGAGCCGAACTCGCCGAACGCGAGCATCAGCTATTACGTGAAGGGTGCGCTCGTCGCCCTCGCGCTCGATCTCGAGTTGAGGCGCTCGAGCCGGTCGAGCCTCGATGACGTCGTGCGCGAGCTCTGGCGGCGCTACGGCGCGACCGGAACCGGTGTGCCGGAGGACGGTTTCGAGCGCCTCGCGGAGGAGGTCGCCGGAATCGAGCTCGGCGCCTTCTTCGACCGTGCGATCCGCGGCACGGAGGATCTGCCGCTCGGCGAGCTCTTCGCCGACTTCGGCATCGCGTTCGAGCTCCGCCCGAGCATCGGACCCGAGGATCGCGGCGGGACGCCGGGCCCGCAGGACGGGCAAGCCCCGCTCACGCTCGGCGTCACGTACCGGCCGCGCCCGGAAGGGCTCGAGCTCACGACGGTGCTCGACGGCGGGCCCGCGCAGCGCGCCGGGCTTTCCCCGGGCGACGTGCTGATCGCGCTCGACCGGCTTCGCGTCGGCGAGCACAACCTGCGACGCCGCCTCGCACGCTTCGAGGACGGCGAGCGGATCACGGCGACCGTCTTCCGCGGCGACGAGCTGCTCGAGGTCGGCCTCGTGCTCGCGGCGGCCGCGCCGGACACCGTTTGGCTCCGGGTCGTCGACGATGCGGAGCCTGCGGCCGTCGCGCGCCGCGCGGCGTGGCTCGGCAGCTGATGCCGCAGCCCGCGGCGCGGCCTTCTCGGCGGACTCAAACCGCGTACCATTGCGACCGAAATGATCGAACTCGGTCTCAAGTTCACGCTCGCCTACCTGCTCGGGTCGGTGCTCGGCAGCCTCGTCGTCGGCTACTTGAAGGGCGGCGTCGACATCCGCAAGGTCGGCAGCGGCAATCCGGGCGGCACGAACGCACTGCGCACGCAGGGCAAGTGGTTCGCCTTGTGGGTCATGGTCATCGACGTCGGCAAGGGCATCGTCGCCGCGGCGTGGCTGCCCGGTCTCGACATCCCCGGCGTCGGCTTCGATCCGAGCGTGCCGCGCGACCTGCTGCTCTACGCGGTCGGCTTCGGCGCGGTGCTCGGCCACGTCTTCCCGGTCTGGTTCGACTTCAAGGGCGGCAAGGGCGGCGCGACCGCGGCCGGGCTTTTGATCTGGTTCGACCCGATGCTCGCGGTCCCGGTGATCGCCTCCTGGGTCGGCGTCATCGTGCTCACGGGATTCGTCGGTCTCGCGACGATGACGGCGTCGGTGCTCGCCGTCGTCTTCATCGCGCTCGTGCGTTGGCCGGAGGAACAGGGCTTCCTCGTGTTCGCCGCATGCATCGCGGCGCTGATCGTCTATACGCACCGCAGCAACATCCGCCGTATGCTGGACCGCACGGAGCCCCGTTTCGGCCGCGCCCGAGGGCAGTAAAATTCGTCGCCGGGAGGCGTCGAGCATGTCGCACGCATCCATGACGACGACACCGACCCCGTCCGCCGACCGGCTCGACGCCGACGGGATCCTCGGCGCCTTGAAGCCCGCGACCGCGCGGCGCATCGAGCGGCTCCACGTCTTCGCGTCGCTCGACTCGACGAACCGTTTCCTGCTCGATATGCCGCCGCCGGCACGGGGCGCACTCGACATTGCGATCGCCGATCACCAGCACGCTGGGCGCGGGCGCCGGGGCCGACGCTGGACCGTACCGCCGGGCGGGGGCCTCTGCCTCTCCGCCGCGATGCGCATCGCAACCTCGCGGCGCGAGCTCGCTGCGCTTCCGCTCGCGGCAGGGGTCGCGGCCCGCCGTGCGGTTCGCAACGCGTGCGGCGTCGAGGTCGGGCTCAAATGGCCGAACGACCTCGTATGGCGCGATCGCAAGCTCGGCGGGATCCTCGTCGAGCACGGCGCAAGAGAATCGGGCGCTCTCCATGTCGTGATCGGGATCGGGATCAACGTGGCCGTGCCGCTCGCGGTGCTCGGGCGGCTCTCCGACTGGCCCGCCGGCGCGGTCGATCTCGCGACCGCGACCTCCGGTCGCCCGCCGGCGCGCGTCGTGCTCGCCGCCGCGCTCATCGACGAGCTCGGCGTGCTCGTGGACGCGTTCGAGCGGCACGGCAGTGCCAGCTGGCGTGACGAATTCGCGGCGGCGGACGTGCTGCGTGACCGCGCGGTCGTCGTCGACGACGACCGCGCCCGTACGGTCGGCGTCGCGCGCGGCGTCGACGCCGACGGTGCGATCGTCGTCGAGATTGCCGACGGCTCGCGGCGGCGTGTCTTCGCGGGCGATGTGTCCATCAGAACGGCGGAGCAAACCGAGGCGTCGGCATGACGACCGTCGTCGTAGACATCGGTAATACGCGCATCAAGTGGGCGAGGGCCGAGGGCGGGCGCCTGCGGGAGCGCGACAACGTGCTGCATCAGGACGACGCCGACGGCGCGATCCGCGCCCTCGCGGAGTCGCTCGGGACGGGGCCCGTCGAGCGCGTCGTCGTCGCGAACGTCGCCGGCGACGAGCTCGCGGCAAAGCTCGCAGCGGCGGTGAAGGCGCGCTTCGGCGTCGACATCGAGATCGTGCGCACGGCGGCGGAGACGCTCGGCGTGCGCTGCGCTTACCGTGATCCGTCGCGGCTCGGCGTCGATCGGTGGGTGTCGGTGATCGCGGCGTACCGCGCCGCAGCCGCCCGTCCGGACGGTCCGCGGCCGGCGTGCGTGATCAATGCGGGCACCGCGTTCACGTTCGACGCGGTCGACGTGCGCGGGCGTCATCTCGGCGGTCTGATTCTCGCAGGACCGCGTATCGCCGCCGACGCGCTTGCGCAGAGCACGCGCCGGATCGGCGCGACGCCGCCCGCGGCCGGCCGCCCCGCCGGCCTCGGAATGCTCGGGCGCAGCACCGAGGAAGCGGTCGGATATGGCGCGCTGCTCGGTCCCGCGGCCGCATTCGATCGCGCGGCCGCGATCGTCGCGGCCGAGCTCGGCATTCCGCCGGTCGTCTATCTTTCGGGCGGAGAAGCCAACGTGCTGCATCCGTGGCTGGAAACGGAGGTGCAGGTCGAGGCAGACTTGGTGCTCAAGGGACTCGCACTCATCGCCGCGGAAACGCCGCCCGGGGGCGCGGCGGCAGCGATCAAACCGGCCGAGAGTTGATGCGCAACGCGTTCTTTGCGCTGGTGCTCGCGAACCTCGCGTTCGCCGCGTGGACGATCTGGTATTCCGCGCCGCCGACACCGTCGACGCCGCGGGAGACCGGAATGCCGATTCGACTCGTCGGCGAGGCCGAAGCGGACGTTCGCCTCGGCGAGAACGTCGGCGCCGACGAGAGCGCCGGCTCCGACGAGAACGTCGCTGCAACGCGCGCGCTCGCCGCAACGCATTCGAGCGAGCC
>CAZKNH010000052.1:0-10998 GCA_964553875.1 uncultured Gammaproteobacteria bacterium | reverse complement strand
CGAGCGAGCCTGGCACGAGCGACCCCGATGCGCGCGTCGCCGCCAGGGACGAGCCCGATGTGCGCGCGGCCGCTGCGAGCGAGCCCGATGCACGCGACGCGGCGGAGCGCTGTGTCAGCATCGGTCCGTTCCCGACGGAAGCACGCGTCGAGGCCGCGGCCGCGGCGCTCGGCGCGGCGGGCTATGCGTTCTCTTCGCGCAGCGCGGAAGGCGAGATCTGGGTCGGTTTCTGGGTTCACATCAACGCGATTCCGACGCGCGCGGAAGCGAATGCGATGCTTGCGGAGCTCCGCGAGAACGGTCTGCCCGACGCGTATCTGATTCCCGGCGAGGAGGACGGCGACATCATCTCGCTCGGCGTGTTCAACGACATGACGCGTGCAGGCCGTCTCGAGCAACAGGTGCGCCGCATCGGCCTCGAGCCCGTCATCGCCGAGCGTTCCCGGCCGGGCACGGTCCACTGGCTCGACGTCACGGTGCCCGCGGGGCGCGAGCTCGATCTCGGCACGCTCGGCATCCGCCTCGACCGCATCGAGCAGTCGCGTTGCCCGAGCGACGGCTGATCGGCGGCTCGTAGCTCACACGCGTTCGCGATTCTTCAGGTTTCGCTGCTTCCCTGCGGCTCCCACACCGCCGGCACTTGCGCTAAGGTGGACTGCTCGAACAACGAGATGCACGTCGAAGTGCGCACGACCAAGCCGCTCGACCCGATCCGGAACGATCGGGCCGGCAGGGGAGTGGCAGAAGAGTCGATAAGCAAAAGAAGGAGCTCACATGAGAATCGTCAAGCGAAGCTGGTTGCCGTTGATGGTGCTCGCGCTCGGCGCGGCCAGCGTCCACGCGCAGGATCAAGAGGCGCGGCTCCGAGAGGCGCTCGCGTCGCCGGATCGCTCCGCGGAGCACAAGGCGCGCGATCAGAACGACAAGCCGATCGAGGTGCTGAAATTTCTCGGTGTCGAGGACGGCATGACGGCGCTCGACGTCATCTCGGGCGGCGGCTATTGGACCGGCGTGCTGTCGCCGGCCGTCGGACCGTCGGGCAAGGTGTACATGCACAGCCCCGAGTTCATGATTCAGCGCGGCGGCGAGCAGTTCCTCGCGCGCGAGCGCGAGATCGTCGAGCGGCTCGGTAACGTCGAGCCGTTGCACGGCGATATCAGCGAGTCCGCGGCCGCGGGGCAGATCGACGTCGCGATCACGTCGAACAATTTCCACGACCAGTACAACCGCGGGGGGCTCGAGGCCGGCAAGGCGTTTCTCGAGGACATCTTCGCGGCGCTGAAGCCGGGCGGCGTGCTCGGGCTGATCGATCACGAAGGCATCGCGGGGCAGAACAACGCGGAGCTCCATCGCGTCGATCCTGCCGGAGCGAAGCAGGCGTTGGAGGCCGCGGGCTTCGTCGTCGAGGCCGAGTCGGACCTGCTCGCGAACCCGGACGATCCGAAGACGGTCGGCGTGCGCGACCCGTCGGTTGCCGGGAAGACGCAGAAGATTCTGATCCGCGCGCGGAAGCCCGAGTGACGGCGGCGAGCCGGCGGCATCGGCGCCCGGCTCGCGCGATCGAGCGGCCTGCGCGGGAGGCGACGAGGAAGAAAACCTTGGCGGGGCGCCCATCCGCGGCGCCCCCTTGTCGCACAAAGAGCGCTGATCCGGCTTGCATGCCCCGGCTCGAGCTCGATTGGCGGCGGTCCCGCTATAATGCGACGTGCGGCGCTGGCGTAGCTCAGTAGGTAGAGCAGCTGATTTGTAATCAGCCGGTCGGCGGTTCGAATCCGTCCGCCAGCACCACCGTCACGCGGTACAGTTCCCGGGCTCGACCCGCTTCAGTTTGTCATCGCGTGCGCGCATCGCCGCGCGGGTCCCAAAACGCGCGAGAGTCAATCAGTGCGAGCACCAATGCGCGCGCGCTCACGAGTTGATGTCATATTCGAGAGTCACCGGGATGCGATCTCGTCGCCCGGAAGCCGAGCGCCCGATCGGCACGCGCGCTGACAAAGCGGGAGAAGAACAACCATGCTGCCCGATTTCCTCGTCCTCGGTGCTGCGCGGTCAGGCAGCACGTGGATATTCAAGAACCTCGAAAAGCATCCGCAGGTCTTCGTGCCGAGGCAGAAGGAAATTCACTTCTTCAATCGCCATTACGAGAAGGGCATTGCGTACTACGAGTCGTTCTTCGAGGATGCGCCCGAGGGCTCCAGAATCGGGGAGGTGAGCCCCGAGTACCTGCATGATTCCGAGATTGCGGCTCCGCGCATCAAGGCGCACCTGCCGAACGCGAAGCTGATCGCGTGCCTTCGCAATCCGGTCGATCGCCTCTACTCGAAGTACTGGAATGCGCGTGGACGCTTCCCGCATCGCAAGGACTTGCCGTTCGAGCGGAAGCTCGAGGAGCAGCCGGGATTACTGAAGGAAGGCTGCTACGTCGACCACCTGAACACGTACCTGCGGTATTTCGATCGCGAGCAGTTGCTGATCCTGCTGTACGACGATCTGAAGGCCGATCCCCGCCGGTTCCTGACGTCGATCTACTCGTTCATCGAGGTCGATCGCGACTTCGTGCCTCCGCTCGTCGACCATCGGATCAACGCCGCGGCGACGCAACCGCTCGTCGCCAAGAACCGCTGGCTGTTCTGGGGAGCGAAGATTCTGCGGCGCCTGGATCTTCATTCGCCGGCGAGCTGGATCGAACGTCACAACTCGGGCGTCATCCCGCCGATGCCGCTGGACATCCGGCGCCGCCTGACCGATACGTACTACCGCGAGAAGAACCGCGAGCTCGAGGCGCTGCTCGGCCGGGACCTGAGCCACTGGAACGCGTGACGCTTCGGGCGCACCGGCTCGACCGGCCGTCAATTTCGAAAACGCACCGCCGTTCCCGGATGCCACGAGAACATCGCGGCCGCCAAGCGGTCGTCGACAAGTTCGAGGGGCGAGAGCGAGGCGAGTCGGTCGGCGCGCGGGAAGCAGGCGGAGCTCGGACCTCGTGACCCACCGGCCCGCTGAGGGCGATGCGGGCTAGTCGAGGTCGAGCGACCCGAGCACGAGCAGGTAGTAGCTGACGATGCCGATCACCTTGTCGTTCTCGATGACCGGCGCATGGCTGATGCCGCAGCGCTCGAAGAGCCGGGCGCAATAGCGGATCCGCATGTCGGGCCGCACCGAGATGACGGGCTTCGCCATGATCTCGTAGACGTTCACGCGCTCGGGCGCCCGATCCTTCGCGATGACCTCCTTCGCGATGTCGGAGAAGAGCAGCATGCCGTACTCGTCGCGCTCGTTGCGCTTCTCGACGATCAGGCTCGTCGCGCCGACGCGTTTCATGATCCGCATCGCCTCCATGACGTCCATGTTGCCGTCGACGAACGTGACGTTCGTGCGCATCACGTCGCGGACGGTGATGTCGTCCTTCATAGCTCTTCCTCCAACACTTCGACCAGCTTCTCTGCCTGCCTGACCACACCCACCGCGTCCTCGACGTCGATCTGGAACGCCAGACCCGTGCCGGGTCTCACGTCGAATTCGCCGACGTCGCGCACGTGCTCCAATATTCTACGGCTAAGATGCTCCTCGACGATCATCAGCAGGACGTCGCGGGGCGCGGACAACGACATTCCGAAAAAGCTCGTCTGCTTTTTCATCCCCTGCCCGCGCGCATGGTGGATGACCGTGCAACCGGTGGCACCGGCCTCCCGTGCGGCGTTCATGATGGCGTCGGTCATCCGATCTTCTGTAAAGACGACCAGCAGCTTGAAGTGCATTATCGGCCTCCTCGACGGCTACTCGGGTTCGCGCCTGCGGCGGCGGGCCCGCTTCTCGAACAGCATCGCTATTTGCGCGTAAGCGAGCACGACGATGGCCGGGACCATGCAGGCCATTGCGACCATGCCGAAGCCGTCGAGCAGCGGATTGCGGGCCGGCAGGAGCTCCGCGAGGCCGAGCCCGAGCGCAGCGACGACAGGCACCGTCACGACGGTCGTGCTCACGCCTCCGGTATCGTAGGCAAGCGGCAGGATGACGCGCGGCGCCGTGATCGTCTGGACCGCGATGATCACGAACACTGCCGTCAAGCACCAGTGCAGCGGAACGCCTGCGACGACGCGCATGCATCCCAGGGTCACCCCTAGCGCGACGCCTGCGGCGGCCGCGATACGCAGGCCCCACGTGTTGATCGCACCGCCCGAGAGCTCGTTGACGCGCTGTGCGACGGCGAAGAGCGTCGGCTCGGCGATCGCAGCCGCGAACGTTATGCAAAATGCGAAGAGATAGATCAGGTGGAAGCTCGCCCAGCTCGGCGCGGCAGCGGCGTCGTGCGCATTGTCCGGCGAGAGCTGCTCCACCATCATCCGGCCGGCCGGAAACAACGCTTTGTCGACGCCGAGAAGCAGCAGCGCGAGCCCGACGGTCACGAACGAGAGCCCGGCGATCACGTTCCTCGCGCGAGCGAGCTTCTGCCGCAGCACGACGCAATAGACGAAGAGCATGAACAACGCGACGGGCAGCACGTCCTTGGCCGTCGAGCCGAGGGTCGACCCGAGCTCTCGAATCAGATCCATGACAGAATCGTCCCGTATGCCATCACGAAGAGCATTGGCATCACGAGGACCAGCGCGATCGTTCCGAAGCCGTCGCTCATCGCGTTGCGTCCGGCAAGCGACGACGCAAGCCCGATGCCGAGCGCCGTCACGAGCGGCACGGTGATGACGGACGTGGTGACGCCGCCCGAGTCGAACGCGATGCCGATGACGGCGGGCGGTGCGACCAACGTCAGCGCGACCACGAGCACGTAGCCGCCGATGACGAGGGGAGGCAGCGGCCACCCGAACACGATCCGGACGACGCCGAGCGTGAGCGCGCAGCCGACCGCCAGCGCTACGACGAACCGCAAGCCGAACGCGTAGCGCGCGAGCGCATCGGGAGTGTGCTCTATCGCGCCGCCCGATGCGGCGGCCCTTGCGGCTTCCGCAGCGACCGCGGTGAGCGCGGGCTCCGCAAACGTGGTCCCGAAGCCGAGCAGGAATGCGAACAGCACGAGCCACACGAAGCTGCCGCGTAACGCGAGCGCGTTCGCGAGCGATTCACCGAGCGGGAAGAGCGCGAGCTCGAGCCCGTAGACGAGCAGCACCAGTCCCGCCAGGACGAGCAGTGTGCCCTCGATCAACGGAAAGAGCCGTGAGACGGGTTGCCCAAGGACGATCGAGTGGAAGAACAGAACGACGACAACGACGGGCGCCATGTCGCGGATCGTGCCGAGAACCATACGCCCGAAGAGTCTCATAGCCCCCCTGTTTAGATGAGCCCCTCGTGCGTATCGAGCGGGCACGAATCGGCCGCGCGCGGACCGGCGCGCGATTCCCGTGTCTGTCACGAGTGGGCGGCAACGTCCCGATCATGCCGCTCAACGATAGTAGCGGACGGGCGGCGAGGTCCGCTAGACGTGCCGAAGCCGGAATCGCGAAGTTCAGAGAAGCGAAGCTCGGTCGCTTGGGCGAGAGAAGCTAGCGACGATTGCGCCGCGCGATCGAGTGCGGCTTCGGGCGGCTCGTCCGAACGATCCGCCAGCGGCCGGCGTCGGCCTCGAACGCATACTCGTGCAGATCGACCAGTTTGTTCTCGGCATCGAACAGCGCGACGCGCGGCCGAATGCGTTCGACCTCGTCGGGCTCCACCTCGGCACGGGCCGCGATGATCAGCTCGTCCCCGATCTGGCACGTGCGCGCGGCCGCGCCGTTCAGCGCGCAGCCTCGGCCTCCGCGCTCGCCGTAGATCACGTACGTGCTGATCCTCGAGCCCGTCGTCTTGTTCCAGATCTCGACGAACTCGAACGGCAAGAGCCCGACCTGCTCGCAGTGATCGGGATCGAGCGCGATCGAGCCCTCGTAGTGCAGGTCCGCGCCCGTGACGCGCAGGCCGTGCAGCTTCGCGATCATGATCGAACGTCTCAACGGGAACTCCGGATCATCCGTATGCGGGCCGGGGCAAAGGACGGGCGCGTGTGTGCAGTGTCCAACCTCGTTGCGGGATCGGCAACTCTATCCGCCGGCCGGGCACGCGGCAAGCCCGGGCGGAGGGGAGCGGCGGGGAGCGCCGGGCGGCTCCCGGTTGTGTAGGGCTGCACAATCGCCGACAATTGTGTAGGAGGGTGTAGCCATGGCGACGATCAGAAAGCAGATCCTGCTGAGCGAAGCGCAGAACGAGCGGCTTCGGAAGCTGCGCGCGGTGACCGGCGTCTCGGAGTCCGAGATCGTCCGCCGTGCCCTCGAGGCGTACGACCCGCGCGGCGGCGCGGGCACGGACGATGACGAGATCCGGGAAGCGCTCGAGGCCCTCGTGGAGCAGAACGCTAAGACGGCGCGCGCACTCGAGTCGGCCGAGGCGGAGATCGCGGCAACCGAGCGGTACCTGCAAGCGCTTCGTGCGGAGCGCACCGGCGGGCAGGGCGCGGAGCCCGCGCCGGCGCGCCGCTCCGCGAAGCCTCGCCGACGGAACGCCGCCGGAGGCGGACGCTGATGGTCCGCGATATCGTCAAGGCGCTGCGGGAGACGATCCTGTTATCGCAGCGCGTCGAGGCGGTGGGGACGCAGGTGGCGGCGCTCGCACGCACGTCGCGCGAGGAGCTCGGCAAGTTGCGTGACGACGTCGTCGCGCTGCGGGAACGGGTCACGCGCGTCGAAGCGTTCCTCGACGCCGCGAAAATGTTCGCCGAGCGCAACCGCCTCGAGCCGCCCGCCAAGGGCTGATCACGCGGCCCGCGCCTGCCGGGCGGCCGTCGATCGCGCCGCGGACGGCCGCCGCGGCAGTGATCCGTCATTCGACGGTCGAAGCGCGGATCAGCGGCGCCAGAGCCGCCGCGACGCCCGCTCGGCGCCTTCGACGAGCGCACGCAGCTTCTTGTACGCGATGCCTGGATCGACGCGGCTCGTTCCGGCGAACGTGCCGAATCCGCAGTCGGTCCCGGCGATCACGCGTTCACGCCCGACGATGTCGGCATACTGGCAGAGCTGCTGCGCGACGAGCTCCGGATGCTCGACGTAGTTCGTCGTCGACATGATGCATCCCGGGATCAGGACCTTGTCGTCCGGAATCCGCGCGGCTTTCCAGACGGCCCATTCATGCCGATGACGCGGATTCGCGGCCTCGAACAGCACGGCCTGCGGTTTCGCGCGGAGCACGATGTCGAGGATCTTCTCGAGCGGGATGTCGTGATCGTGGGGCCCCTCGTAGTTGCCCCAGCAGATGTGCATCCGCATCGACTCGGCCGGGATGTTCCGGACCGCGTCGTTCAGCGCCTCGACCTGATGGCGCGCCCGCGCGAGGAACTCCGCCTCGGACAGCTCCTGAAAGCCCGTATGCCGCGCCATCGCGAGGTCCGGGCAGTCGAGCTGGAGCACGAAGCCGGCGCCGACGATCGCCTCGTACTCGTCGCGCATCGCGGCCGCGATCGCCTCGACGTACGCCTCGTGGGTCGGATAGAAGCGGTTCTGCTGGAACGCGGAGATGACGCCCGGCGATGCCGCGTTCATGAAGGCCTCGCGCACGCCGTGGCGGTCTGCCGCCGCGCGAAGATTGCCTAGATCCCGCTCGAGCGCGGTGCGGTCGACGACTTCGACGGGGCCGACGCACGCGGCGCGCCGGAACTGCTGCGGCCCGGTCATCCGCGCCATGGCCTCGCGGAACTCCGGGTGCGGCGCGAGATCGAGGTGCGGCGGCCGCGGGTAGTGGCCTTCGAAGCCCGACAGCCGATCCTTGACGTACGTCGCGTAGCCGATCTTGCCCATCTCGCCGTCGCTGACGACGTCGAGGCCGATCTCGACCTGCCGCGCGACGACCGCGTCGACCGCCTGCGCGAGCTCCGCATCGAACGCCGCCTCATCGTAAGGCTCGCCGCGCTCCTTCTCGAGCAGCAGCTCGAGCAGCGGCTTCGGGCGGGGGAGACTCCCGACGTGCGTCGTCAGAATGCGCTCGGTGCTCAGCAACATCGAATCCGGATGCTCCTATACACTTTGCCGCCTCGCCGAACGAGCTCGCGGCGGCGCTATTGTCGCCGAACGGAGCGCTTCCGTCCTCGTTCGCCGCTGAAGAGCCTCTTGAACCCGTGCAGATGAGCGACGGACGCCCTCCGCTGACGCACAGATCGATCTTCGCGATCGCGGTGCCGGTCATGATCTCCAACGTGACGACGCCGCTCCTCGGCGTCGTCGATACCGGCGTCGTCGGCCGCATCCCGGACCCGGCCTACATCGGCGCCGTCGCGTTGGGCGCGCTCGTGTTCACGTTCGTGTTCTGGGCGTTCAGCTTCCTTCGGATGGGCACGACCGGGCTCACGGCCCAGGCGCACGGTGCGCGCGATGCGGACGAGCTCCGCGCGGTGCTCGTCCGCGCGCTCCTGATCGCTGCCGCGGCGGGTCTCGTGATCATCGTGCTGCAACGGCCCATCCGGGAAGCCTCATTCGCGTTCCTCGACGGCAGCGAGCGCGTCGAGTCGCTCGCGCGGAGCTACTTCGACATCCGCGTCTGGGCCGCGCCCGTCACCCTCGCGAACTACGCGCTGCTCGGCTGGTTCATCGGGCTCGGCCGCACCGATCTCGGGCTCGTGCTGCAACTGCTGCTCAACGTCACGAACATCGTGCTCGACGCGCTGTTCGTGCTCGGCTTCGGCTGGGACGTCCGCGGCGTCGCGCTCGGCACGCTGCTCGCGGAGATGGTCGCCGCATCCGTCGGGCTCGCGATTGCGTGGCGCGAGACCCGCCGCCTCGGCGGCACGGCGTCGCTCGCGAGGTTGCTCGATGCGGCGCGCCTCAAGCGGATGCTCGCCGTCAACGTCGACATCATGGTCCGGACGCTCGCGCTGCTTTCTGTTTTCGTCTGGTTCAATGCCGAGAGCGCGCGTCAGGGCGACGTGATTCTCGCGGCGAACGCCGTGCTGCTCCAGTTCATCTCCGTCGCGGCGTTCTTCCTCGACGGGCTCGCATTCGCGACGGAGACGCTCGTCGGCCGCGCGGTCGGCGCCGCCCATCGAGCGGGCCTCGTCGCCGCAAGCCGGATGACGACCGCGTGGGCGGCCGGAATCGCCGGCGTGATATCGGTCGTGCTCGCCGTCGCGGGACCCGCGCTGATCGACCTCCTGACCGTCGACCCGGGCGCGCGGCTCGCGGCAAGGGAGTATCTGCCGTGGGCCGCGGCGGCGCCGCTGCTCGGCGTATGGGCGTTCCAGCTCGACGGCATCTTCATCGGTGCGACGCGGACCGAAGACATGCGCAACGCGATGCTCGTCTCGCTCGGCATCTTCCTCGCGGCGTGGTGGCTGCTTCGCGGGCACGGCAACCACGGGCTCTGGGCCGCGTTCTACGTGCATTACTTTGCGCGGTTCGGGTCGCTTGCGTATTGCTATCCGCGCCTCGTGCGCTCCGTTCCGGCTTCCGGGTAAGCTTGCCGCGGGAACCCCCTGCAGGTCGGTGCCGGGAGAGGTGAATGGGCAAAACGACGCTGTCGGCGGAACAAGGCGGGGATGGGGCGCGTGCGTCGGGCTCCCCTTCGAAGGATACGATCGAAAGCCTGCTCAAGGGCGGATTGGGCGAGAGCCTGTTTCGCGCGCATTTCGAGAACCTGCCCGGACCCGCGTACATCTGGCGGCGCGACGGCGACGATTTCAAGCTCGTCGCGTGCAACAAGGCTGCCGTCGAGCGCGTGCGCACGATCGCGAAAGAGTTCGTGATCGGCGCGAGCGCCACCGAGTTGCAGAGGCATCTCAACTTCGTCGGGTTGCTCGGGGAGTGTCTGCGCGGGGGGAAGGTTCGGCAGATCGAGATTGACTACCAGTACCAGTCCGGTCTCGTCCGGCGGCTCTTCTTGACGCTGATTCCGATTCACTCCGAGCACATCGTGCATCACACGGAGGACATCACCGAGCGCCACCAGGCGGAGCAGGCGCTTCGCGCATCGGAAGCCCGCTCGCGCGCATTGATGGACGCGCATCCGGACATGCTGATGCGCGTCTCGCGCGACGGAGTTTATCTCGACGTGCATATTCCCGAGCAGATCACGCGTTTGCTCGGTCTTCGCGCCGAGCAATTCATCGGCAAACGAATCGACGACCTGTTCGACGCGAAGTTCGCGCGAACGCACGCGCTCTATCGCGCCAAGGCGCTCGAGACGGGCGACGTGCAGAAGTGGGAATACACGCGAAACGTGCACGGCATGCGCCGCTTCGTCGAGGCGCGGTTCGTGCGCAGCGGCGAGAACGATGTCATGGTCACGGTCACGGACGTGACCGACCGCGTCGACCTCGAACGGCAGATCGCGAGCAGCGTCGAGCGCGAGCGCTACAAGATCGGCCACGATCTGCACGACGGCCTGGGACAGATCCTGACCGGCGTGAAGCTGATGCTCGAGCCGCTGCGCAGGAAGCTGCCCGCGAGCGAAAGCGCCGACGGCAGAAATCTGCAGCAGGCGATCGACCTGATCAACCAGGCGATCGCGCAGACCTCGGAGCTCGCACGAGGCTTGAGCCCCGTGCCGCGCGAGGCGGGCGTCACGCTCCGTCACGCGCTCGAGCAGCTCGCGAAGCGCTCGCAAACGGTCTTCGGCATCCGGTGCCGCGTGCATGCGACGGCGAAGCTCGATCAGCTCAACGAGGAGAGCGCGAATAACCTCTACCGGATCGCGCAGGAGGCGGTCACGAACGCCGTGAAGCACGGCAAGGCGACCGAGGTCGACATTCGAGCGGAGGTGTCGGCGGACGGCCTGACGCTGACGATCGAGGACAACGGCACAGGCTTCAAGCGCACGAAGACGCCGGGCTCGGGAATGGGGATGCACATCATGCGTTATCGGGCCCGCGCGATCGGCGGCGAGCTCACGGCGGCGACCCGCAACGGCGGCGGAGCCGTCATCTCGTGCGTGTGCCCGTTCCCGTCGACGCCCGAGCCGTCGACGCCGAGCCGCGGCAACGGCGCGACGTCGGATCTGCCCTGACCGGGGATGGCCGCGGCGCGTCGACCG
>CAZKNH010000051.1:0-26349 GCA_964553875.1 uncultured Gammaproteobacteria bacterium | reverse complement strand
CGGCGTCACGGTCAGGCTGATCTACGACTGGATGGGCAACTTCGGCAAGGCGTCGCGGCGCTTCTGGCAGCGTCTGAAGGACGCGGGCGTCCATGTGCGGTGCTACAACCCGCCGCGGCTCGAGAGCCCGTTCGGCTGGCTGTCGCGCGACCATCGCAAGATGCTGTCCGTCGACGGCGACATCGCGTTCATCACGGGCCTCTGCGTCGGCCGGGACTGGGTCGGCGATCCCGCACGCGGTATCGGTCCGTGGCGCGACACGGGCGTCGCGATCCGCGGCCGCGCGGTGCCGGCGATCGAGCGCGCGTTCGCCCGGATCTGGGCGATGCTCGGCGATCCGATCGCGCTCGACGAGCTGCCGCAGACGGCCCGGGCGGCAGGATCAACGACGCTCAGGATCGTCGCGACCGAGCCCGCGACCGCCGGCATGCTGCGCGTCGACCAGCTGGTCGCGACGCTCGCGACGAGCCGCCTGTGGCTCACGGACGCGTACTACGCGGGCACGACGTCGTACGTGCAGGCGCTGCGGGCGGCCGCGAAGGACGGGATCGACGTCCGTCTCCTCGTGCCGAACTCGACGGACCTGCCGCTGATGCGGCCTCTGACCCGCGCGGGCTACCGTCCGCTGCTCGAGGCCGGCGTGCGCATCTTCGAATGGAACGGCACGATGCTGCACGCGAAGACCGCGGTCGCGGACGGCTCGTGGGCGCGCGTCGGCTCGACGAACCTGAACGTCGCGAGCTGGTTCGGCAACTGCGAGCTCGACGCGGTCATCGAGGACGCCGACTTCGCCGCGAAGATGGAGCAGGCCTATCTCGAGGACCTCGACAACTCGACCGAGATCGTCCTCGACCTGAAGCGCCCCCGCCCTCGCCTGCCGCGCCCGCGGATGCCGCGCGGCCTTCGCCGCCCGTCGCTGCGCCGCGGTCCCGGGCACCGGCCGATCGGGCGTCCCGGCAGCGCGAGCCGCGCAGCTGCGGGCGCCCTGCGGATCGGCAACACGATCGGCGCCGCATTCACGGACCGGCGCGTCCTCGGCCCGGTCGAGGCGAGGCTGATGACGGCCGGCGGCATCATGCTGACGGGCCTCGCCGTGCTCTTCGCGCTGTTCCCCAGGGCGCTCGCGTATCCGGCCGCGGTGCTCGCCGCGTGGGGCGGGCTCGCGCTGCTCTATCGGAGCTTCCGGCTGTGGCGCAGGCAGCAGCGGCGCGACCAGTGAGGCGTCCCTTGGCTCGGCGCGCGTGCTGTGGTTCAATACCGCGCATGATCGCATCCCGTGCCCGTTACTTTTTCTGGTATTTCGGGTTTCCGATGCCGCTGGCGGAGGAAGGGTTGCGATCGGTCTGAAGGTCCGTTAGAGAAGCAATACCGAAAGAGCCGCCAGCGAACCTGGCGGCTCTTTCTTTTGGGCCGTCCGGAATCGCGGGCCGAAGGTGAGAAAGGAGAAGACATGGCCCCCCATACCGACGATCTGCGCATCCGCGAGTTCAAGCCCCTCGTCACGCCCGCGGAGCTGATCGCGGAGTTCCCGTGCGGCGAGCAGATGTCCGCCACGGTGACGCAGGCGCGGCAGGCGATTCACGCGTTGCTCCACGGCCGCGACGATCGGCTCGCGGTCGTGATCGGACCGTGCTCGATTCACGACCCGGACGCGGCGATGGAATACGCGCAACGTCTGCGGCCGCTGCGCGACACGCTCGGCGACGCGCTCGAGATCGTGATGCGCGTCTACTTCGAGAAACCGCGGACGACGATCGGGTGGAAGGGGCTGATCAACGATCCGGACCTCGACGGCAGCTTCAACATCAACAAGGGCCTGAGGCTCGCCCGGAAGCTCCTCTGCGACATCAACGCGCTCGGTCTTCCGGCCGGCTGCGAGTACCTCGACACGACGACGCCTCAGTACCTCTCCGACCTCGTCGCGTGGGGCGCGATCGGCGCCCGCACGACGGAGAGCCAGGTGCACCGTGAGATGGCGTCCGGCCTCTCGTGCCCGGTCGGCTTCAAGAACGGCACGGACGGCAACGTGAAGATCGCGGTGGACGCGGTCCACGCGGCATCGCATCCGCACCATTTCCTGGCCGTGACGAAGGACGGGCGCTCGGCGGTCGCGGCGACGACCGGCAATCCGGACGGCCACATCATCCTGAGGGGCGGCAAGACGCCGAACTACGATGCCGAGTCCGTCGATGCCGCGTGCGCGATGCTCGAGGGCGCGGGGCTCCGCCCCTGCGTGATGATCGACGCGAGCCACGCGAACAGCGGCAAGAAGCCCGAGAACCAGCCGAAGGTCGTCGACGCGATCGCGGCGCAGATCGAAGGCGGCGACACGCGCATCGTCGGCGTGATGGTCGAGAGCCACCTCGTCGCGGGCCGGCAGGATCTGGGCAAAGGGCCGCTGACGTACGGGCAGAGCATCACGGACGGCTGCATCGGCTGGGAGACGTCGGTCGAGGTGCTCGAGCGGCTCGCGGAAGCGGTGCGCGCCCGCCGCCTGAACGCCCGCGCCGCGTCGGCCGCGTAAGAAAATCGGGGTCAGACCCCATTTCAAAAAATCGGGGTCAGACCCCGTTTTGGGAAGAAATCGGGAAGAAATCGGGGTCAGACCCCGTTTTGGCGGGATCCGGGCTCGAAGCCGGAGTCAGAGCCCGCTCATCGGCCAGAGTGTGCGTTTCTTGGCAAGCGAGAAATGGGGTCGGAGTCGGTCGGCCCCTTTCCCGCCCAAAATTCGGCGGGCGCCCCTTTTTCGTTCGATTTAGAGCCTGCTCTCCGTCCCCGCGAGCGGCCTGACCATCCGGACATGGTCGATGCCGGCCTCGACGAAGACGGCACCGACCCTCCGATAGCCGAGCCGCTCGTAGAACGGCGCGGCGGCGACCTGCGCGTGACACCAGACGTCCGCGAGCCCATGGCGGCGCGCGATCTCGTGCAGGCGCGTCATCACCGCTTGGCCGACACCGATCCCGCGCGCACGGGCGAGCACGGCCACGCGGCCGATCTTGCCGTGCTTCGCGACGTCGAGTCGGCCCGTGGCGACGGCCTCGCCGCCGACGAACGCGAGCACGTGGATGCATTCCGGATCGCGCTCGTCCATCTCGACGCTCGCCGGCACCCCCTGCTCGTCGACGAACACGGCGAAGCGAATCGCCCGGATCGTCGCGTAGTCGGCGACATAATCCGCTTCCCTGACGCTGACGGCGGTCATCGACCTGCTTGCTCGATGGATCGAGCGACAGTCTAACGCACGGCTCGCGTGCGCCGACGACGGCAGCGAATGGGCTCTGATTCCTCCGCGGGAAGGCGGCCCCTGCAGATCTGCCGAAAATTGGGGGGGTTGCCGAAAATCCGTCAAAAGGGCTCTGACCCCGATTTCGCTAAAAGGGCTCTGCCCAAGAAGGCGCTCAGGAAAAAAGACCGTGACTCCTCGGACCGAGAGAGACCGATCGGGAAAAGGGTCTGACCCCGATTTCGCAAAAAGGGGTCTGACCCCGATTTCTGCTGACCCCGATTTCCAAAAAGGGGTCTGACCCCGATTTCTGGAAATAGGGGTCTGACCCCGATTTTGGGGATCCCGATTTCGGGGGAGTCAGATCCGTGCGCGTCGGAGCCGCAATGCGTTCGCGATCACGCAGACCGAGCTCGCGCTCATCGCCGCGGCCGCGAAGATCGGAGACAGCAGTATCCCGAACGCCGGGTAGAGCACTCCGGCCGCAACCGGCACGCCGAGCGCGTTGTACACGAACGCGAAGAACAGGTTCTGACGGATATTGCGCATCGTCGCGCGGCTCAAGCGCCTCGCGCGCACGATCCCGCGGAGATCGCCGCGCACGAGCGTCACGCCGGCGCTCTGCATCGCGACGTCGGTCCCCGTGCCCATCGCGATCCCGACCCGCGCGGCCGCGAGGGCCGGCGCGTCGTTGACGCCGTCGCCGGCCATCGCGACCCTGCGCCCTTCCGACTCGAGCCGCCGCACGACCTCGACCTTCCGCTCGGGCAGCACGCCCGCGATCACCTCGTCGATGCCGAGCCTCGCCGCGACCGCGCGCGCCGTCGTCTCGTTGTCGCCGGTGACCATGATCAGATGCACGCCCTCGTCGCGCAGCACGCGCACGGCGTCCGGCGTCGTCGCCTTGATCGGATCGGCGACGCCGATGAGGCCGAGCAGCTCGCCGCCCAGAGCAACGTACATCACGGTCTGGCCGTCCGCACGAAGCGCTTCGGCGTGCGCCTCGAGGTCACCCGGCTCGACGCCGAGCTGCTCGAGCAGCGCGCGATTGCCGAGCGCCGCGCGCTGCCCGCCGATCAGACCCGTCACGCCGCGGCCCGTCAGCGATTCGAACTCCTCGACCGGCTCGAGCGCGACGCCGCGCTCTGTGGCGGCCGCAAGGATCGCGGCGCCGAGCGGATGCTCGCTGCCGCGCTCGAGACTTGCGGCGAGCGCGAGCATCCACGTCTCGTCGACGGCGCCGACCGGCACCGCCGAGACGAGCTTCGGCCGGCCCTCGGTCAATGTGCCGGTCTTGTCGACGACGAGCGTATCGACGTCGCGCAAGAGCTCGATCGCCTCGGCGTTCCTGAAGAGCACGCCGACGCTTGCCCCCTTCCCCGCCGCGACCATGATCGACATCGGCGTCGCGAGCCCGAGCGCGCACGGGCACGCGATGATCAGCACCGCGATCGCGTTGATCAGCGCGAACGAGAGCGCAGGCTCGGGACCGACGAGCGTCCACACGACGAAGGTCACGATCGCGACGACGACGACGGCCGGCACGAAGTACGACGCGACGACGTCCGCAAGCCGCTGCACCGGGGCGCGCGTCCGCTGCGCCTGCGCGACCATCTCGACGATCTGCGCGAGCAGCGTCTCGGCACCCACGCGGCGCGCCTCCATCACGAGCATGCCCGTGCCGTTCACGGTCCCGCCGATGACCTCGTCGCCTCTGCCCTTCTCGACCGGCACGGGCTCGCCGGTGATCATCGACTCGTCGACCGCGCTCCTTCCGTCGAGCACGACGCCGTCGACGGGGATCTTCTCGCCCGGTCTGACGCGCAGCCGGTCGCCGGGCACGATGTCCTCGAGAGGCACGTCCTCGTCGCGGTCGTCCGCGCCGATCCGTCGCGCGGTCCGGGGCGCGAGCTCGAGCAGCGCGCGGATCGCGGCGCCAGTGCGGTCGCGTGCGCGAAGCTCGAGGACCTGCCCGAGCAGCACGAGCGTCACGATCACGGCGGCGCTCTCGAAGTAGACGCCGACCTCGCCGCCTGCAGCGCGAAACGCTTCGGGAAAGACACCGGGAGCGAGCACCGCAACGACGCTGTACGCGTATGCGGCGGCGACGCCGAGCGCGATCAGCGTGAACATGTTCAGGTGACGCGTGACGATCGACGTGACGCCGCGGACGAAGAACGGCCACCCGCCCCAGAGCACGACGGGCGTCGCGAGGACGAGCCCGATCCACCCCATCGCGCCGCCGTGCAGCCAGCCGACCGACATGCCGGGGATCATGTCGGCCATCGCCACGATCACGAGCGGCAGCGTGAGGATCGCGCTCACCGTGAAACGCCGCGTCATGTCGCGCAGCTCCTCGTTCTCGGCAACGTCGCCGCCGACGGGCGTCATCGGCTCGAGGGCCATGCCGCAGATCGGGCACGCGCCCGGTGCGTCCCGGACGATCTCGGGGTGCATCGGGCACGTCCACAGGACGTTGCGGGCGTGAGCCGCCGGGGCACTTGCACCGCGCCCCGCGTCGTGGGCGTGACCGTGCTTCCGATCGCGACTGCATGCGTGCCCGTGGAAATCCTGCTTGGTCATCGTTCGGCTCCTCGAACGAGTCGACTGAACGGTGCGGGTTGCCGCAAGCATGCACCATCCAATGATTGGAAGGTCAAACGAGGAGGCGTACGATCGGCCCATGACGAGACGAAACCCGACGACGATCGAGCTCGACGACGCGCGGAAGTCAGGCTTCTGCAACATCGGCGAGGCGGCCGAAGCGACCGGGATCTCGGCGAAGATGATCCGCTACTACGAGTCGATCGGACTCATTCCGAAGCCGGCGCGGACGTACGCGGGCTATCGCGTGTACGGTCGGAACGATCTGCATACGCTCCGCTTCATTCGCCGTGCGCGCGATCTCGGCTTCTCGATCGAGCAGATCAAGACGCTGCTGTCGCTTTGGCAGCACAAGCGACCGAGCGCGGAGGTCAAGCGCGTCGCGCAGGCTCATATCGCCGAGCTCGAGGAGAAGATCCGATCGCTGGACGCCATGCGCCGAACGCTCGTGCATCTCGTCGAGCACTGCCACGGCGATCATCGGCCGGCGTGTCCGATCCTCGACGAGCTCGCGGGCAGAGCCGATACGCACTGAGCCGGCGGGTTCGATCGAAGGCCATCGCTCGCTATACTCGGCAGCCCGAGCATCGGCTGCTCGGAAACTTTCCGGGCGCCGCGACGATTCGCCGAGCTCATGCAACGGAGAAATCGATGGCATCCACCGAGCTGACCGATTTGAACGAGCGCGAGGCGCGCGACCGCCCGGCCGATGCGCTCGCCGGCGAACCCGAGCCGTGGGAGCCGTGGGAGACACGGCTCGTCATGATCAGTCTCGCGATAGGCGCCGCGGGCCTCGTGGTGCTCGGCTGGCTCGTGGATCGTTTCATCCTCTCGTGACCGATCGCGCGCACGCGGCGGAGCTCACGCTGCGCTGGGAGCGCGGGCGTTGGCGCGCTCAGGGCGCGGGCGTCGACGTCACAAATCCGGATCTCGCCGCGCTCGACGATCTGATCGTGCGGGCGCTCCGCGGCCGCGGCGCGACGCGAGCCCACGTGCGCTTCGACACGAGCACGCTGCCCATGTGGCTGCGGCAATACCAGGCCCACTACTTCAACTACGTGCTGCACATCGGCGGAGGAGAACGCCCGTGACGAACCGGCGCTGGACCAGTGGGATGCTGACGACGGAGGACTGGTGGGCGGTGTGGGTCGGCCTCGCGATCTACGCCGCGGCACTGACGTCGCTCGTGGGGCTCGACCTCGTCGGCTGGATGTCGCGCCCGCGAACGTGGGAGTGGACGAACGTCGTCGGCGACTTCGAATGGAGCAAGCTGCTGCGCAGCACGGGCGCCGGCTATGCGGCATGGCACCCGCTCGCGACGTGGCTCGTCACGTACGTCGTCTTCGCAGGCCTCTTCGCGATCGGCGCGTACTTTCAGCGCCTCGACATGCGGCGCTTCCTGCTCGGCTTCACGACGATCTTTTTGATCACATGGGCGTGCTGGATCGTCGGCAACGAGATGCACCTGACGACGGTCGACGCGGTCGTCGACGGCACGAACGCCTATCGCGACAACGAGCTCAGCTGGGGACTGCAGCTCGGCGAAGGTGCGCCCTACCTGCTGGCGCTGCTCGCCGGGCTTGCGATCGGCAACTTCGCGAAGGGATGGGCCGCGAAGCTGCGCGAAGCGGCAAAGCCCGAGTGGTTCATCAAGACGGCGATCGTATTCCTCGGCGTCAATCTCGGAGCGATGACGCTCGAAGCAACGGAGTTCGCGCTCGAGCTGATCCTGACCGGCGCGGCGGCGACGTTCGTCGCGTATCTCTTCTTCTGGCCGCTCGTCTACACGCTCGCGCGGCGCGCTTTCAGGTTGAGGCGCGATGCGTCCGCCGTGCTCGCATCCGGCATCTCGATCTGCGGCGTGTCGGCGGCGATCGCGACCGGCGGCGCCATTCGTGCGCGGCCGATCATTCCGGTGACGGTGTCGATGCTCGTCGTCGTGTTCGCGATGATCGAGCTGCTCGTGCTGCCCGGTCTCTACGCGGCCTTCTTTCCGGATCAGCCGATCGTGAACGGCGCGGCGATGGGCATGACCGTGAAGACCGATGGCGCGGACGCGGCCGCCGGCGCGCTGCTCGACGAGCTGATGATCGCGCGACATCTGCAGGAGACGGGCGAGCAGTGGCAGGCCGGCTGGATTCTGAGCTCGGCCGTGCTGACGAAGGTCTGGATCGACGTCTTCATCGGCATCTGGACGTTCGTCCTCGCGCTCATCTGGGTCTACAAGGTCGAGAAGCGGCCGGGACAGGTCAGCGTCGGCGCTTCCGAGATCTGGTTCAGGTTCCCGAAATTCGTGCTGGGCTACTTGATCGCTTGGCTCGGCTTCCTCGCGATCGCCACGCTCTGGCCCGCGCATGCCGAGACGCTCGACGCCGGCACGCGCGCGCTGCAGAGCCCGATGCGTCACATGATGTTCATGCTGACGTTCGTCGCGATCGGCATCATCACGGATTTCTCGAAGCTCAAGGGGATGGGGCGGCTCGCGGTGCTCTATGCAATCGCGCTCGCGTTCGTGATCGCACCGATCGCGTACGTCGTCGCTTGGATCTTCCATCGGGGGCTGACGCCGCCGATTGCGTGACGCACCGCTCGGTCACTTCGTCTGCCGATGATATATTGCCGGTCCCGGTTTTGTTGCCGACGAAGGAACGATGACTGACGCCTATGTCGCCGCAGCGCCTCTGGTCCGCGCGCGCCGTCCGCAGGCGGCGCTCGCTGCCGCCGTGGCCGCGCTCGCGTGGATCGCGTCGTCCGAAGCTCAAGACGGCAACCACGAGGCGGCCGAGCGCGCCGCGCTCGATCCGTCGCTGACCGAGCAGGTGCTGATCGAAGGCATCGACGACGTGCCCGAAGGCGACGATGATCTCGAAGAGGTCGTCGTGCGCGGCACAATGACCCGCCTGCAGCTCTACCGCGAGGCAGGCCGCGCGACGGAGCGCTTCTGGGCGCTGCTGAACGACTTCCTGCAGGAGCCCGAGTTCGAAGTGCGCTGCTACCGCGAGACGCCGCCCGACACGATGATCGCTCGCCGCGTGTGCCGCACGCGCTTCCAGGAGGACGAGCTCGCGCGCATGAGCCGGGAGGCGATCGCCGGAGGCGACTACGACCCGACGGCGGCGCTCGTCGCAAAGCAGAACGAGTTCGTCGACAAGATCCTGTTCGCGGTCAATACGAGCCCGGAGCTGAACCAGGCGTTCAGGGATCTTCAGGCGCTGAAGCAGACGATCGACGAATCCAGCGAGGAGCGGCGAGGACGCCGCCGGCGGAACCGCAACGAATAGGCGTCGTGCCGACCCGGGTTACGTGTCGCGCATCGTCGCCGCGTGCTTCGTCGCGGCGGCCCTGCGCAGCTCGATGTAGCGCACGAGGTTCGCGGCGACGAAATCGGCCGCTTCGCGCTCGCGGCGCCGCCAGTTGAGCACGTAGCCGAGCCGCGTCATCCGCTCCCTGCCCCACTGCTGCACGACGTGGAAATACTCGTGCAGCACGTGACCGTCGAGGCGGAAGAAGACGGGCTCCGGAATGTTCGTGTAGATCCGCTCGTAACGCGTGACCGATCCGGTGCGCGCGCCGATGCACGCGAGATGACTCGCGACGTACCACGGCCGGTACACGACCGCAATGCGGTCGATCCGAGGGTCTTCGAATACGACCGCGAGCGCATCGAGCACGTCGGGCGGCACGCGGTAGCGGACGCTCGCGTGCCGCGTCGAACCCTGCGGGGCTTCGCGCGGCGGACCGGCGCGCGACGAGTCGGGCGCCGCGGCGCAATCCGCGCGCGGCGCGGAAGGGTCATCGCTCGGCGATCTCGAACGCACGAAACTCGATCGCGCCCCGCTCCGCCTGAATGCCGATGAAGCCGGTCGGGTTCTCGATCCCGAGCGCTTCCGTCAGCGGCTCGCCGTTCAGCCTGACGCGGAGCGTCTCTCCAACGACGTCGATCTCGAGCGTTTGCCACTCTCCCGTGCCGAGCGAAAGGCGTTCCGCGTCGGCCGGATCGAAACGGGTCTCGCCGTCGGGCTTGCCGTGCCTGAAGATGCCGCCGACCGGCGGGAAGCGGCTTTCGCCGATCGGGTTGCGCAGCTGCACCTGATACGCGTTGTTCGGCCAGCCGAACGCGAACGTGCCGTCCGCGACGGCACGCACGAAGATGCCGCTGTCCGTGTCATCGTCGACGAAGCGAAACTCGATGCGGAGCGAGAAGTCTCCGTACCGCTCGTTCGAGCGGAGCCACCCGCGCGGCTCGTCGAGGCGGAGCACACCGTCGACGATCGAGACGGCGGCGTCGTTCTCGACGGTCCAGCCTTCGAGCGTGCCGTCGAAGAGCGGCCTGAACGCCGTGCCGCTCTGCGCGAATGCGGCCGCTCCGGTGAACATCGAGAAGCCGAGCAGTGCCGCCGCGGCGACGAGTTGGATGCGTCTCATCGTCGTTCCCCTTCGTGCCATCGTCAGGCCGCGAGCGCTCGGCGCGCGTCCGCGCCCGATTCGAGCGACTCGAAATAGAGCGCGGTGAGGCGCAGCTGCTCGGACGCCGACTCCGCACGATTCACGATCGCGCGGAACGCCGCGTTCTCCGGCCGGTCTTTCGCATACCAGCCGAGATGCTTGCGCGCGATCCGCACGCCGCGCTCCTCGCCGTAGAACGCGTGGAGCGCACGGACATGACCGAGCAGGATCTCGCGCACCTCGGCAAGCGACGGCTCGGGCAGCTCCTCGCCCGTCGCGAGGAAGTGCGCGATCTCACGGAAAATCCACGGACGGCCCTGGGCCGCACGGCCGATCATCAGCGCGTCCGCGCCGGTGCGCGCGAGCACGTCGCGGGCCTTGTGCGGCGAGTCGATGTCGCCGTTCGCGATGACCGGAATCCGCACCGCCTGCTTCACCTCCGCGATCGTCTCGTACTCGGCCTCGCCGCGGTAATGCATGTCCCGCGTGCGGCCGTGCACGGCGATCGCCGCGATGCCGGCCGCCTCGGCGATCCGCGCGATCCGCACGGCGTTGCGGTTCGCAGCGTCGAAGCCGGTCCGGATCTTCAACGTGACGGGGACGTCGACCGCCGCGACGACGGCGTCGAGGATCCGACCGACGAGCGCTTCGTCGCGCAGAAGCGCTGAGCCCGCCCAAGCGTTGCAAACCTTCTTCGCCGGGCAGCCCATGTTGATGTCGATGATCTCGGCGCCGTGCTCGACGTTGTAGCGCGCCGCGTCGGCAAGCGCGGCGGGATCGGCGCCCGCGATCTGCACGCCGACCGGCGAAGGCTCGCCGGCGTGATCGAGGCGCGAGCGGCTCTTCGGCGTCGCCCACAGGCGCGGATCCGCGGTCGTCATTTCCGAGACCGCGTAGCCCGCGCCGAGCCGTTTCGCGAGGATCCGAAACGGCTTGTCGGTCACGCCGGCCATCGGCGCGAGGATCAGCGGCGGGTCGATCGAGTGGCGGCCGATCTGCATCGGGAGGGTCGCTCGTGAATATGCGCGGCCATTCTACCGGGTCGACGCGGAACGGCCACGGCTGGGACAACAAATGTGTCAGGCACCATTTTCCGCGGGAAAATGGTGCCTGACACAACGGACGTTCGGCCGGCATCAGAGGGCCAGGTGCCCGACGATCGCCGAGAGCCCGGCGATCGAGGCCATCGCAAGCGCGGCGGCCCGGAGCCGCCCGACTCCATCGACGAGCTTCGCAGCGCGCGCCTCGAGCGCATGAATACGGGCGATGCCATCGAGGATCAGCACGACGAACGCGCCGACGATCAGCACGGCGGGCCCGGTCTCGAAGCGGAGCGCGAGCACGGCGACGACGGCCGCGAGCGCGGCGACGATCCCCGCCGCGAGCAGTGCCTGAGCGGTCCGCAGCCGCCCGATCCCGGCGTTCCGGGGCAGCACCAACGCGCGCCCGGCGAGGCCGGCGATCCCGGCCGCGATCCACGCCACGACCAGGACCGCTTCGAGCGGCGCCTCCGCGAGGCTCGCGAGCATCACCGGCGCAACGAGCATCGCCATCAGCGCGAGCATGGGCAGCGCGACGAAGACGGCCGCGAGGACGGAGAGGATCCAAATGACCTGAAGCAGCTTCTTGCCTGCTTGCACCGTTTCGCCCTCCTCGCTGTCGCGTTACCCGCTCCGTGCGCCGCTAGGCCGTCGCGACCGCCGCGGCGGCCCGCTTGCCCCACCTCGCGATCACGTAGAGGTTGAAGAAGTGCATCGCGCCGAGCACGAGCAGCACGAGGCCGATCTTCGTGCTCAGGAACTCGATCGCTTCCTCCGTCGTCGTCGGCTTCGCGCCGAGCTTCAGCGCGAGCGTCACGTAGCCCATGTTGATCAGGTAGAACCCGACGACGAGCATGTGGTTGATCGAATCGGCGAGCCGCTCGTTCTGGTCGAAGCTGTCGACGAGGAACACCCGCCCGTTCTTGCTGAGGGTTCGTGCGACCCAGACGGTCACCGCCGCGCTGATCCCGAGATATGCGAGATAGGTGGTTTCGACGAGCATCCTTCTTCTCCTTCAATCAGATTTTTCATGCATTTCTGTCTAGACAGAAACTCCACGACAAAAAAACGTCTACTGCTCGGCCGACCCTTCTTGCGGCAGGAAGCGCGCGATTTTCGCGCCGAGCTTGAGCAGCGTGCGCTGCGTCGCGCGCGGCAGCGCCATGATTTGCTCGAACCAGCCGGTCAGCATCGTGATGAAGGTCAGCATGCTCCTGATGCGCTCCTTGACCTCCTTCGGCGTCTCGTCGTCATGCTGCATCTCGTCGACGCACTGACGTAGCAGCGCGAGCGTCGGATCGATCTCGCGGCGTTTCCGCTCCTCGACGATCGTCGCGATCATCTCCCACATGTCGCTCGTCGTCTTGAAGTGATCGCGCCGATCGCCCAGGACATGCGTGACGCTGACGAGGCGCCAGGCCTGCAGCTCCTTCAGGCTCGTGCTGACGTTCGAGCGCGCGACGGAGAGCGTCTCGGCGATCTCGTCGGCGGGGAGCGGACGCGGTGACAGATAGAGCAGCGCGTGAATCTGCGCGACGGTGCGGTTGACGCCCCAGCGGGTGCCCATCTCGCCCCAGTGGAGGATGAACTTCTCCATGAGGGGGCTGAGCTTCATTCCTGCACCTGCAAACGTTTCAGTATTTTCTGAAATTAATGTTGCAGAAGAATCTCGAGGTCGTCAAGTACGGGCGGCAAGAACGCCGGCGTCTGGCCGCTCTGCACGGGTACGATACGAGAGGAAACAATAAATTAATACGTCTTCTTCAGAACGAATCGAGTTTCCAGTCGGGTCCGCGACGACGCTTCTCAGAGCGAGGCCGAATTGTCCGATCCAGAAACCGTAGCGAGCGGAGCGGGCCACAAGCCGTAGCCCACACCTCCCGCACGAACAAAAAGTTACGGTCTCTTTCTCAGATCGAATCGATGATCGCGTTCAGCGTCGCGCTCGGCCGCATCGCCGCGGCGACGAGCTTCGGATCCGGGTGGTAGTAGCCGCCGATGTCGACGGGCCGCCCCTGCACCGCGGTCAGCTCCTCGACGATCTTCGCCTCGTTCTTCTCGAGCGCCTCGGCGATCGGCTTGAACCGCGCGGCAAGCTCGGCGTCCTCGGTCTGGTCCGCGAGCGCGCGCGCCCAGTACATCGCGAGATAGAAGTGGCTGCCGCGATTGTCGAGGCCGCCCAGTTTGCGTGCGGGCGACCGATCGTTCTCGAGCACATCGCCGTTCGCGCGGTCGAGCGCCTTCGCGACGACGATCGCACGTGCATTGCCGGTCTTTCTGCCGAGATCCTCGATCGAGACCGCGAGCGCCAGGAACTCGCCGAGCGAGTCCCAGCGCAGGTAGTTCTCCTTCAGGAACTGCTGGACGTGCTTCGGCGCCGAGCCTCCCGCGCCCGTCTCGTAGAGCCCGCCGCCCGCGAGCAGCGGCACGATCGACAGCATCTTCGCGCTCGTGCCGAGCTCGAGGATCGGAAAGAGGTCGGTCAGGTAGTCGCGCAGCACGTTCCCGGTCACGGAGACCGTGTCCTCGCCCGCACGCACGCGGTCGAGCGTCGCCCGCATCGCGTCGACCGGCGACATGATCCGGATGTCGAGCCCCGTCGTGTCGTGCTCGGGGAGATAGCGCTTCACCTTCTCGATCAGATTGCGGTCGTACGCGCGCTCGGGGTCGAGCCAGAAGATCGCCGCGGCGCCGGTCTCGTGCGCGCGCCTGACGGCGAGCTTCACCCAGTCGCGGATCGGCAGATCCTTCGTCTGGCACATCCGCCAGATGTCGCCCGGCTCGACACGATGCTCGGTCAGCACGCGCCCCGCTTCGTCGACGACGCGCACGACGCCCGCGGCCGGGATCTCGAACGTCTTGTCGTGCGAGCCGTATTCTTCGGCCTTCTGCGCCATCAGGCCGACGTTCGACACGTTGCCCATCGTCGGCACGTCGAACGCGCCGCGGCGCTTGCAGTCGTCGATGACCGCCTGATAGATGCCGGCGTAGCAGCGGTCCGGAATCATCGCCTTCGTGTCGTGGAGCTGCCCGTCGGGCCCCCACATCTTGCCGCCCGCGCGGATCGCGGCCGGCATCGACGCGTCGATGATCACGTTGCTCGGCACGTGCAGGTTCGTGATGCCCTTGTCCGAGTCGACCATCGCGAGCGGCGGACGCTTGCGGTAGACGGCCTCGATGTCCGCCTCGATCTCGGCGCGCTTCGCCTCGGGCAGCGCCTCGATCTTCGCGTACACGTCGCCGATGCCGTTGTTCGGCTCGACGCCGAGCTCGTCGAAGAGCGCCGCGTGCTTCGTGAAGACGTCCTCGTAGTAGACCGTGACGGCGTGCCCGAACATGATCGGGTCAGAGACCTTCATCATCGTCGCCTTGAGGTGCAGCGACAGCAGCACGCCCTCGTCCTTCGCGGCTTGGGTCGCGCTCGCGTAGAACTCGCGCAGCGCCTTCGCGCTCATCACGGCCGAGCCGATGACCTCGCCGTCGAGCACGTCGACGCGCTCCTTCAGCACCGTCGTGCGGCCGCCGTCCTCGACGAGCTCGATCCTGAGCTTCCCGGCCCGCTCGATCACCGCCGACTGCTCGCTGCCGTAGAAGTCGCCGCCCGTCATGTGCGCGACGTGCGTCTTCGAGTCCGGGCTCCACGCCCCCATCGAGTGCGGGTGCTTCTTCGCATACGCCTTCACGGACGCCGCGACACGGCGGTCGGAGTTGCCCTCGCGGAGCACGGGATTCACCGCGCTGCCGAGCACCTTCGCGTAGCGCGCCTTGATCTCGCGCTCGGTATCGTTCTGCGGCTCCTCCGGATAGTCCGGCACCGGGTAGCCCTGCTGCTGCAGCTCCTTGATCGCGGCCGTGAGCTGCGGCACCGAAGCGCTGATATTCGGCAGCTTGATGATGTTCGCCTCGGGCGTCTGTGCGAGCTCGCCGAGCTCGGCGAGGTCGTCCGGACGGCGCCGGTCCGGCGGGAGGTAGTCGGGAAAGTTCGCGAGGATGCGGCCGGCGAGTGAAATGTCGCGTGTCTCGACCGTGATGCCGGCGGCGCGCGTGAACGCCTCGACGATCGGCAGCAGTGAGTAGGTGGCGAGTGCGGGTGCTTCGTCCGTGAGCGTGTAGATGATCTTTGCGGTCATGCCGGTTCCCACATCCTCGTGTCGGTTCGGGCGGCGCCGATCGCGCCGAGGGCGGCATTATAGCTTCGGCCCCCTCCTCTACCGCAGTGCACCGACCCGCCGTTCCGTCGGCCCGGCCTTTCTGCTATATCGGGGGCCTCCCGGCCGGCGCTCGACGACGGCCTTCACGGGGCACGCTTCGTTGAGACGCCGCGCACGTCCGCGCTCCCGCTCGGTGTGAGGGGTCGAGGCTCGCGACGCCGCGCGTCACGCGGCACGGCCGCAGCGCGCCCCGCGGCTCTGGTGTGCGTGATGGATCCGGTGACCCTCGCGTTCGCGCTGGTCTTCACGGCGATGACGGCCGTGATCGTGCCCGTCTACTACGTCCGGTACGGCCCGGCGAACTTCCTCTGGTTCTCGGACCTCGCGCTCCTCGGCCTGACGATCGCGCTCTGGCTCGAGAGCCCGCTGATCGCGAGCACGATCGCGGTGGGCGTGCTGCTGCCCGAAGCGGTATGGGTCGCATCGTTCGTCGGCGGTCTCGTCTTCGGACGCACGCTGTCGACGCTCGCGGCGTACATGTTCGATCCGAGCATTCCCCGGTATCTGCGCGCGCTGTCGTTATTCCATCTCGCGCTGCCGCCGGCGATCCTCTGGATGCTCTATCGGTACGGATACGACGAGCGGGCGCTCGCCGTGCAGACGCTCGTCGCGTGGGTCGTGCTGCCCGCCACGTACTTTCTCGCCCCGCCGGAGAAGAACGTGAATTGGGTCCGAGGTTTCGGGCATCCGCCGAAGAGCATCGTGCCGTCGCGCTGGCACCTGCTGCTGATGATGGCGGTGTACCCGGTGCTCGTGTATCTGCCGACGCATTTTCTGCTACGGGCATTCGCACCCGCGGCGGGCGCAGAGGCCCATTGATCGCGAGCGCCGCAGCTCGCGATACGCGTCGAACTTTCGCGCGAGGCCGGCTGGCTCGCGATAGGCGGCGACGGCCGTCCGTAAGTTCCGTGCCGCTCAGTCCGTCCGGACTTTCGGTTTCCGCCTCTGCGTAAGCTGCACGCGGCCTCGGCGCGGGGAGCGGCGCTCGTTCAGCGCGACGACCGTCTCGCGAAGCTCGGCCTCGATCACGCTGCGGCTCCCCTGGCGATAGCCCGTGATCGTGTTCGATCCCTGAGCGATCCGGTAGCTGAACCAACCGCTGCCTTCGCTGCCGGCGGGCGGCGGGCTCTCCTGCACCGACACGAGCTCGTACGGCTGGTCGTTCGGCGGTCGCCCGGTCATTCGATCGACACCACGCGAATGTCGAACGTCAGCGCCTTGCCGGCGAGCGGATGGTTGAAATCGAGCACGACCACGTCGTCCTTGACCTCGTGCACGCGGATCGGGCCGTCGTAGCCCTGCGCGCTCAGCTGCGCGCCGACCCTGCGGGCTTCGGGCGGAATCTGCTCGACCGGCACCTCCCTGAACGCATCCGGGCGAATCTCTCCGTAAGCGTCGCGGGCTTCGAGCGTGATCTCCTTGCGGTCGTCGACCTCGAGCCCTTCGAGCGCGCGCTCGAGGGCCGGCAGGATCTGGTTCTCTCCATGCACGTACGTGAGCGGCTCCGAGTCCTTGTTGGTCTGCACGACGGAGCCGTCCGCGAGGCGCAGCGTATATTCGAACCCGACGGTCTTTCCCGCTTCGATCATGGGGTACTCCTCTAATAGGCAGCCGGACACGGCCACCGAGCCTCGGCGCGATCCGATTCGATCGGGGTGATGCGCCGGCGTTCGATGTCGTGATCCTCGGCTGGCTGTTTCCGGTGGGCGGCCGGAACTGCGGTGAATGGCGGCCTCGGGGGCCGGCGGCTTCGACGCGTGGTCGAATGGACGCGGCTCAACGCCGCGAGCTCAAGCGCAATAACACTGAGACGGCGGGCAGCATAACAGCCGCAGGCGACGGGCCGCAAACGACGCGCCGATCGAACGGCGCGAGCGCCGCGAAGATTCGACGCCTAAACGCGGGCTTAGCGCGCTCGGCGAAAGCGCATATCGACTCGCTCGCGGTGCTCGGAGGCTCGCTTGTGCGCTCAATCGCGCGTTCTCTATACTCGAACGGCTGCCCGGTTGGCGGGCGCGCCGTGACACCGCACCGAAATCGACCCATTCTAACGATTCATATAGAGGGGGATTCCCGATGGCGATTTCCATCCACCCGGCCGTGGACAATGGGCTGAAGCCGGCTGCCGAGAATTTCGCCGGCGGCACGCTGCGCTGCCACTGCGCCACGAACAAGGTCGAGGTCAGCATCTCCGGGCAGGTCGCCCACAATCACGTCTGCGGTTGCACGAAGTGCTGGAAGCCCGCGGGCGCGTTGTTCTCGCAGGTCGCGGTCGTGCCGCGTGACAACCTCAAAGTCACGGCGAACGAGCAGAAGCTCCAGGTCGTCGACCCGAACGCCGTGATCAAGCGCTATGCGTGCCGCGATTGCGGCGTCCACATGTACGGGCGCATCGACGACACGAATCATCCGTTTTACGGATTGGACTTCGTCCACGTCGAGCTCTCGGACGAGCCCGGCTGGGCGCCGGCCGAGTTCGCGGCCTTCGTCTCGTCGATCATCGAGTCCGGAGCGGACCCGAAGCTGATGCCGCAGGTGCGTGCCCGCCTGCGCGAGCTCGGCCTCGAGCCGTACGACTGCCTGTCGCCGCCGCTGATGGACGCGATCGCGGCGCACACGGCGAAGCAGAAAGGCGTCCTCGCCGCGTAATCTAGAAATCGGGGTCAGACCCCGATTTCCGCCGTGAAATTGGGGTCAGACCCCGATTTCGGCCGGAAACGGACTCCGACGTTGATCGGAGTCGACCTTTAACCGGGGTCAGTTAATCGGGGTCAGACCCCGTTTTCTTGAGGAGCGGGCCCTGACTCGTTGCGGGCGAGGGATCAAGAGCCTGCCTGCCACAGAAATCGGGGTCTGACCCCGATTTTTTGACCCCGATTTTTTGTCAGTGCTTGCCCGGGTCGAGCGGGACGCCGCGGCGCTCCTTCGCGATATAGGCGAGCAGCGCCGTCATCCGCGCGTCACCCGGATCGAGGTCCTCGCCTTCGAGCGGGTTACGGATGCACCAGTTCACCATCTCCCATAGCTGCGCGACGCGCCCGAGCTGCTTCTGGAACTTCGGATAAGTCTCCGGATGCGTGTTCGCCGCATTCGGATGACACTGCGCGCAGGCCACGCCGTTCGTGCCGAGCTCGGGGCTCGTCCAGAGCCGACGCCCCTCCTGCGCGACGCTCTCGAACTGCGCCGCCCAGCGCTCGAGGTCCGCTTCGGTGAACTCATCCGCGTTGACCGCGCTGCACGCGGCCACGCCGAGAACCGCTAGAAACACACGTCTCATCGCTTCGAGCCCCATCAATAGTGAGCCTGCGGAGGAATGCGCCGGGCCGGGTGCTGGTACTCCAGGTCCTCGGGCCTGCCCGTCGCCGCGTTGAACGCGACCGTCCGATTCTTGTTGTCGTACAGCGTGTAGTTCACGGCGACGCGCCCGGTGTGCACGTCGATGAACTGCCAGCCCGTCGCGTCCCGCTCGTTGAACGGATCCGCGCGATTCATCGGCACGGTCATCACGGGCACGTACGCGCCCGACTGCGCATACGTCGACGGGTACGGCCACGGCCACGCGGTCGCCATCACCGAGTGGAACGAGATCGAGCCGATCTGGTTGTACTGGATCTGGTGCACGTGCCCGTAGAGCACGGTGACCTTCTCGAACGGCGCGAGAATCGCCTGGACTTCCTCGGCGTCCTCGGTCCAGAAGTTCCAGCCCTTGTAAATCTTCTGGAGCGGCGAATGCGACAGCACGACGATCGGCGTCGACCGCGGCACGTTCGCGAGATCCCTGCGCAGCCACTCGCGCTGACGCTCGCCGACCATGAACGGCGAGCCGTTCGGATTGTCGAGCCCGGCCATCTCGAGCATCCGGCGCTCGGGCGTCTCCCAGCGCTCGTAGGTCCACTCGTCGTACGTGAGCACGCTGTTCAGCACCACGAAGTGCACGCCCTTGTGATCGAAGCTGTAGTAGTGGTCGCCGAAGAGCTCGCTCCAGTACTCGCCGAGGTCGAGGTAGTAGTCGTGCTCGCCCATCACGCAGTAGAGCGGATAGCGGAGCGCGGACAGCATCTCGGCGCCGTGATCGAGCTCGGCCTTCGTGCCGAGCTGCGCGAGGTCGCCACCGAACACGACGAAATCGGGGGCGGGCTCGAGCAGGTTCGCCTCGGCGACCGCACGCTTCAGCCCCTGATCCCAGTTGCGCACGAACTGAGCGCCGCGGATCTGCTGAATGTGCGAATCCGAGATATAGGCGAACGTGAAATCCGTCTGCCCGCCCTGCTCCTGCCCGAACGCGAGCTTCACGAGGCTGACCGGCAGGATGCTGCCGGCCATCGCGGCGGCGGAGCGCCCCAGGAATCCTCTTCGGTTCATTCTCATTGCTGCTCCCTCCTGTCGAGCGCAGCGACGGGCCCGGACGTCGTGGGCACCGCGAACTGCGGGCTCGTCAGCGATTCCATGAACGCGACGAGGTCGTCGATCTGCTGCTCGGTCAGGTTCAGCGGACGAATCCCGCCCGAGAGGTACGGGTTCACCGGCGCGTCGGCCGGGATCACGCCGCCGTTGTTGTAGTGCTCGACGACCTCGCGCAGCGTCGCGAGGCTGCCGTCGTGCATGTACGGCGCGGTCACCGCGACATTGCGCAGCGTCGGCGTCTTGAAGGCGCCGATCTCGGAGAGATCACCGGTCACGGCAAATCGGCCGAGATGCGACGTATCGGGATCGGAGAGCACCGCCACGTCGACGTCGACGCCTTGGGCCTTCGCGACGAGGAACGCTTTCGCGAGCTCGCCGATCCGATCCTGCATCGCGTTGACGCCGACGCCGATGTTGTGGAACCGATGATCCGTGAAGAGCGCGTGGTCCTGCTCGATCGTGTGACACGACACGCACCGCCCGTCGGTCAGGAACACGTCGAAGCCGCGCTTCGCCGCCTCGCTGATCGCGTTCTCCTCGCCGCCGAAGTACCACCGGTCGAACGGCGAGTCGCCGGCGATCTGCGTCCGCTCGAACGCGGCGATGGCCTTCGTGACGTGCTCGATGCGGATCTGCTCGGGCCGCACGTCGAACACGTTGCGAAACGCCCTCGTGTAATCGCGGTCCGAGCGGATGATCTCGAGCACCGCATCGTGGCTCGGCATCGCCATCTCGACCGGGTTCACGATCGGATGCAACGCCTGATCCTCGAGCGTCGGCGAGCGGCCGTCCCAGAACTGCGTCGCGTTGTACGCCGCGTTCACGATCGTCGGCGCGTTCCGCGTGCCGGCGAGATCGTTGACGCCGAGCGAGACCGGCCGTGCGTCCGTGAACGCTGCGGCGGGGGCGTGACAGGTCGCACAGCTCACCGTACCCGTCGAGCTGAAGCGCACGTCGTTGAAGAGCCGCTCCCCGAGCGCGACCTTTGCCGGCGTGATCGGGTTGTCCTCAGGGACAGGAACGGGCGGCAGACCGAGCGGTTGCGCCGCAGCCTGCCATGCCGCTCCCAGAGATACCAACAGAAGCATCCATCGCATGCTTCGTTCGCCTCCCCTCGTCAACAGTGGTGGTCGAAGAAGCCGCGCCTCAACGAGACGCGGGCAAGAACGAGTCGGCCGGTTCCGGAGCGCCGCAGTTGAACATCGGCGCCGTGTCGGACCAGAACATCTGCTTCGGCCCGAGCACGCGGACGTTCTGGTATCCGAGCTCGCGGAGACGCGTCGCAAGCTCGAGCGCACGCTTGCCGGTCTTGCAGTACGTGACGAGCGGCGCGCTGCGGTCCGCCGGCAACACGTCCGTGTAGTCCTCGACCGCGTCGTGCGGCACGTTCACCGCGTTGTAGACGTGGCCGACCGCGTACTCCTCCGGCGAACGTGCGTCGAGCAGCGTGAACGGCGCGCGTCCTGCGAGGTAATCGAGGAGCACACGGGTGTCGATCGGCGGGATCGCGGCGGCATCGAAGGCCGCGTCCGCGCCGGCCCCTCGCAGCGCGGCGCTCTCCCCGCTCGCGGGCGCAACGGCCAGCATCGGCTCGGCGCGCATCGCGACGGCTTCATCCGCCGCATCCGAGCTCGCGCCCTCCTCGGCGCCCGACAGCGCTGGGGCATTCGCAAGCAGGAACATCAGGATCAAGGAAGCTTCGGACCGCCTGATCATTTTCGTTCTCGGACCGGTGTAAGACTAGGTCTAAGTTTAGAAGACTTTGTCTAAGGCTAGACTTAGTCTAACGACCGTGTCAACAGGTAAGAAACGCGTACAAAAAAGGGGCCGGTCCGCCGGCCCCTTTCTCGTCGCGCGATCAGCCGCGCCTCGTGATACGAGACGCGTCGCCGCGCAGCCGTGCGCCGCGCGGCGCGGTTATCACGCCCTACATCGTTTCGTCCTGGATCGCGTCCGACATGCCTTCCTCGTACGTGCTCCAGCCTGACAGCATGCCGTACGGCACACGATCGAGCGTCGCCTCGATGCGTCGGATGAGACCGTTCTCGATCTTGAACACTTCCGCGATGTACCACGTCCACGGCTGGACCGGGCCCGCCGTCACGGTGCGTCCGTCGGGCGTTTGGAACGTGCGGTACTCGCCGCCCGAGTGATCGAAGAACACGAAGCTGAACACGTTCCCCCGCTCGCGATCGACGGCGACGAAGCGGCGGTCGCGGATTCGGTTCACGAAATGGATCAGGCCCGACTCGAACTGCTCCCGGCAGCTCCAATGCGCCGAGTAGCTCGTCGCAGTCTTCGGATCCGGCCGCGTCTGCCCGGGCTGCAGCGGCACGTTCGTCGACTGCGCGCCGTTCTCGATGCGGTTGCAGTCGTCCGCGAACGGGTATTCGCCCTTGCCGTCGTTCAGCTGCATGCCTGTGAAATACATGTTCGCGATCTCGATCAGCTCGCGGCGAGACATCCGCTCGTTCTCCGGCACCGTCTCGAGAAACAGCGGATCGGGACCGCCGCGGGCCTCGATGCGCCGGGCCGCGTCCTCGTTTCGCACGACCTGCTGCTCGGCTTCGGTGATCTCGCCGTTGCGAATCTTCAGACGAAGCGCGATCACGGCCGGCGTCTGCTGCTCGGGGTCACGATGATCCTCGTTGATCGTCCCGATGAAAGCGACCTGTCCCGCCTCGACGTCCGGCACGAACAAGCGGTACGTGCCCTTCGACTTCATCGTGTTCCACAGTCCGTCGCCGAGCTCGAGCCGCTGTCCGTTCTCGGTGAAGCGCGCATTCGCCGCGAACGGCACGGCATCGACGTCGTCGTCGATCATCGCGTCGAGGTAGCGGTCTACCCACCCCTCGAGACAGGCCCGATCGCAGTCCTGCGCCGCGGCGGGTCCGCCGAGCATCGCGAGCGCAACCGCAGCCGCGAGCGTTCCGAACGTCGTCGTTCTCATCGTCGTTCCCCTCACATCTTCGTCGATGATGGTTGTTATCGTTTTCGCGAATACGACCGGTCGACCGACCGCGGCGCGACGCCGGCCGGCTACAGCGGCTCGACGTAACGCGCGAGCGTCTCCTGCACGAAGCGTCGCGCGTCTTCGGCGTCGTACGCCTGGCCTGCGGCGAGCTTCTCCGCGTACTCGAACATCGGCACGAAGAGCTCGACACCGTCGACCTCCGCCGCGAGGGCGAAGGCGTCGTGCTCGGCATAGATCCGCCGCCACGCGGCGCGCACCTCCTCCCAGAACGGAGCGGTCCGCGACCAGTACTCGTCCGCCGGCGAGAAATCGAAGCCCGTGATCCGCTCGTACCGGTTCACGCCGACCTCGCGTGCGAGGACGGCGACCCGCTCGCCCCGCTCGTCGAGGTCGACCTTCAGGTTGTCCTCTTCCTGCACCCAGCCGGTCGGCGTCAGCGTGTGGCGATTCGTGCCGACGAGAACGTCGTAATCGTCGCGGACCGTCGACTCGCGCCGCGGCAACGGTCGCCACGTCTCGTCGCTCGTCCACGCCGAGTAGCCTTCCGCATGCGTCCACGTGCCGACGGCCTCGTAACGCGGCGAGTCGTCGACCTGATACACCGCCTGGGACCAGCGGCCCTCGACGTCGTCCGCATCGAGCGTGACGCGGCGCCAGCGTCCGAGCCCGTCGTAGACGTGCAGATCCGTATCCTGGTACTGCCAATCCTGGCGCCAATGCTTCTGCACGACCGGCCCGCGAACGTTGCCGTCGCGGTCGACGTAGAGCATCACGATCACGTGCTGCAGGCTGATGAAGTCACCGTCGTCCTCGAGCACGAAGACATACTCGGTCGCCCACGACTGATACGGACGCGAGGGTTTGTACCCTTCCGTGAAACCCACCGTCTCGATGAAGTCGAACGTCGTGCGGTACTGGCCGGCCATCGCGAGAATCGCTCGCCGGTCGCGTTCGAATGCCGAGAGCCCCGGCTCCATCACGGCCTGCCACTCGGGGCTTGCGTCCCGGACGAGCTCGACGGCCGGCCCCTGCGTCGTGCCGCCTCGCGGCCGCATCTCGTCGTCGACGCTGAAAGGCCAGCTGAACGTGTATTGGCGGGTCTCATCGCCCGCGCACGCGCTCGCCGCGATCAAACCCGCGGCGAGCACCGCGCATCGGATCATGCGGCGCCTGTCAGTCATGGCTCTCCTCCGGCGGATCGAGCCGCGGATCGTGCGGCCAGCCGATGCGTCCTGCGAGCGGAAGCTTCACGGCGAGATCGAGCGGATCGACCCCGAACGTCAGGCCGAGCAGGTTGACCTCGAGGCCTTCCTCGACGCCGACGAGGACGCCGAGCACGCCGAGCAGGCTCGCCTGCACGCCGGTGCCGCTCGGGCTCCGCGCAAAGAGCGAAGTGCCGAGATAGTCCTTGCCGATCGCGGTCGGCGGAAGGTCCGCCTCGACCTCGGGGGCCGCCCGCAGCACGTAGGCGACGAACGTGTTCGAATTCGGCCCGGGCCACACCCGGTAGCTGTCGGCGTACGGGTATGCGGCGACGGCCTGCTCGATCTTCGGGATTGCGGCGGCGGCCGCCGGGCCGCGCAGATCGGCGATCAGCTCGGGCGCATTGCCGAACCAGCGCGAATCGGGCGCGCGGTCGCTGACGACGACCGCGGTGCCGGTGCGGCGCAACCGCCAGCCGTTGACCTCATAGACGGTATACGCGTCGGCGTTCGCCGGCTTCACGGCGATCCACGTGTGCACGCCGAAAAGGCCGCGCCAGCGCACGGCGCGCGCGGCGTAGACCTGAACGACGGCTTCGGGCTCGTCAGACGGCAGCGGCGCGAGGCCGATCGGCTCGCGGCTTGCAGTACGCCAGTCGCCGCCCGAAGCGTTCAGCGTCTTGTCGACGTACGCGATGCCGAACAGGAGCGCGGCGAAGAGCGAAAACCAGGTTGCCGGTGATCCCCATCTCACCGGAACGAAGATAGACGGTGCCCGGGATAGCGGCAAGCGACCCGGCACCCGTTCGATGCCGCAGAATCGGAATTCGTTTTTCCAGGGCGAACGAACGGCCGTGTCAGACACGATTTTCGAATCGAAACCGTGTCTGACACATATTCTCTTGGATGGATGCGGGACGCCGGACGGCGTCCCGCGAGCGATCTCAGTTCTTCTTCGCCTTCTTCAGCTTGAAGACCGAGTTGCCGTAGTAATCGACCATCGCCTTCTCCATCGCCCGCAGATGCGGCGACGACTGCTTGAAGATGTCGAAGTCGATCTCGATGTGCTTACGTCGGCGGTCCTTCGTGTCCGGCACGAGCTTCAGGATGCCGCCGGGTGCGGCCTCCGAAGTCAGCGAGAACACGATGCGGGAGACCGACGTATAAGGAATGCCGAGCTTCTGGGACAGAGACTTCATCGAGTGCGGCTTACCGTCGATTGCCGCGTCGATGACCTCCATGGCCACGAGTACCTCAGCCAGCGTTCCATGCCGACCCGACTTGTGGAAGGCCGTCAGCAGCGCGATCGCCGCCTTGCGAACTCCGTTCGAATCGAACAGCTGCTTCGAGCTCGAACGACGCGCCTGAGTGGAACCTCCTACCGATACGTTTTCCCTAGTCACGGTAACTCCATGTAGTCTCGACCGTAAGAAAGCTGCGAATCATACGCGGTCCGGCGGCGATCTCAAAAACCGCACCGTCCGGTACGCCGCCGGTCGTACCGAACGTGAAGCCTTTGAGTGTCGAGCAAGACGAAAGTTGCGTGAACGGCCGCGGTTTCTACTGATTGGAAATACCCATGAGGCGTATCAACTCGGCATCGACGTGACCGTCGGCGATGAGGCCGTTCCGCTGTTGCCAATCGCGTACAGCCCTCCGCGTCGCGGCGCCGACGATGCCGTCCGGCGCGCCGCTGTCGAAGCCGAGCTCGTTCAACCGCCGCTGCACGGCCGCGATCTGGTCGCGCGTGAGGCGCTCGTCGTTCGGCGGCGACACCGCAAGCCCGCCGCCGCCCGCGATGCGGTCGGATAGATGCCCGACCGTGAGCGCGAAGAACTCGGACGGGTTCCAGCGCATGAGCGTCGTGAAATTCCCGTACACGAGAAAAGCCGGCCCTCGATGCCCGGCCGGCACGAGCACGGCCGCCTCCGCGTCGAGCGCCGGGACCGGCTCGCCCGACGTCGTCGTGACGCCGAGCGCGCGCCACTCGGCAAGCGGCCGCGCCCGGTCGCGGCCGGCGAGCGCGTAGTCGAAGTCCGGCGGAAGCCTGACCTCCCGCCCCCACCGCCAGCCCGGCTGCCAGCCGAATGCGCGAAGCAGATTCGCCGCGGACGAGAACGCGTCCTCGACGCTCCGCCACAGATCGACGATGCCGTCACCGTCGCCGTCGACCGCGTACGCGAGGTAGTTCGAGGGCATGAACTGCGTATGCCCCATCGCGCCGGCCCACGAGCCGATCATC
>CAZKNH010000050.1:0-26582 GCA_964553875.1 uncultured Gammaproteobacteria bacterium | reverse complement strand
GCTGCGTCGTGTACGTGTACTCGATCAGGTCGTCCCACGCATAGGCGATCGCCTCGGGCGACGCCGCTAGCCCGAACGGATTCAGCGGCACGCAGCCCGCACGCAGCGCGTCGACGCGCTCCATCGCCTCGTCCGCCCGCTCCGACAGCCCGCCGAAGAACGAGCCGACGAAGTAGTTGAGCCACGAGTTGCGCCGCTGCTCTCCCACTGCGTCCGTCGCGTTGACTCGGCAGACGATCTCACCGGTGTTCGTGTCGCGGTACGCATCCTCTGCCATATCGAACCGGAACCGCGTCTGGTTGTTCGTGAGCAGCTGGTAGCGGTCCGTCTCGCCGTACTGGAAGTACGTGTCCCATGTCCACCGGTCGCTGCCGAACATGCCGCCGTTCGCGCCGATCACGAAACGCAGCATCTCCGTCTCGGTCTTGACGCGACGGTCCACCTGCTGGCTCCAGTTCTTCCGCAGCGTCGTGCCGTTCGAGGCCAGAATCACGGAGCTGTTGATCGAGCAGCCGCCCTGGAACGTGGCCGGGTCGAAAACCGACATCCGGTCCTGCATCGCCTGACGCGCCGTCGCGTCGAGGTCATCGAGGAACGGATTGTCCGGGTAGATGCAGTGGTTCAGCTGATTGAAGCCCGGCCGCTCCTGGAACGTCTCGCCGTTGTTCCGGTTGAAGCCGAGCTCCGCGTTGACGGACAGCCGGTCGTTGAAGTCGTAATTGAACCTCGCGTAGAAGTTGTTGCGCACGGACCCGTTACGCAGCGGATAACCCTTCGTCAGGAGCTCCCCCTCGCCGCCGACGACGCGTTCGTCCGGGTTCGCGTACGCCGCCTCGCGGTAGATGCCCACCAGACCGTCGGCCTCGGTGTTGTAAGGCACGACGCTCTTGCCGTCCGGCGTGAACTCGAGGAACTCGCCGTTGAACGGGTCGTCCGGGTTCTGATTGTTGGTATGCAGCGAGCCGTACGGGCTCGTATGCAAATAGCGCACGCCGTCGGTGATGTGATACCGGGGCCAATTCATGCCCGGATACTTGATGTTGTCCGGCGCAATCGCCGGCAGCTCGGTCGCCGTCTGCAGATTGATGATCGGGGCGCTGAAAGCGTTCTTTGCATTATCGAGGTAATTGAAGCTGCGCGCGCACCAGTCGCGAGCGGTCGAGCAGTCGCGGATCGGGTCCACCGTCTGGTGCTCGTAGCCGATCACGAGGTGCCCGCGGTTCTCGTTCAGGAACTTCATGCCCCTCGCGAGGCTGAACGAGTACTGATTACCGTCGCCCGCATCCGTCTGATAGAAGCCCGCGTTGACCCGCGTGCCCTCGAAGCGGTTGTCGAGGATGATGTTGACGACACCCGCCATCGCGTCGGTGCCGTACGTCGCGCCGTTACCGCCGGTCGCCGTCTCGACCCGGCCGACGAGCACCGACGGAATCATCGCGAGATCCACCGCGCCGCCGTTCGTCGTCGCGGGCATGCGCCGGCCGTTCACCAGCGTCAGCGTCCGCGTGCCGAAGCCCGTGTTCATGCCGCGCAAGTTCGCGATCGTCGCGCCGACGAAGAACGCCCCGTCGCCGACCGTGTCGAGCGACGCGCTGTACACGTTCGACGTGATCTGACCGAGGATGTCGCCGACGCTCACGAGGCCGAGCGCGTCGATGTCCTCGCGGTCGATCGTCGCCACCGGGTTCGGGGTCGTGAAGTCGTTGCGCGGAATCCGAGTGCCGGTGACGACCAGCTCCTCCACGCTGCGATCGTCGCCCTGCTCGGGCTCCTGAGCGTAGGCCGTCCCGCCCATGCAGAGCGCGGAAACTGCCGACGCAAGGACGGTCCAACGCGCACCGCTCGAAGACGCACGCCTTTGCATCTGATTGCCTCCTCCCAAAGAAAAGCCGCGACCGAAAACTGACCGTGCCTTGGATCTTGTATTGTTGCGGACACGATACAGCCAGCAGCCGGAGTGTGGCATCAGACGCTACGTCTTACAAGATCCTAAATTCTGTTGTTTTCTGGAGTTGCGCGTTCACCTCCTTAAGAAGTGTTGATTCATTTCAGAAAAGCCATAAGTGTTGCGCGCGCATTCGCACCGCTTTCGATATGGTCGCGTACTATTATGCGATGTAACACACATACAACAACTGAGCGATTCTTCGCGCACTACCGCAACACAAAGCCGTATGGCCCCCGCCAGCACGAAGGTGCGCCTTGCGCGCGAGGCAACGACGCGCCGAAGGGGGACGCGTAGGCACGCACGGGAGGTTCGGGGCATGTCGCTAAGGGGGCGGCTGCACACCTCGCGCAAGAGCTCGGCACCGACATATCGGGCGGGCACGAGAGCCATTCCAACCGCGCCCGCATTCTCCCTGAAGCGCCTGCCGCCCCAGAAAAAGAAAAAAAGGAAGGGCCGGCCCCGCACAGCGGCGGAGCCGGCCCCGTCGGAAGGGACGATGATTCGCTCAGAACTCCATATTCAGCCTCAGCCGGTACGCCCGGCCGATGCCGTTGAAGAACCGGGAGTTGTTCCCCCCGATGCCGCCGCCGGAGTAGAAGCTCGGCTGCTTGTCGAAGACGTTGTCCACGACCAGCTGGAGATTCATCGCCGAGAACCGTGACGGCGCGAAACGCGACCGCACGAAGTCGTAGCTGAACGTCGCATTCCACGTCGTCCAGCTCGGCAGCAGGTTCTCGCTCATCGTCGCATACCGCTCGGGCCCGTAGCGCGGGTCGTCAGGACCGACCCAGCCGACCGAGATTTTGCCGGCGCCGGTATAGCGCGCCTGGGCCGTCACCGTGAACGGTCCCTTGCGATAGGTACCGTAAAGGTTTCCGGACCAATCGGGCGTCGCGGTGTAGTTCGAGAAGATGCCGCCTCCGGTGTACAGCCCTCCGGTCTGGCCGACGACGTTCTGCCGGGCAAGACACTGCGTTTCGGTCAGCGAGAGCCTGACCGTGTCGATGCAGATGTTCTGCTCCTTCGTGTACGTCGCGAGCAACCGCACGCTGAAGCTTCCGCCTCCGCTCAACTGCTTGCGATAGCTTGCCGTGATGTCGAACGCCTTCGTCCAGAACGGCTCGGAGTTCTCCTGCGTCGTCGTCAGCGTCACGATGTCCGAGCGGGGGTTGTCCGGCTCCTCGAGCGTCGGAGGCCCGAACTCGATCAGGCTGCAATAGAAGGGATCCTCGTACGCGTAGCAGCGGAACAGCACGTACGGCAGGTTGTCCTCGTTCTCGGGATCCGATCCGGTCGCGTACGAGATGCCGCCCTTGATGAACGTGTTCACGTAGTCGACCGCGAACTGCAGCCCGCTGAACCTTCCTCCCGGCGTCAGGATGAAGCCGATCGTCTCGGTTCGCGACTCCTCGTTCTGCAGGTTCGGGTTCGCGCCGATCAGCGTGTCCCACGTATCGCCGTACGGGCTCGAGCAGCCCACTTGCGGCGCACCCGCCGGGCACGGGTTTCTCCACGGGTTCGGCGTGAAGTTGAAGTAGCCGCCGCCCTGGAACGTCTGCCGGTAGAACAGCTCGCGCGGCGCCGGCGAGCGGATGTCGACCGAGCGCGTCGAACGGAGGCGCAGCCAGCTCGTCGGATCCCACACGAACGACGTCTTCCACGTCGTCGAGTAGCGGTCGACGTCGAGGGGATCGACCGGATCCTCGCGGAACGTCGTGTTGCGCGAGCGCCGGTTCGCGAGGTTGATCATCATGTACTCGGCCGCGGGCTTGTCCCGCAGCAGCGGCATCTCGAACTCGGCGAAGATGTCGCCGACCTCGATGCCTCCCGTCCACGGATCGCCGTACTGAGCACTGAAATCCGTCCGGACATAGAGGTTCGGGTCACCGCCGACCTGGTTGTCCGTAATGTCCTCGCGCCAATCGATGCCCGTCGCGATCCGTGCGGGGCCGGCGCCGATGCCGTCGAACAGGATGCCGGAGACCGTGCCGGACAGCACGCGCTGCGTCGTGTACGTGTACTCGATCAGGTCGTCCCACGCATAGGCGATCGCCTCCGCGGAGGCCGCATGGCCGAACGGGTTCAGCGGCACGCAGCCCGCGCGCAGCGCGTCGACGCGCGCGGCCGCCTCCTCCGCCGTGCCTTGCTGTCCGCCGTTGAACGGGTTGCCGACGAAGAAGTTCCGCCAGGAATTGCGTCGCGCCTCGCCGACCGCGTCCGTCGCGTTCACGCGGCAGACGATCTCGCCGGTGTTCGTGTCGCGGTACGCATCCTCGGCCATGTCGAAGCGGAAGCGGGTCTGGTTGTTCTGCAGCAGCTGATAGCGATCCGTCTCGCCGTACTGGAAGTACGCATCCCACGTCCACCGGTCGCTGCCGAACATGCCGCCGTTCGCGCCGATCACGAAACGCAGCATCTCGGTCTCGGTCTTCACGCGCCGATCCACCTGATCACGCCAGCTCTTGCGCACCTCGGTGCCCGGCGAGGACAGGAACACCTGGCTGTTGATCGAGCACGTGGTCTGTCGCGCTTCCATCACCTGCCGCGCGGTCGCATCGAGCGCGTCGAGGTACGGGTTGTCGGTGTAGATGCAGTGCGTGGCGCTGTTGAAATCGGCCCGCTCCTGGAACGTCATGCCGTTGTTTCGGTTGAAGCTGAGCTCGACGTTCATCGCCAACCGGTCGTTGAAGTCGTAGTTGAAGCGAGTGTAGAGATTGTTGCGGATCGAGCCGTTACGCAGCGTGTAGCCCTCCGTCAACAGCGCGCCTTCGCCCCCGACGACCCTGTTGTAATTCGTGTTGTAGACCGCCTCGCGGAACGGTCCCGTGAGGCCGTCCGCCACCGTGTTGTACGGAATCAGGCTCGTGCCGTCCGGCGTGAACTCCATGAACTCGCCGTTGTACGGATCGTCCGGATTCTGATTGTCCGTCCACAGCGCGCCCATCGTGCTCGAGAACGCGTACCGGACGTCTTCGAAGATCGGGTAGCGGGGCCAGTTCTGGCCCGGGTAGCGTATGTCTTCAGGGTCGATCGGCGGCAGCTCGGTCGCCGTCGTGAGATTGACTGCGGGCGGGAATGTCTCCGTGCTGTTGTCGAGCCAGTTCCTGCTCTTTCTGCACCACTCGCGGGCCTGCGCGCAGTTGCGAATCGGATCGACGGTCTGATGCTCGTAGCCGATCACGAGGTGCCCGCGATTCTCGTTCAGGAACTTCATGCCCTGCGCGAGACTGAAGCTGTACTGGTTGCCGTCGCCCGCGTCGGTCTGATAGAAGCCCGCATCGACGCGCGTGCCCTCGAAGCGATTGTCGATGATGATGTTGACGACACCCGCCATCGCGTCCGTGCCGTACGTCGCGCCGTTACCGCCGGTCGCCGTCTCGACCCGGCCGACGAGCACCGACGGAATCATCGCGAGATCCACCGCGCCGCCGTTCGTCGTCGCGGGCATGCGCCGGCCGTTCACCAGCGTCAGCGTCCGCGTGCCGAAGCCCGTGTTCATGCCGCGCAAGTTCGCGATCGTCGCGCCGACGAAGAACGCCCCGTCGCCGACCGTGTCGAGCGACGCGCTGTACACGTTCGACGTGATCTGACCGAGGATGTCGCCGACGCTCACGAGGCCGAGCGCGTCGATGTCCTCGCGGTCGATCGTCGCCACCGGGTTCGGGGTCGTGAAGTCGTTGCGCGGAATCCGAGTGCCGGTAACGACCAGCTCCTCCACGTTCCGATCGTCCTGCTGCCCCTGCTGCTCTTGGGCGAGGGTCGATCCCGCCATGCACATCGCGGAAACAGCGGACGCGAGAGCGCTCCACCGCACGCAGCGTGAAGACGTAGTGCGTCTATACATCTGATGATTCCTCCCCGATCACGAGCCTTTTTCGACGAGGCTCTGTAATAATTTTTGTCGCGAGAAAATCACGACGTCCGGAGTTTGGCATCACCTGCACGCGGATACAAGAATTTCTGTTCTGCTACACTTTTTCGTTAGCGTTGCTCGTCACCGTCGACGCATTGTTTTGCGCGAGAAAAGGCGGCCGTGTTGTGATCGTCCAACCCGCGGCGGCATCCCGGTGCTAGCACTCCCACTAATACGTCTCCGGGATCGCCGTCCGCGACGGTTGGCGCGGACGCAACGGCTCGGCGGCTCGGAAGTCGGCCACGGCCGAGACCTTCCGCCGGCGGCAGGTCTCGGGCGGCGGGCGGCAGCTATAATCCGGATATTCGAAGCCGCCACTCGAGGGATTCCAAAATGAGCATGCCGGAACGCGCCGTCGCCCACGACACCGAGATCCAGGACCTCGTCGCCAAAGCTCGCGTCGCGCAGGCCGCGTACGAGTCGTTCTCGCAAGAGCAGGTCGACGCGATCGTGCGCGGCATCGGCAAATACGTGTACGACAACGCGGAGATGCTCGCGCGCATGGCCGTCGACGAGACCGGCATCGGCGACTACAACGACAAGATACTGAAAAACAAAGGAAAAGCCCGCGTCATCTGGAACAATTTGAAGGACAAGAAGTCGCGCGGGATCATCGGCGAGGATCCGGAGAACAACCTCGTGCTGGTCGCGAAGCCGATGGGCGTCGTCGCGTCGGTCACGCCGGTCACGAACCCGATCGTGACCCCGATGTGTAACGCGATGTTCGCTTTGAAGACCGGGAACGCGGTGATCTTCGCGCCGCACCCGAAGGCGCAGCGCTGCACGCGCCACCTGACGCAGGAGTTCATGCGGATCGTGAAGGCGCACGGCGGGCCTGACGATCTCGTACAGATGGTCGAGAACGGCTCCGTCGAGAAGACGCAGGAGCTGATGCGGGCCGCGGACGTCGTCGTCGCGACCGGCGGCGCCGCGATGGTCAAGTCGGCGTATTCGTCCGGGAAGCCGTCGTACGGCGTCGGCGCCGGCAACGTGCCGGTCATCATCGATCGGGACGTCGACCTCAAGGAGGCCGTCGAGAAGATCGTCGCCGGGGCGTCGTTCGACAACGGCATCATCTGCTCACACGAGCAGTTCGTGCTCGCGCCCGAGGAGCGTTACGGCGACACGCTCGCTGCGTTCACGGCGACCGGCAAGGTCTGGTATACGGACGACGAAGCGCAGATCCAGAAGCTCAGGGATCTCGTCTTCCCGAACGGGCATTTGAACAAGGACGTCGTCGGGAAGCCCGCTCCGGAGATCGCCCGGATGGTCGGCCTCGACGTGCCGAGCTCGACGCGGCTGATCCTGCTGCCGGCGAAGGGTGCGGGCACGGAGGACGTCCTCGCCAAGGAAAAGCTGTGCCCGGTCGTCGCGATCCTCCCCTACAAGGAGTTCCACGAGGCGATCGAGAAGGCGAAGGCGAACCTGCTCGTCGAGGGCGCCGGACATTCCGCGGCGCTCCACTCGAACAACGAGGAGCACATTCGCGCCGCCGGTGTCGCACTGCCGGTCAGCCGGCTGGTCGTCAATCAGCCGAGCTCGCTGACGGCCGGCGGCTCGCTGACGAACGGCTTCGCGCCGACGACGACGCTCGGTTGCGGCTCGTGGGGCGGCAACTCGATCTCGGAGAACCTCGACTACAAGCACCTGATGAACGTGTCGCGGATCGGCAAGGTGATCACCGGCAAGAAGGTGCCGACGGACGAGGAGATCTGGGCCGCCTGACGCCGATCCCGCGAACGAACCCGCGCGCTGCCGCCTCGGACGCGGACGAGCGCCGTCCGCGGCGAGCGCGCGGCCGCTCGACACGAAGCCCCGAAAAAGTGGTAATCTTGCCGGCCTTCAGCGGCCGCGCCGCGGCATTCGCCGCCGCTCCGTGTCGGCTCGCGCTACAATGACGTCGGTCGTCGCATCCGGGGGCACCCCGGCGGCGGCCGGCTGACCACGAAGCGCCCGTAGCTCAGCTGGATAGAGCATCGGCCTACGAAGCCGGGGGTCGGGAGTTCGAATCTCTCCGGGCGCGCCAGATTCCCCCTAGCTCCAACGGGTTGGGCTGACGCCGCCGCAAACCCGTTGCGGCGCTCGGCGCTTCCGAGTGCTACAGGCGACCGAGCAGCCGTGTCCGCGTTGCAGCGTGACCGATGGCCGGCCGAGCGACGTCTTCGCCGCACCGCTCATGACTCGGCGAGGCTTCCGGCGCCCTTCGACCCGCCCGGATGAATCACGAGGCGCCGCCGAGGCTCGCTGCCGACGCTCTCCGCGGTGAGATGCTGCCTCACGATGACGCGGTGCTGCAGCCTGCGGAGGCGCGCCGGGCGTGGGGCAAGCTCGACCGTCACGCCTTCGCTCGCCGCCCGATCGGCGCCGGCCAGTGCTTCGCGCAAGGCTTCCTCGACGTCCTCCTCGTCGCTGCCTGGCAGGACCGCAAAAACGTCTTGCAGCAGGCGGCGAAGCTGCGCCGTCGTGCTTCTCTTCACTGCGTGCACGGGCAGGCCGGTCGCAGCCACGATTCGGCGGAAGCGCCCGTCGTCCATGCGAGACCGCAGCGCGACGATCGCATCGGCGCGCTCCGGTCGGCCGACGGTGCGGGCGTCGAGCCTGAGCTCCCGAATCACCTTCTCGAGCAAATCACGGCTGACCGCATAGGGATAGAGGCGCACGGGCGGCGCGCCGGGCTCTCGCTCGACCGGCAGCCTCGGCCGCTCGCGCGGCGCCGCTTCCGCAGCCGTGACGGCTTCGCCTTCCGGCGTGCGTTCGATGCCTGCAGCAGACTGGCCGCGCAACAGCCTGTCGACGGCTCTCGCGGTGTCGGCGTGCACGATGAGTCGATCGTACGCGACGATCTCGACGACCGCATCGAACGTCGGCGACGCCTTGCGTTCGCTGACCGTCTTCTGCGTCCCGCGCAACCGCGCCTCCTCGTCGCCGAGAATCACGGTCTGCACGCCTCCGACGAGGTCCGACAACGTCGGATTCATCAGCAGGCTTTCGAGCGTCGTGCCGTGAGCGGTTGCGATCAGCTGGACGCCGCGCTCGGCGATCGTTCGCGCCGCCATCGCTTCCGCCTCCGTGCCGATCTCGTCGACGACGATGACCTCCGGCATGTGGTTCTCGACCGCCTCGATCATCACGGCGTGCTGCTGGCTCGTGTGCGGTACCTGCATACGCCTTGCGCCGCCGATCGCTGGATGAGGGATATCGCCGTCCCCGCCGATCTCGTTCGACGTGTCGACGACGATGACCCGCTTGCCGAGCTTGTCCGCGAGGAGCCGCGCCGTCTCCCGGAGCTTCGTCGTCTTGCCGACGCCCGGCCGGCCGAGCAGCAGTATGCTCTTGCCGCTCTCGATCAGATCCTGAATCAGGTCGATCGTGCCGTAGACGGCGCGCCCCACGCGCAGGGTCAGGCCGACGATTTCCCCTCTGCGGTTACGCATGGCCGAGATACGGTGCAGCGTGCCCTCGATTCCGGCCCGGTTGTCCGCACTGAACTCGCCTACCGCGTTCACGACGTGGTCGAGGTCCGCGTGCGTCACGGGCACGTCCGACAGCGTGACCGCGCGGCCCGGGAACCGGGCCTGAGGAGGACGGCCGAGATCCATGACGATCTCGAGCAGGCCGTCCGCGTCGAGCGGCGGCAGAGCTTGCTGCAACGCGTCGGGGAGCGCCGCGATCAGCTGGTGAAGGTCGTCGGTCTCTGTCCGTGTCGTCATGGGCCCGTCCCGATACACCGATCTGAACGAACGGCGATGGCGGCCGCCCACGGGGCGCGGCGCCCGCGCGCAGCGTCGTCGCTCACATTATGGGCTCCGGGATGGCGGACGCGCGATGCTTTCGGGACTCTTACGCGCGGATCGACATCGCGGCGATGCGGGTCGGCGTGCAGCGGGAACGCCGGCGGCGTTCAGTGCGTGCCGCGCGGCCGGAATGCTCGTTGCCGCGGATCGAATGCGACTCGAGCGACGTGATCGACGGCCGACCCTAAGACACCGCGCTCAGGCAAACAACGTCGCCTCGGCATGCGCGTCCACGTATCGGTCGACGTACTGCCGATAGAGCCGCGCCGCGCGCTTCGTCCATTCGCCTCCGCCCGGCGGAAAACTTACGTCCCGGCCGTCCGAGAGCCTCACGCTCAAGACCGGCATGACCTCGCGCGTCGCGCTCGTCAGGAAACACTCCGTCGCGCGCACGATGTCGGCTTCGCCGATCTCGCGCTCGTAGGTCTCGACGCCGTCCTCGTGGAACGCCGCGCGCACCGCGGCCTTCGTGATGCCTTTCAGATTCCGCGCCGTCTGCGACGGCGTCACGATGTCGCCGTCGATCACGAAGAACACGTTGCTGTTCGATGCTTCGGTGACGAGACCCGCGTCGTCCAGCATCAAACAATCGTCCGCGCCGAGCCTGCGTCCCTCGATGAGCCCGAGAACGTTGTTCAGATAGTTGCCGCCCTTGATGTTCGGATCGAGCGCGCTGCCCGCATTGCGGCGAATGCCCGGCACGGCGAGCCGGACGCCCCGCTCGTAGAACGTCCTGCCCCAGCTCGGCACCGCCTTCACGATGATCACGCAGCACGGCGCGAGACGCGGATCCGGATAAAGGTCGATCTCGCCGACGCCGCGCGTCACCGTGTAACGAACGTAGACATCCGTGCGGGACTCTGCTGCGCCGGTCGCCGCGACGGTCTCCTTGATGCGCCGCGTCAGCTCGTCGAGCGTCAACCCGAGATCGAGGTGGATCAACGACGCCGAGTTGCAGAACCGCGCCCAGTGCTCCTCGTAGAACAACGGCACGCCGCGATACGTACGGAACACTTCGTACACGGAATCGCCGTACAGGAACCCGCGGTCGAGCACCGGAATGCGAGCGTCTTCGGTCGGCGTGATCACGCCGTCAACGTAGGTCATGCTCCGCACGTCGAGGCCCCGTTCAGAATTCGCCGATATAGCGTCGCTCGAGCCGCGAGCCGAGGCGAGTCAGGATCTCGTAGCCGATCGTGTCCGCAGCGGACGCGACCTCGTCGAGGGTCACGGCGCCGCCGATCAGGTCGATGTAGTCGCCGGGCCGGATCGCGTCCGCCGGCACCGCGGAGACGTCGACGCACGTCAGGTCCATCGATACGCGGCCGACGACGGGCACTCGCACGCCCTTGAACGACGCGTGACAACGGTTGCCGACCGCACGCGGGTACCCGTCTGCGTATCCGACCGCGCATACCGCGAGCCGGCACGGCGGCCGCACCGCATGCGTCGCGCCGTAGCCCACCGTGCCGACGCTCGCGACGTCGCGAATCTGCACGATCCTCGCGCGCAACGTCACGACGGGCTCGACGGGGCACTCGCGGTCGGAGAACGGATTGCCGCCGTAGAGCCCGATGCCCGCGCGCACGAGGTCGCCGCGATGCCGCCGGTCGAGAAAGATTCCGGCGGACGCGCCGATCGACGTCGGCGCAGGCGGCAACATGCGGCGCAGGCGCTCGAACGCGAGAAGCTGCGCGTCGTTCAGCGTGTGCGCGGGCGCATCCGCGCACGCGAGATGCGTCATCACGTACTCGACGTCGATCCCGGCGAGGCGTTTCGGCTCGTCGGCGAGACGTCGGACTTCGGCCTCGGCGAGCCCAAGCCTGCTCATCCCGGTGTCGACGTGCAGCACGGCCGGGCCGCCGCCCGCGTCCGCCCAGCAAGCGATCTGATCGAGCGAGTTCAGCACCGGTATCAAGCGAGCCGCATGCAGCACGGCGGCCGCGCCGCTCGGCACGCCTTCGAGCACGTAGATCGTCGCGTCGGCCAACAGTCGACGGAGCTCGCGGCCCTCGTCGATCGTCGCCACGAAAAAGTGTTTGCAGCCTTCGAGCGCGAGCCGTGCCGCGACCGGCGCAAGGCCCAAGCCGTACGCATCGGCCTTCACCACGGCCGCGCACTCGGACGGCGCCGCCGCGTCCCGCATTCGTCGGAAGTTCCGCGCGAGCGCGTCGAGGTCGACGACGAGAATGCCCGGCGCAGGCGCCTGCGCCGCCTCGAGGGCGACGGGCCCGGCCGGACCGGGACGAAACGGGTGCGGATGGGCCACTACTGCCAACTCCTTCGCGCGGCGATACGACGGCCGATGCTCACATTGCGCCTCGAATCGGACCCGACACCGACGAACTCGGGCGACAAAGCGACGCAAAAATGGCGAATTCTGACGGACCGGTCCGCCGGTTGCGTCACGCCACCGGCACGAGAACGGATTCGCGGCACGCGGCGACGCGCATTCGGCTCGTTGTTCGAGGGAGGCGGTCGGAGCCGCCCGAAGGTTTGCGTCATCGCGCCGCCGTCAGGTTGACCTTGACGACTTCCGCGGGCTCCTCGCCCGCGCGCACGCGGTACGCGCCGACGCCGACCGGCACGAGGGCAGATTCGCCGCGTTCGAGGCTGCCGAGCGGGCGCCCGTCGGCGCTCTCGAGCTCGACTCGGCCCGCGATGCAGTGCAGACAGTGCGCGTCCTGCCGCGCGACCTCGGCGGCCGTCGTCGCCGTCGGACGAAGATGCTCGATCTCATAGCTCGGATCGCGGACGGAGCGCTCGGCGGCCGGGCCGATCGGCTCACGGCGGGCGATCAGCTCATCCGGGTCGACGCGCTTCAGATTCAGCACGCGAATCGCCTCGCCGATGTCGATCCGACGCAGCGGGAAACGCACGTTGTCCCATGCGCGAAACGTCGGTCCGGGCCGTCGGATCTCGAGGGCCAGGATTTCGAGCCCCTCGGGATTGCCGAGCGCGTGCACCTCGGCGGACGCTGCTCGGCCCGTCGCGGCGACGATCCGCGCCGGATTCGAGTTGTGGACGACCATGCCCGGCTCGACGCGGATCGCGTTCATCGAGTCGAGCACCTGCCAGTAGACGGACTTGAGCCTGTCGAGCAGATCGAGCGCGTCGTCGCGCGCAGCCGCGAGCGCATCGATCAGCTCGGCTCGAAGATCGGCACGGCCGGCGGCGCGGTCCGCGAGCCACGGCGCGAGCCACGACTGGAGCTCGTGAGCGGACGCGCGATTGCCGACGACCTCGAGCAAGCGCTGCTGCCACGCCCGGCCCCGGGTCAAGAGCGCTTCGAGCTCTTGCGGGTCGACGTCTCGATTGAAGCCGACTCTGAGCGTCGCACCCGGGTCGGCGTCGATGATGATGTACGCCTCCGTGTGGCCCTCCGGGTGCCCCTGCACGGACAAGAGCTCCCGAACGTCCAGCGTCTTCGGCAGCAACGGAAATGCCCCGCCGTGCGCCTCGGCGAGCGCGGGTCCGAGAAAACGCGTCGCATGCCTTCGAAGCAACGCGGGGAGCGCGAGGCCGGAACCATCCGCGAAACGCAAACGGCTCGGGTGCGCACGCGCCTCTTCGTCCGCGTCATAGGCCGAAATCTCGAACGCCTCGCCGAGGCCCGCGCCGGTCACGCGCGGCTGGTCCGGCAGGGGGCAGAGCCGCTTGTACTCGCGGATTCGCATACCGCCCCACGGCCGTTCGACGAAGTTGCACGGCACGGGCTTCAGGATACCGGACGCGACCTCGTTCAAGGTCGCCTCCTCGCCTTCCATCAGAGCCTGCGCGATCGTCCTTCGAGCTGCCAAGCGCGTCGTTCCTCCGACACCCGGCGCGCAGTATGCCACGGAACCTTTATGTCAAAACGTGACTGAATACCGTTCCGGTCGCCGGCAAAGCTTGTACGCTGCAACAACTTGACGCACCTAGTCTCCTTATAACGACATGGCCGATCCTCGGGAACTCGCCGAACAGGCTTTCGCCCTGCTGCAGGAGGCGCTGCGCGAATCGGAGAAGCGTGCCGCGGAGCTCGAAGAGCAGCTCGGACAGCGAGTCGAGCCGCCGGAAGGCAGCCCGGAAAGCGCCCTCCTCGAGCTGCAACGGCGCCTCGAGACCGCGGAGGCCGAACGCGATCGCTTCAAGGCCGACGCCGCCCGTCTCGAAGAGGTGCTCGCGGAGGAACGCGTAAAGGCCGAACAGCTCAAGGCCAAGCTCGACGTCGCGGAGTCGGGCCCGGACAAGCTCACGAAGAAGGAAATCAACTTCTGGCGCTCGAAGGTCGACGACTTCGACCGATCGATCAGCGAGCACAAGGCGCGCATCGCGGAGCTCAGGCGCGAGCTCCAGGCTCGAGACGAGCAGCTCGACGCGCTCGCTGCGCGGGAGCGCGAGCTGACCGAAACGTCCGACGCGTCGGCCCGCAGGATATCCGAGCTCGAGACCGAGAACGCGGGACTCGGCACGCGGATCGACGAGCTCGGCACGCGCGTCGAGGAGCAGGCGGCGCGCATCGCGGAGCTCGAGGCGGAGCTCGAGCGGAAGGAGCAGGAGCGGCAGACGCTTGCCGACGAGCTCGCGAGCGCACGCGAGCAGATCGCGGGCCTCGAGCAGGAGCTTCGCGACGAGAAGGAGTGCACGGACAATCTGAGCGAGGTCGCGAACGAGCGGCGCGAGCTCATCACGAGCCTCGAGGACCGGCTGGCCGAGGCCGAGGAGCGTTACGAGGAAGCGAGGTGGCGGCTCGGCAAGGCGCAGCACTTCGAGCGGCTCGTCAAGCGCCGCAAGAAGCTGATCAAGTCGTTGATCGAGAAAATCCGCCAGAAGCACAAGGCGAACGTCGCGCTCAAGGCGGGCCTCGACAGCCTGCGGACGTACAAGGCCGCCGCCGAGGCCAAGCAGCACGAGCTTCTGAAGCGTATCGACAAGCTGAACGCGAAGATCCGGGAACAGGAGGAGACGATCGCGCGCCATCACACGTCGACCGTCGCGAAGGAGATGTTCGCGGGCGCGCAGATCCGCATCTCGGAGCTCGAGAAGCGCATCGAGGCGCAGATCGAGATCATCCAGACGCTCGAGGAGGAGCTGAAGACGGCGAAGGCCATGCAGCAGGTCCGCACGGACTACGCCGCCGAGGTCGAGCGGCTGCGCGGCGAGATCACGCGTCTCGAGCAGGAGCTCGACGCTAAGAACAAGATCGTCGAGCAGCTCGAGAGCGATGCGGACGAGCAGCAGCGCAAGCTCGCGCAGCTGCGCCGCACGGAGTCCGAAACGGCGCTCCTCAAGAATCAGATCAAGGAACAGGAAGCGACGATCGCGACGCTGACCCAGGAAGTCGACGGCTGGAAGCGCAAGTACGAGTTCATGATGTCGGACTCGACGCCGTCGTACCGGTCGGCCGCGGAGAAGTAGCGAAAATCGGGGTCAGACCCCTTTTTCTCGACCCAAGGGCCCTGACCCCGACCCATCGGACGCCAGCTCCTCACGCAGCAGCGGCTCGAGGTCGCGCCGGAACACGGCCGGGTCGTCGACGTCGCAGAGGTCGGCGAGCTGCGTCACTTCGAGGCCCGCGTAGCCGCACGGGTTGATCCGCCTGAACGGCTCGAGATCGAGCGCGACGTTGACCGCGATCCCGTGGTAGGAGCAGAAGCGGCGCACGCGCAGACCGATCGCGGCGAGCTTCTTCCCGTCGACGTAGACGCCCGGCGCATCGCGGCGCCCCTCCGCCCGAACCCCGTATCCCGCGACGGTGCGGATCACCGCGTTCTCGAGCGCCATCACGAGGCCGCGCACGTCGAGCGGAAGCCTGCGCAGGTCGACGAGAACGTAAGCGACGACCTGACCCGGGCCGTGATACGTCACCTGCCCGCCCCGGTCGATCTGCACGACCGGGATATCGCCGGGCGCGAGCACGTGCGTGCGGTCCGCGTTCAGTCCGAGCGTGAAGACCGGCGGATGCTCGACGAACCAGATCTCGTCGGGGGTCTCGGGGGTGCGCCGCTCCGTGAATGCCCGCATCTCGTGCCAGACCGCCTCGAGCGGCCGGCGACCGAGGTCGCGGACGACGATCTCGGGAGAGGATCGGGCGTTTCGGGCCGGACGGCGAGTCGCGGTGCTCACAGCACCATCAGTATATCCGCGCTCGACGACAGCTCCCGGTACAGCGCATCGACCTGCTCCCGGCTCTCGGCGCGGACGACGATCGTGAGGCTCGCGTAGCTCTCCCGCCGGCTGAGCTGCTCCCTGACGTTCTCCGTCCCGGCCTCGCCGAAGTGCCGCTCGACGATCTCGAGCGCCGTCTGGCGGAACCGCGTCTCGTTGCGCCCGAAGACCTTGACGGGCAAGTCGCACGGAAACTTGAGCAGCGACTCGGAATCACTCATGGGCTCGGAACCTCAGCAAGAGGTCGTCTCTTACGCGCGTCCACGTCCCGCCCAGCGAGACGGCCTCGAGCACGACGACCGGGACCGTTGCAAGCAAGCTGCCGCCGAGCGTCACGTCGACGCTCCCGACCTCGAGCTCGGCCGGCAGCGGCGCAACGAGCTCCGCGCGGAAGCGGAGGACCGCCGACAGTGCGTCGTAGGCGCCGCGCGGAATCGTCACGTAGAGGTCCTGCGCGGGACCGACCGGCGCGCTGTCGACCACACCTCTGAAGACCCGCGCCGCGCGAATCGGTTCCCCTTTCGCGAACAGCTTGTGCGTCTCGAACGCGTCGAAGCCGTAGTCGAGCAGGCGCTCTGCCGCCGTGAAGCGCGCCCCCGTCGTCTCGGCGCCGAGCACGACGACGATGAGCCGCATCCCAGCGCGCTCCGCGGTCGCGACGACACAGTATCCTGCACTCTCCGTGTAGCCGGTCTTCAGGCCGTCGACCGAGGCGTCTCTGCGCAGCAGGCGGTTCCGGTTGTATTGGCGTATGCCGTTGTACGTGAACTCCTGCTCGGCGAAGAACCCGCGAAACTCCGGGAAATCGTCGAGCACGGCCCGGGCGAGGCGCGCGAGATCCCTCGCCGTGCTCAGATGACCGGCCGCGGGGAGCCCCGTCGGATTGCGAAAGGTCGTCGCGGTCATGCCGAGCGACTCGGCCCGCTCGTTCATCAGCGCGACGAACGCCTCCTCCGAGCCCGCGATCCGTTCGGCGAGCGCGACCGCCGCGTCGTTGCCCGACTGCACGATGAGCCCGCGCAGGAGGTCCTCGACCATCACGGCGTTGCCGACCTCGATGAACATCCGCGACCCGCGCATCCGCCACGCCTTCTCGCTGACGATGACCTCCTCGTCGAGCCGAAGCGCGCCGTCGCGAATCGCCTCGAACGTGAGGTACGCGGTCATGAGCTTCGTGAGGCTCGCCGGCGCGCGGCGCACGTCCGCGTCGCGCTCGCCGAGCACCGAGCCCGTCACGTGATCGATGAGAAGGTACGACGCGGCCGGAACCGCCGGCGGCTCGGGCGGCGCGACGTCGGCCGCCCGGCAGAGCCCTGCCGCGAGCACGAAAAGAAACGCCAGGCGCCGCACGACCTGCCCCCCGCAACCGTGCGAATCGCGGCTACCGGCCGACGACGAGTCTCGGATCGGTGACGCCCGAGCGGCGCAAGCCGTCGGTCGCGCGGTCGTACTCCGTGACGTCGTAGAACGGCCCGACGCGCACGCGATGGAGCGCGTCGCGCTCGTCCGACACGACGAACACGTTGTCGAAGCCGTGGTCGCGCAGCCGCTCGACGAGGCGCGTCGCGTTATCGGCCTCGGAGAACGCGCCGACCTGAATGAAGAGCTCGCGCACGCGCGCCGCGTTCGTATCCGTGCTCGACGCGCGCGCCGTGCGACCGGACCGCGCTGCATCGCGGCCCGCCGACGCGACGAGCGTTCCGGACGGCGGATCGATCGCACGTACCTCGACGCGAGCGGTGCCGGCGCGCACCATGTCGAGCGCCTGCGCCGCCGCGTAAGACAAATCGATGATACGGTCGCCGACGAACGGCCCGCGGTCGTTCACCTTGACGACGACGCGGCGGCCGTTCTCGAGATTCGTGACCTCGACCCACGTCGGCAGCGGTAGCGTCTTGTGCGCCGCGGTCATCGCGTACATGTCGTAGATCTCTCCGCTCGACGTCCGCTGCCGATGAAAATCCGGCCCGTACCACGACGCGATCCCCCGCTCGACGAAGTTCTCGGCGGAATCGAGCACGTAGTAGCGCTTGCCAAGCACTTCGTAGAACGGCGGATTGCCGAGCGCGCTGCGCTCGGGCGCGGTCACGTCGCGCGCGCGCCCCGCGTCCGCGACCGTCCGCGGCCCCGCCGCACAACCGAACTGCAATGCCGCGAGCAATGCGCACACACCGCCCGCCCAGAGTCGTCCAGTCGTATCGTTCACGGCTCCTCGCTTTCCCCCGCGCGGGAGCGCCTCGATCATTCGCGCCCGTTGCCGATCGAAAAGGCCTCGGCGATCGCCCGGCTCAGCTCGTGAGCCGCAAGCGCATACATCACGCTCCTGTTGTAGCGGGTGATGACTCTGAAGTTGTGATACCCGACCCAATACTCGGTGCTCCCGCCTTCGCCCTCGAGCCCGAGTATCGTCGCCGGCAGGTCGTCGGCGCGCTCCGCCGGCAGCACGTAGCCGAGCCGCCGCAGCTCGCCGACGGTGTGTTCGAGGTCCATCGCGTTCGCGGGCTCGTGGCCCGCCCATGCGTCACCGAGGCTCACCGGATCGGCGACGAGGCCGCCTTCGCGCCAGCCGTGCACCTTGAAGTAATTCGCGACGCTCGCGAGGATGTCGTCCCAGTTCTTCCAGAGGTCTCGCCGACCGTCGCCATCGCCGTCGACCGCGTACGCACGGAAGCTCGACGGGATGAACTGCCCGGCGCCCATCGCACCCGCGTAGGAACCGAGCTGATCGAACAGACCGATCCCCTCCTCGCGTCCGAGGAGCAGGAACGCCTCGAGCTCCGACGCGAAGAAGCTCGCGCGCGGCGGATAGGCGAAAGCGAGCGTCGCGAGCGCGTCGAGCACGCGATAGTTGCCCATGCGCGTGCCGAAATACGTTTCGATGCCGATGATCGCGACGATGATCTCGGGCGCGACGCCGAAGCGCTCGCTCGCCGCAGCGATCCGCGCCTCGTGCGTCCTCCAGAACTCGACGCCCGCCGCGATCCGCTCGGGCGTGAGGAAGATCTTCCGGTACTCGTGCCACGTCAGGACGCGCTCGGCCGGGCGGGCGATCGTCTCGAGGATCCGCTCGTTGATCTCGATGTCCGCGAGCGTGTGCTCGACTTCCTCTCGCGTGAAGTCGTGCTTCGAAACCATCCGCTCGACGAACTCCCGCTTCGCACGTTCGACGGCTTCCATGTCGACGGCGGCGGACGCGTTCGCGCCGAGCAGCATCGTGCAGAACAGTAGCGGAATGCCGCGGCGCGGACGCGATTCGCTTCTCATGCGGGCAACAACTTCCTGTGGCCGTGAATTGCGGCGAGGATACCGAAACCCCCCATCAGGGTCACCATCGACGTGCCGCCCGCGCTGACGAACGGCAACGGCACACCGACGACGGGGAGAATGCCCGACACCATTCCGGCGTTCACGAACACGTAGACGAAGAACGTGAGGCTCAGCGAGCCCGCGAGCAGCCGCGTGAACGTGTCCTGCGCCTGGCTCGCGATGAAGAGCCCGCGGCCGATCAGCACCAGATAGAGCACGAGCAGCGTCACCGCACCGAAGAGCCCGAACTCCTCCGCGAGCACCGCGAAGATGAAGTCGGTCGAGCGCTCCGGCAGGAACTCGAGATGCGCCTGAGTGCCGTTGAGCCACCCTTTGCCGAAGAGATGCCCCGAGCCGATCGCGATCTTCGATTGAATGATGTTGTAGCCCGCGCCGAGCGGATCGGATTCGGGATTCAGGAACGTCAGCACGCGCTGGCGCTGATAATCGAGCATCGTCATCCACAGGAGCGGTGCGCCCGCCACGGCGAGCACGGCCACGCCGAGGATCAGCCGGACGCTGATGCCGGCGAGGAGCACCACGAGACCGCCGGCCGCGACGACGAGGAGCGCCGTGCCGAGATCCGGCTGCTCGGCGATCAGAATCGCGGGCACGGCGATCACGAGCAGGACGACGACAAGCTGCGGCAACGTCGGCGGCAGCGTCCGGTCGTGCAGGAACCAGGCGACCATCATCGGCGCGGCGAGCTTCATCAGCTCCGACGGCTGGAACCGCACGATACCGAGATCGAGCCAGCGCTGCGCGCCCTGGCTGATCTCGCCGTCGACCGCGACCGCGAACAGCAACCCGAGCACGCCACAGTAAAGCCACGGCGACCATATTCTGAGATACCGCGGCGGTATCTGCGCCATCACGAAGAATGCCGCGAAGCCGAGCGCCGCGCGCATCGCCTGCCGGATTACACGGCTCGTGTCCTCGCCGGCCGCGCTGTAGAGCACGACGAGGCCGATCCCCGCGACCGCGACGAGGGTCAGAAGCAACGGGATGTCGACGATGAGCTTCCCGAGCAGCGGCGAGCCGAGCGCCTTGCGCGGCTTCGCGCCCCACTCAATGCTCGCGAGCGACATAGTTCCCTACGGCCGTCGACGGCTGCATCGAGAAGTACGCGTCCATGATCTTGCGCGCGACCGGCGCGGCGGCGCTGCTGCCTCCGCCGCCGTTCTCGACGACGACCGCGACGGCGATGCGCGGCGCCTCGGCCGGCGCGTACGCGATGAAGAGACCGTGGTCGCGGTGCCGCTCGTCGATTCGACTCGCGTCGTACGTCGCATCCTGCGCGATGCTCAAGACCTGCGCCGTCCCGGTCTTGCCGGCGACGACGTACTCGGTACCGAGCATCGGCGTGCGCGCGGTCCCTCGGGGCGCCTGCGTGACGGCGACGAGCGCGTCGTGCACGACCTCCCAGTGCTTGTCGTCCATGTCGACGCCCGGCAGCGGCTCGGGATCCCGATAGACGATCCGACCGTTGAACGTCTCCTCGGTGCCGATCAAGAGCCGCGGCCGGTAGCGGGCGCCGCGCGCGGCGAGCACCGCGGTCGCGTGCGCGAGCTGCAGCGGCGTCGCGAGCGTGTAGCCCTGCCCGATGCCGGCGATGACGGTCTCGCCGGGGAACCAGACCTTGTCCTCGGGCCGCTGGAACGTCTCCCGCTTCCACTCGCGTGACGGCACGACGCCGCCGATCTCGCCGTTGATGTCGATCCCGGTCGGCGGACCGAAGCCGAACGCGTAGAGCGCCTCGGCGAGGTGGTCGATGCCGAGCCCGACCGCGAGATCGTAGAAATAGACGTCGCACGACTGAACGATGGCATTGTGCAGATCGATGCGTCCGTGCCCCTGCGGACGCCAGTCGCGGTAGCGGTGCGTGTTGCCCGGCAGGCGATAGAAGCCGGGACAATAGACGTGATCGTGGGCCGTCTTCGTCTCGTGATGGAGCGCTGCGAGCCCGAGGAACGGCTTGATCGTCGAGCCGGGCGGATAACGGCCCGCGAGCGCGCGGTTGAACATCGGCTTGTCCGGGTCCGCCATCAGCGCCGCGTAGTCCGAGCGCGAAAGACCCGCCGCGAGCCGATTCGGATCGAACGACGGCGTGCTGACGAGCGCGAGCACGTCGCCGTTGCTCGGGTCGATCACGACGGCCGCGCCGCGCGACGTGCCGAGCGCCTCGTGAGCGGCGAGCTGCAGGCGCATGTCGAGCGACACCACGACGTTACGGCCGGGCTCCGGCCACTTCGTCTCGAGCCCCGCGCTCGCACCGTGAGCTTCTGACTCGGCGGCATCGAGCAGGACCCTGCCCTGCGCATTCACGACCTGCTGCCGATAGCCGACCTTACCGTGCAGCACGTCCTCGTACGTGCGCTCGATGCCGGTCTTGCCGATATGCGAAGTCGCGGCATAGTTGCGCCTGTCGATCCTTTCGAGATCGGAGCTCGAGATGCTGCCGACGTAACCGACGGCGTGCGCGCTGACGGGCCCGAACGGGTAGTAGCGGACGAGGCCTTCCTGGATATCGATCCCGGGGAAGCGATGCCGGCGCACCGCGAAGCGCGAGGCTTCCGTCTCGGAGAGGTTGCGGAGCTTCACGCGCTCGAAGCCGCGATGCGAGCGAATCAAATCGACGAGGGTCGAGTGCTCGGCCGGATCGAGGAGCCCGAGCGCCTCGAGGTCGCGCAGCACGGCGTCGAGATCGGCGATCTGCTCGGGGATCGCGACGAGCTGCCACGTCGGCAGGTTCTCCGCGATCACGACGTGGTTGCGATCGAGGATCAGCCCGCGGGTCGGCGCGAGCGGCTCGATCCGCAGCCGGTTGTCCTGCGAGAGCTCGCTGAAACGCTGGTAGTCGACGACCTGGAGCTGCACGAGGCGCCCGACCAGCACGGATGTCAAGAGCACGACGACGACGGCGGACGCGATGATCCGCGACAGGAACAGTCGCTGCTCCCGCCAAGGGTCCTTCAGCGCCTCAGACCGCTTACCCACGATAGTCCTTTCGATGCGCTAGAGCCGCGCCGGCGCGTGCTCGCGCCCCCGGTCCAACGTCGACCAGACGACGAACCACACGAGTGTCCCGCTCGCGATCGGCGGCCAGCGCTCGCTGATGGGCACCGTGCGGCCCGCGATGCCGTCGATCCAGAGCAGCAGGAACTCGTTCGCGGCAAGCAGCGCCGCGACGACGATCGTCGACTGCACGACGGGGAACGCGCGCAGCCGCAGCCGGAAGCGGCCGCAGACGTAGACGAGGAGCAGCAGGCCGAGCGCGTGCTGGCCGAGCAGCGAGCCGGTCAGCGTGTCGAGCACGAGGCCGGCGGCGAAAGCGGTCGCGAGCCCGAACGCGGGCGGCGCGGTCAGCGTCCAGTACATCAGCGTGAGCGCGACCCAGTCCGGTTTGAACGCGATGATCGACGCGGGCAGCGGCATCGCCGCGAGCAGCAGCGCGGCGAAGAGCGAGAGAACCGGCGCTAACCTCATTGCGTCCCCCTGAGGTCCGCGACGTGCGTCGGATCCGATTCGCTCGTGCCGGTCGTGGTCGCGTCGACGGCGGGTTTCTGCTGCTCGTCGTGCACATCGTCGTCGCCGCCGACCGCCGGCCGCTCGCGGTCGCCGCCGATGCGAGGCAGCTCCTTGTCGCCCGTCCAGACGAGCAGAACCTCGCGATCGCGGTCGAGCGCTGCGGCCGGCTCCGCGATCACGTCCGCGAACGATTGCCCCGGACGCCGGCGCACCTCGATCACGCGTCCGACCGGATACCCCGCCGGAAAGACGCCGCCCAGGCCGGACGACAACAGCAGATCGCCGACCTCGATATCGGCGCTGTTCGTCAGATAAGGGAGCCGCAGGCGACCGCTGTCGCCGGTCCCGACCGCGATCGTCCTGAGCCCGTTGCGCACCACGATCACCGGCACCGCATGATCGGCGTCGGTGATCAGCACGGCCTCGGACGTCATCGGCGCGACGTTGACGAGCTGGCCGACGATGCCGTTCGCGTCGAGCAGCGCCTGGCCGACGTACGCGCCGTCCATCGAGCCGCGGTTGATATTGAAGCGATGCCGGTACGGGTCCATGTCGACCGCGAGGATCTCGGCGACGAGCACGCGGTCGGCGATGCGGGCCGTCGAGTCGAGCAGCTCGCGAAGCCTGCGGTTCTCGGCCTCGAGGGCCTCGAGGCGCTGCAGCTTCGCGCTCGCATGGAGCTGCTCGCGCTTCAGCCGCTCGTTCTCGGCGAGCAGCGCCCGGCGCTCGGCGAACGACGTCCTCGCCCAGCGCCACGCGCGCGACGGTGCGTCGACGAGGAGCTGAACGGGAAAGACGACGTAGGACAACGCTTCCCGCACGGATTCGAGGCGTGACGTGCGGTGGTCGATGACCATCAGCGAGCAGGCAGCGATCGCGAGAAGCAAAAAGCGGACACCGAGGGATCTGACCCCGGGCCCGAGCCCGTTCGATGCTGTGCCTGGAGCGCTCATTCAGATGCCGCTCGCGCGGCCGCCTCCCCAAGGTTCTTCAGTTGCCGCTGCCTGAGAACCGCTCCGGTTCCGCTCTCCTTCTGCTCTACTCCACCGAGAACGCCGCCGGGCCGTACTCGTCGAGGAGCTCGAGAACGCGCCCGCCGCCCCGCGCGACGCACGTCAGCGGGTCGTCCGCGACGACGACCGGCAAGCCGGTCTCCTCGGTCAAAAGCTTGTCGATGTCGGTCAGCAGCGCGCCGCCTCCGGTCAGCACGATGCCTCGCTCCGCGACGTCCGCGCCGAGCTCCGGCGGCGTCTGCTCCAGCGCGACTTTGACGGCGCCGACGATGCCTTGCAAGGGCTCCTGTAACGCTTCGAGAATCTCGTTGCTGTTCAGCGTGAACGCGCGGGGAACGCCTTCGGACAGGTTTCTTCCTTTGACGGATATTTCCTTGACTTCCTGCCCCGGATACGCCGACCCGATCTCGCACTTGATCCGCTCGGCCGTGGCCTCGCCGATCAGGATGCCGTAGTTCCGCCGGACGTAGTTCACGATCGCCTCGTCGAACCGGTCGCCGCCGATCCGGACCGACGCGGCGTAGACGATGCCGTTCAGCGAGATCACCGCGACCTCGGACGTGCCGCCGCCGATGTCGAGCACCATCGAGCCGCGTGCCTCGTGCACCGGCATGCCGGCCCCCATCGCGGCGGCCATCGGCTCCTCGACGAGGTAGACCTTGCGCGCGCCGGCGCCTTCGGCCGACTCGCGAATCGCGCGCCGCTCCACCTGCGTCGAGCCGTACGGCACGCAGACGAGCACGCGCGGGCTCGGCCGGAAATAGCGCGAGCCGAGCGCTTTCTTGATGAAGTACTGAAGCATCTTCTCGGTCACGGCGAAGTCGGCAATGACGCCGTCCTTCAGCGGCCGGATCGCGGTGATGTGACCCGGCGTGCGGCCGAGCATGTTCTTCGCCTCGGTACCGACGGCCTCGAGCACCTTGCCGCCGCGTCCCGGCTCTTCGCGAATCGCAACGACCGAGGGTTCGTTCAGAACGATTCCGCGGCCTCGAACGTAAATCAGAGTGTTCGCCGTGCCGAGATCGATGGACAGGTCGTTCGAGAAATATCCAAGAAAGCTCTTTAACATCGAGCGCCAAAGCCGCGGAAAGGAGTGGCGCGACTTTAGCAACGGGTGGGAGAATCGGCAAGCGACGTGTATATTCTAATGAGACGTCCGTCACCGACGTAGCCCAATGTCTTTCGGAAGCCAGGATATCGACAAGCTCTGCGACCTCGCGCGTCTCGAAATCGGCGACGACGAGCGCGCGGATCTCGCTGCGAAGCTGACGAACATCGTCGCGATGGTCGGACAGCTCGCGGCCGTGCCGACCGAAGGCGTCGAGCCGATGGCGCACCCGCTCGACCGGCCGCAGCGGCTGCGTGACGACGTCGTCACGGAGGAAGACCGGCACGAGCTCTATCAGCGCAACGCGCCGGCCGTCGAGCGCGGCCTCTATCTCGTTCCGAAGGTCATCGAATGAACGTCGCAGGAGGACGTGGGGGAACGGGACCGAAAAATGGTGTCGGACACCTTTTTCGCACCACCGCCCTGCGGGCATCGGACGTCTAGGCGCGTAAAAGGTGTCTGACGCATTTTTCGACACCGATTTTCGACGCCGCCGCACCTGCGCCTCCCGAAAATTCACCGCCCATGCACGATTTGACGATCGCACAACTCGCCGAGGCACTGCGCGCGCGTAAGCTGTCCGCAGTGGAGCTCGCGCGGCACTGCCTCGACCGGATCGCTCGGCTCGACGGCGAGCTGAACGCCTTCATCACCGTCACCGAGGACGAAGCGCTCGAGCAGGCCGCTCGGGCGGATCAGCGCCTCGCCGACGGCACCGCGACGCCGCTGACCGGCATCCCGATCGCGCACAAGGACATCTTCTGCACGGCGGGCGTGAAGACGTCGTGCGGCTCGCGCATGCTCGACAACTTCGTGTCGCCGTATGACGCGACGGTCGTCGAGCGGCTGAAGGACGCGGGCGCCGTGATGCTCGGCAAGACGAACATGGACGAGTTCGCAATGGGCTCGTCGAACGAGACGAGCTGGTACGGCCCCGTGAAGAACCCATGGGACCGCACGCGCGTGCCCGGCGGGTCATCCGGCGGATCGGCCGCCGCCGTCGCGGCGAGGCTCGTGCCCGCGGCGACCGGCACGGACACCGGCGGCTCGATCCGGCAGCCCGCGGCGCTTTCCGGCATCACCGGCATCAAGCCGACGTACGGGCGCGTGTCGCGCTACGGCATGGTCGCGTTCGCGTCGAGCCTCGATCAGGCAGGCGTCTTGACCGCGACGGCGGAGGATGCCGCGCTCGTGCTCGAGGCCATGGCGGGCTTCGATCCGCGCGACTCGACGTCGCTCGAAGAGCCCGTGCCGCGCTATTCGGCGGAGATCGACACGCCGTGGGAGCACCTGACGATCGGCGTTCCGGACAACTTCTTCGACGACGGTCTCGACGCCGCGAACGCGGACGCGGTGCGGGCGGCGCTCGCCGAGCTCGAGAAGCTCGGCGCGACGCTCAAAACGCTCCATCTCGACCACGTGCATCTGTCCGTGCCCGCGTACTACGTCGTCGCGCCGGCCGAAGCGTCTTCGAACCTGGCCCGCTTCGACGGCGTCCGCTACGGTTACCGCGCGCCGGATGCCGAGAAGCTCGATCTCGTCAGCTTCTACAAACGAAACCGCGGTGAAGGCTTCGGCGCGGAGGTGAAGCGGCGGATCCTGACCGGCACGTACGTGCTCTCGGCCGGCTACTACGACGCTTACTATCTGAAGGCGCAGCGCGTACGCAAGCTCATCAGCGACGATTTCGCGCGCGCCTTCAGCGAAGTCGATCTGATCGCGGGCCCGACGACGCCGACGCCCGCGTTCCTGCTCGGGCAGAAGACGAACGACCCGATCCAGATGTATCTGAACGACATCTACACGATCGGCGCGAACCTCG